>DCGX01000001.1:43851-56221 GCA_002315505.1 Ruminococcaceae bacterium UBA1767
CAAACCTTCATACAAATTCCACATACAGCACCTCTGCCGATGTGTTGAAAATTTTTCTTCATATAGTTACTGCATTTTTCGGGATTAAAAATTTCTTCTCTTTTTGTGCCGATTTCAAATAATCCGCCTAAGATTGCACCCGACGGACAGGCCTCAACACATTTGTTGCAGCTAATGCAGGGAGAAGTGTACTCAACCTCACTTAATTCAAAAGGGCAGTCGGTGAACAATGTGCCGAGTCGTATTCTTGCTCCGTATTTTTTATGGAGAAAAAGTGAGTTCTTACCGATTCCGCCTAAGCCTGCGAGGGAGGCAACCTTCTTGTGCGAGTATCGTGCACAGTAGTTCCAGCCGTCCTTGTTAATGCTTTGTGATGCACCAATCGGGATATATTTATAGCCGTATTTCTGCAGAATAAAACCGCATTGCAGTATCATTCTGTCGATAAATGCGTTAACTGTTCTGTAATGATGAAAATATGTGTGTGTCGGCTCATCGGTGATTTCGTCAATTATCGCATCCGACAGCCTTACAACAATACTCATTGCGTAGCTTTTTTCTCCGAACGGACCGTCATCAACACAGGTAAACCCGACATCGGCAACACCGTTTGAGAATAAAAAATCTTTCAATTCTTCCTGTATTTGCATCTGATACCTCGAAAAATTAAACTAAAAATAAATTCGGTGATTGTAATGACCGAAAAAGAATATCTTCTTGAACGGATAAAAGAGCTTCAGAGAAATGTAAAAGACAGCTCTTTACCGATGAAGCAAAGGCTCAATCAAGCTAAGGCACTTAAAACGTACAAATACGAGCTTGACAAACTGAATAATATTATAGATTAGAAACCTCGAAAATGCAACAAAAAAATACCATTTTTGTTCTCAATTAATTGACGAAGCTCAAAAAATCTGTTATATTAGTATAAATGTCAATTAAAAGGGGACATATTTTTGAGAAAGACTGTCATTGAACCAAACGGCAAGAATTTCCAGTATTGGAAAGATATATGGAACTACCGTGAGTTGGCACTTAATCTTGCAAAAAGGGATATTGTTGTAAGATACAAGCAGACGAGAATCGGCTTGGGCTGGGCTCTTATTGCTCCGATTATCAGCACTATAGTATCCACATTCATTTTCGGCACACTTGCCAATCTTTCGACCGATGGTTCAGCCCCTTATTTTATCATGGTATTTGCAGGAAATACAGCATGGACTATGTTTTCCCGTTCTCTGACCACATCATCCTCGACATTTATTATGAATGCCAACATTATGAAAAAGGTCTATTATCCGAGAATTCTTTCGCCTATCGGAGCTGAGCTTGCATATTTGGTTGATGCACTTATTTCGATGGCAATGCTCATTATTATGATGCTTGTTGTCGGATATTACCCGACAGTGCGAATGCTGCTGTTTCCCGTATTTTTGTTTTTGAATTTAGTTCTCGGAATGGCTTTCGGATTGTTTCTTTCTGCATTTAACATTAAATTCCGTGACCTTGCGCAGATAATTCCGTTTGCTGTTTCGATATGGCAGTACATAACTCCCGTTGTTTATTCCGTTGATTCTATTCCCGAGAAGTACAGATTACTGTACTCACTTAATCCTGCGGCAGGCTTTGTCAACGCATTCAAGTGGTGCATAATCGGCGATATGAAATTTGACTGGTTTACATTTCTCGTTGCAATCGGCTGGACAGTGGTTTTTGTTCCTTGTGGAATTGCGGCGTTCAGAAAATCCGAACGTACATTTGTTGATTTGGTGTGACGGGGGATTATATGGACGAGAGATTAAAGGTTCTTGAAATTCGGAACATAAAAAAGAAATACGTTATTAAGCATATAGGAAAAAGTGAAAATCAGACATCGGTTTTTGAAAAGGTCAAAGCAAAGCTGAAATCACCCGAAAAGGAAGATTTCTGGGCATTGTCGGGAATTGACTTTGATGTGTATCAAGGCGAAAAGGTCGGCATTATCGGTAAAAACGGTGCAGGTAAATCCACACTTTTAAAGGTTATCTCACGTATTACCGAGCCTACTGACGGACGGATTGAAATGCTCGGCACAATTTCTTCAATGCTTGAGGTCGGTACAGGCTTCAACGGTGAACTGACGGGCAGAGAGAATATTTATCTTAATGGTGCGATTCTCGGAATGACTAAGGCTGAGGTTGACAGGAAATTTGATGAAATAGTTGAATTTTCCGAGGTTGGTAAATTCATTGATACTCCCGTAAAAAGATATTCAAGCGGTATGTTTGTCCGACTGGCTTTTGCGGTTGCTTCGACACTCGAATCGGATATTTTGCTCGTTGACGAGGTTCTTGCCGTCGGTGATTCACGCTTTCAGAAAAAATGTATTGATAAAATGAAGGATATTGCATCGAGCGGTCGTACAATTCTTTTTGTCAGCCATCAGATGAATACAATTCGTCAGCTTTGCGACAGGGTAATTGTTCTGAATGAGGGTAAAGTGATTTACAACGGCGATGTTGAGGGCGGTATCCGTGTTTATAACAGCGAGGCATATACACAGAAATCAAACTATGTTGAATTTGCAGATTTGCCGAGACCTGTCGGATATAATCTCGACAAGGCAGAAATTTTATCCCTGCAGATTCTTGAGAATGAGCCCTGTATTTTTGAGGCTGATGAGTCGATAAAATTCAGATTACATATTAAAACAAAGGTTGAGAATATCGGTGACCTGAGCTTCAGAATTTTAATATGGCAGGCTGATGAAACTCCTGTTGAAATTGCATTTACAAAAACCTTTGCAAACATAAACGATGTCCGTGAATTTGATGTTGATGTTTCAATCAATGACCACAACCTTGCACCCGGACTGTATAAGGCGACAATAATTTTGTCGGGCGGTAAATCAACTGCAAACAGTGAAAATCTTGATTATGTTTATCCTGCTTTTATTTTCGAGGTGCTTCATTCCGACGGTACATCACGAAGCTGGCCACGGCAGTGGGGCAGAAGTCATTTCGATGATGTTGATGTACAGCTTGTTGAGGATGGTAACGCACAATGAGATATGCATTATATTCACATGGAGGAAGTCAGAACCACGGCTGTGAGGCGTTGGCAAGGACAGTTTCTGAATTAATCAAAACTTATGACAATACTGCTTTTGTAAAGCTGTATTCCTTCAGAAAAAGTGAAGATGAAGCGGCAGGTCTGAAATTTGTTGACGAAATAGAAGAATTTGATTACACCAAGCCGAAGTCAACAACTCTTGCCGATAAGCTGAAGATTTCCGTTTTGTCTAAAAAATCGCAGCGCAAAGCGGATGAATATTATTATTCGCTTTCATGTAAAAATCCATCGCTCAGGGAAAATGATATCTATATTTCAATCGGCGGAGATAATTACTGCTATGGTGATTCTCATATGGCTGTTGCGATGAATAAAGAACTGAAGCGACTCGGCAAAAAAACTATTCTGTGGGGTTGCTCGATTGATGAGGAAAGCCTTACCATTGAAAAGGTCGGGGATTTAAAGAGCTTCGATTTAATTATCGCAAGAGAAAGTATTACATACAAAACTCTGAAAAAAAACGGAATTGATAAAAATATTGTCCTGTTTCCCGATTCGGCATTCACTCTGAAGCCGGACGGAGCTTCTGACGTAAAGCCGAACACAATCGGATTAAATATCAGCGATTTGATTTGTCAGCGGTCTGACGGAAAATTCCTTGATTATGTTGATGGATTTATAAAATATCTGATAGAAAAAACCGATAAAAATATTCTGCTGATTCCTCACGTTACAAGAGGAGAGGAAAACGATTTTTCCGTTCTTTCCGCACTTTTTGAAAACAATAAATGCGACAGAATCGGATTGATTGATAGGAGCTTGAATGCTCCTGAATACAAAAAAATTATTTCACAATGTGAAATGTTTATCGGAGCAAGAACTCACGCAACCATTGCGGCGTATTCGACCTGCGTGCCGACATTGGTAATCGGATACAGCATTAAGTCAAAGGGAATTGCAACGGATATTTTTTCGACCGAAGACGGACTTGTTGTTCCGATAGAAAATATTAATTCCACGAGGGATTTGATTAACTCATATATTGCTTTCTCCGAGAAGAAAGATGAATATAAAAAGCATCTTGAAAATGTAATGCCTGCATATATTGAAAAAGCACGTTGTGTTACTGATGCGATAAAGAATTTATAAATAAAAAATATTATAAATTTTAATCAGTTTATATAAGAGTAAAGGAGAATTTATGAAACCGATAACTACATTTATTCGTCATAACGGAATTAAAGTTCTGCTTGCCGCTGAAAAAGGGGTGCGTGGAATTTCACAGAAAAAGCTGTGTGGAAATCTTTATGATGTCGAGCCGAAATATGTCGGAACAAGCGTTAAGATTATCCGGGAAACAAACGATACTTCGTATATCGCAAAGTACGATAAAAACGGAAGAATCGACAGTGGTGACTTTAAGATTCTTGTGACAACCGATTTACATCTCGGTGACGATATGGCACTTACCAGAAAAGCGCTCACAATGCTTTCAAAGCACGTCGCAGAAGAAAAACCCGATCTGATTCTTTTCACGGGTGACGTTGTGCTTTCCATGTGTCAGCAGATTGACGCTATTCAGTTCGGAGCATTTATGGAAAAAATGGGCGTTCACTGGGCATATGTTTTCGGCAATCACGAGGCACGTGAGGAAAAGGAATATCACAAATATTTCCTTATGAAGAATCTTTCGAGCTTCCCGCTTTGTCTTTCTAAGCTCGGTGATGAGAATCTTTTCGGTTATGGTAATTTCATAATTAATATTATGAATTCCGAAACATCGATTAAGCAGAGCTTGTTCTGCTTCGATTCGGGCAGAGATATTATCGACAAATATCGTCTTGAATACAATGTGCCTGCGGAAATGAGAGGCTACGATTTCATCAAGAACAATCAGATGAACTGGTACAAGAATAACCTTGCCGAATTCAAAGAGAATTACGGTGAATTTAAGTCGATGATGTTTATGCATATTCCTATTCCGGAATTTGCAATTCCGATGGATTTTGATGCGGATAATAATCTCGGCACTCCGAACGGAAACGGTGAGATTCTTTACGGCGGAATGTATGAGTCTGTCGGCTGTTCACAGTTTAACAGCGGATTATTCGGACTTATTAAGGAGTTTGACAACACTCAGGCTGTATTCTCCGGTCACGACCATGTTAATGATTATTGTGCATTATATGACGGAGTTTATCTCGTTTATGCACAGTGCGGAGGATATGAAACATATACACTTGAGGAAAAAACAGGTTGGAGCGAAGACAAATGGGTGCAGGGTGTTACTATGGTTGATTTACATGGTGATTGCTCTTTCGACTTAAGACAGCGCTTCAACAGAAATTATTTATAATAGGAGAACTTACATGAAAAAACTTGCAATAATTGATGAATACAATTCCGAAACCCTGCAGACAGCTCTTAGTCTGCTTGATGATAACTGTTCGTTGAAAATCAACGGACTTAACGCATATCAGCTTGCAGAAATCGAAAAGGATGAACCGCATCTTTTTGAAAGAATTGCAGAAAAAATCAAAGAGGACAGATGGAATCCTTCAGTGGGAATGTGGAGCTATTCCTTTAAGGATATTTCGCAGGAAAACCTGATAAGAAATATTGTCCTTTCAAAAAGATATTTTGAAGAGAAATTCGGAAAATCATATAAGGTTTTCTGCGGTAAAAAGATTTACAATAATTACCTTCCTGTTCTTGTATACAAATCCGGCTTTGATGCAGTTGTGCTTGACGAGGAGGATAAATTGTACTGGCTTGACGGTGCAAATAATCATCGTACACTTGTTCTCGGCGGCTTCGATAAGATTGATGTTTCCGAGCTTGATGCTGATTACATTGAAAATAACGAATTCGCAACCTATGAGGAGCTTTCCGCTGAAATGTATTCTTCTGCGATTGATGTTGAAAGCAAGAAGCTCGACAGCATTCCCACACCG
Source organism: Ruminococcaceae bacterium UBA1767 (assembly GCA_002315505.1). GTDB lineage: Bacteria > Bacillota > Clostridia > Oscillospirales > Acutalibacteraceae > CAG-488. The sequence continues at coordinate 49,857 of DCGX01000001.1, forward strand.
ATGTCAGATGTTGAAAAGAAGGTAAATCTTGCCGAAAAGATTGCAACACAGAACAATGAAAATGCACAGGCAAAAATTAATGAGTGCTGGATTAATATCTTCAAGGGTGAAAATGATTTGGCTGAAAAATCGGCAGATGAAATCATCAACGGCAGAGAATACAATGCAGATTTTGTCAGAATTGACCGTGAAGGTGTAAAAATTCTTGATTTTAAATTTGCAGATGACAATAGCAGTGACAAGATTCTCTGCTTGCAGGAGCTTGACGGAAAAGAAAAGACACTTCGCATTCTTTGCGATGAGATTGACCTTGGCTTCAGAACAGAAATTGAACCATATGAAATTGCAAATTATGTAATTGACAAGGATGGTTACGTTACAGAAGAATATTTCCGGTAATAAATAGTAGTTGTATTTTCTTTAATTTTATGTTAGAATTATATAAAACTAAATTGGAGAGATAACGTATGGAAAAATTTAAAGGAAGTAAAAGAGCGATTGCCCTGCTATGCGCACTTGTTTTGGTGTTCAGCACGGCTATGACAGGATGCTCTGTAAAGAAAATAACGAAAAAGACTCCGACAGGCTCGGATGATTCGATTATAATCGGCGATGGTTATGATGAGGATGAACCGACAACGATCGTTGTTGGTGATGACGGAAAGTCTTACGTAGTTGACAGTGAGGGTAATTCAGTTGTGTATACTCCGACCTCAACGGCTGTTATCCAGGGTGGAAACAACAGCGGAGTGGTTGTTACTAATTCGACACAGGCTGTAAAAACAACTACAAAAGGAAACACAGCGAACACCACCACGAAAAAATCAACAACTCCTGCTACAACAAAAGAAACAACCACTGTAATGTCAACATCCGATGTTTATAATTCGCTTGCATTTCAGAGAAAATACGGCTTTAATAAGATGTATGACGATATGGCAAGATTTGCAAACTTCTATCTCGATACAATCCGTGTTTATTTTGAATATGATGATAAATTCTGGCTTATTGAGTTCTGGAAGGGCGAGTATGCCATGGCTTCCGTTGGTTGTGAAATCGGTTTCTATAATGTAAATGCCGATGAACAGTATTCTCTCTTTGGAAAGACCTATCGTGATGTCTACGAGGAAAAAGGTGCGGAATCAATCGCATATAAATCTGTTCCGGATGAGGATGCAATGTATTGCTCAATGAAATTGTGGCAGTATGTTAAGTCAACAGATGCAAAGCCTGTTCCGAGAATCAATTTCCCGAGAACAAAATGCTGGTGGGCAGCAGACTTTGAAAATGCAGTTCTTGAAAAGCACAGCGACAGAACAACACTTGTAATGGTAGGCACAGTTGAATTCCCGAGTGCCGCTATGCGTGATTGCTTCACAGACGGACTTGATAGTAAGGGCTTCAAGAGTGTTGCCTCAGGCTCAATTACATCATATGATAAATGTGATGCTTATGCCGTAAAGGGAAATGAAGTTACTGTTGGTTGGAGATATCATAACGACGGCTCACAGGTTTCTGATGGCGAATAATTCCCAAATATTTCTTTTTTAACAGAATACTTGACATTCTTCCCACTATGGAGTATAATTAGAATACCCATAGTGGGAATTTTTAGAAAGGAGAAAAATACATGAAGAAATTTATTGCTATACTTATGGCTCTTGCAGTATGCGGAACAGTTGCTTACACAGCTTGCGCTGAGGAAGCTGATGAGGCTGAGGACATTGCAGTTGTTGCAGAAGCTCCGGATTTAGAAGAAGTAGCTGATGTTGTTGATGAGCTTATCGATGATGAGCAGGCAATGGCTAAGGCTGAAGAGCTCAAGGACGCTCTCGCAAACGATGGCGACGTTGTTGCTGTTTACAACGAGATTGCTAAGTACGTTGGCGATTTGACTGCTGCAGGCTCAGGTCGTGATGCACTTGATAAGTTCCTTCAGGACGCTGGTGTTAACACAGAAGTTCTCAACGACGCTATTTCAAAGAGTGTTGTTGCTAATGCTGCTTTGGATCTCTACTACAAACCGGAAGAAGAGACAACAGTACCTACAACTCCTGATGAGCCTACAACAACTCCTGAGGAAGAAGTTTCTATCCCAGATACAGGATACAAGTTCTAATTTGTAGCTACAGATTATAACCCAATGAAGGATGGCGGGATCTCGCCATCCTTTTCCTTTTTATTGCGATAGTGTCGGACGTGAAATATCTTTTTCGTTTATGTATCTTTTTAAAGTCGGATTGTTGTTTGTGTTAATCTCATCTGATTTCTGATTAATTATTATCGTCTGACCTATCTGATAATCAGAAAATGTCACCTTGAAGTCACCTGTGTACGCTTCACCCGTAGCAACAGCTTTTTTATACTCGTTTTCTGCCTGAGAGGAGCCTGCAAATGCTTTGATTGAAGCAATGCATAGCCTGTCATAGAATTCACTTCGTTTTTGCGTTGTAATTACTATCTGCGTTATTTCACCTTTTGAATTGCAAAACACAGAAAGTAATGCACCGTTTTTTACGGCTTTGTAAACGTATTCATCGCCTTTTGAAGTCAATAAAAAATCATCAATGGATAAATCTGACGAATCGGAAAAATAAATCTCGTCTAAATATCGATTTATATCAATTTTTGATTGACTTGAACACGCGGTTAGTGTTAATATAAATAGAATAGTACAAACGAATATTATCGGTTTCATTTTATCACCGTTAAATATATATTCATTTTATAAAAAAATATTATTAAAGAGGTACTGCCATGGAAAAGAAGAAAATGCCTAAGAAAAAGAAAAGAATTATTATTCTTGCTTCAATTCTCGTTGTCGCTGTAATCGCAGGTGTAATTGCAGTTGCATTGAAAAATGACGAAAAGCTCGAGGTTGAAACCGTTGAGGTTAAGAAAGAAACAATCAACGAAACTCTTGATATTACAGGTACTGTTTCGGCAGGAAATGAAGTGAGCTTTGTTATGCCTGAGGGTGCGAAGGTTACTTCGGTGTGCGTTAAGGTCGGTGATATTGTAAAACCGGGACAGCTTCTCGCAACATTTGATACAACATCTCTTCAGAGTGCTTTGAACGAGAAGGAAACAGCCTATGAAAAGGCTCAGTCTGCATATGTGAGTGCAAAGAATCAATCAAAGACTGCGGAAAGCAAAATTAGCGAAACAAAGTCACAGATTGCCGCTCTTGAAAAAAAGATTGCTAATGCAGAGAAGGAAACCACAACTACTACATCAGCAAAATCGGCATCAGCTGAAACAACATCGGGCGTTAATGTTTCAGATTCACTCGTAAAGAGCTTTGTTCGTCTTGCAAAGCTGATTGGAATCGAATATACAGAGGATGAGGCAAGAAAAGTTCTCGTCAAGTCACTTTCGGCAGGTAACAGTGTCAGTGACCTGAAGTCAATGATTGATTCGATGTCAAGTCTTACTGATTACAGTAATATTGATATGAGCTCATTTGCTTCGATGGGCATGAGTGATGAGCTTACACTCGCTCAGCTTAAAACACAGCTTGCAACCTACGAAATGCAGGCTGACAGTACATATTTGTCAGCATATAAAACTGTAGCCGAGAAGGCGCAGGAGGCATATGCTCAGGCAAAAGAACAGGTTGACAAAATGAAAGATGGCTGGAAGGCTGAAACAAGTGGAATTGTCGGTGAGGTGAATATTGTTGTCGGCTCAACATCTGTTATGAGTACTGAGTCAAAGAGTGACATAACTTCTATTCTTTCATCTGTTGCATCGGGTGGCGATATCACTTCTATGCTCACATCGTTCTTTGATAATCAGACAGCGGCTATTAAGCTCTTGCAGTATCCGCTTGTAGCGAATATTGCATTGAATAAATATGATGTGCTCGATGTTTCTCTTAATCAGGATGTTACTGTAAAGTCAGCAAACGGACAGATTCACTCGGGTAAGGTTTCGTTTATCAGCGCAACTGCAACCGAATCGAGCGGAATAAATCTCAGCTCTATCATGGGTTCAACAGGCTCCTCGAGTAGTTCAATCCCTGCACAGGTCACAATTGACAGTGCGGACAGCTCAGTTATTGTCGGTACAGACGTTGATGTTTCTATCGTTACAGATACTGCAGAAAATGCAATCGTTGTTCCTGTTGAGGCAATTTGTATTGACGGCGAAGATATCTTTGTTTACGTTTATGACGCAGATAAATCCGTAGCGGTCAAGAAGGATGTTACTCTCGGTATTTCAAATGACACATTCTATCAGGTTACAGAGGGTGTCAGCGAGGGAGATGTTCTTATTAAGAATACAAGCGGACTTGAAGACGGAATTAAGGTTGCTGTAAGGTGATAGAGTGGATATTAAAGAAAATATACGAATAGCGATTTTTAGTATCAAAACGAATATGATGCGTTCACTCCTGACGATGCTCGGCATTATCATTGGTGTTTCGTCAGTTATCTCAATCATTACTCTCGGCAACGGCGGAAGAGATTACATTGTCGGAATGATTGAGGATATGAGTTCTAACGCCATTCAGATTATGGTAAATGCAAACACGGCAGAGGACGCAGATTATATTTCGGAAGCGGATATTTCCGCAATAAAAAAGCTCGACGGAATACAGTATTGTTCACCGTTTGAAATGTCCTTCGGTCAGGTTTCAACGCAGGGCTATGACGGATATGTATTTACTATTGCAGGTAATGAAGAGATGCTCATTATCAATAATATGTCTACAAAATACGGCAGAACGTGGACAAAGGACGAGTACGAGCAGAAGAGAAATGTTTGCGTTGTCAGCACGTTGACCGCAAAAAGTATGTTCGGCACAAAGAATTGTGTCGGTGAAACACTGAATTATACCGTAAATGATAATACAATTACCCTTAAGGTTATCGGTGTTGTTGATATGACCGAGTATATGGCGGCTTCGAGCGACCAGCTTGATCAGATGTCATCTATGTATGGCGGAATGACAATGGGTATGATTGGTATTCCTGCATCACTGAATGCGGAAATTACTAATCGTGTTGATAAATATTCGCAGGTTTATTTCATGGCTAAGGATGGATATGACCTTGAAAATATCGGCGAATCCGCTTTGAATATCATCAAGACAAGACACGCCAGCTTTGATGATTCGGTTTACACATTGAGCATTATGGCGACCTATATCGACTTGCTTGATTCGGTTATCAGCATTTTCACAACATTTATTGCGGCAGTAAGTGCAATTTCACTTGTTGTCGGCGGTATCGGTGTTATGAATATTATGCTCGTTTCGGTTACGGAACGAACGAGGGAAATCGGTATACGAAAAGCCCTCGGAGCGAAAACCTCAACGATACTTTTCCAGTTTTTGACCGAGTCGGTTATACTGTGTTTGATTGGCGGTGTAATCGGACTGCTGCTTGGTGTCGGCGGTGCGTTGGGTGTTGCGGCGTACCTGAATATTCCGATTAAGCTACAACTTTCAACGGTTCTCATTGCTGTCGGATTCTCAAGTGCAATCGGTATTTTCTTCGGAATTTACCCTGCAAAGAGAGCAGCGAATATGACGCCGATAGAAGCATTAAGAAGAGATTAAAATAAAAGATGTCGTTCATTTTATTCGGTGAACGACATCTTTTTGTTTATTTGTTCATTTTTTTATATCAATCAGCTTTGAACCTCTTGCCATATAGATGATACCCGAAACAACACTCATTATTGTTGTCAGAAGCATAAGCACATTTGAAATAATTTCCATTGGTAATCCGAGGCTGAAAGATACATTTACTTCACACAGCACCATAACGGCTGTTGAGAACATCATCTGCATAACTGTTTTGATTTTGCCGAAAACATTTGCGGGAATGACAACTCCCTGTGCCGAAGCGATAAGTCTGAACGATGTAACGGCAAATTCCCGTGACAACATTATCATCACAAGCCATATATTGCAAAGTCCGTCTTGCATAAAGCAGAGCATACACGCAGTAACGAGCATTTTATCTGCGATTGGGTCAAGTAATTTTCCGAAGTCTGTAACGAGATTACGTTTTCTTGCAAGATTTCCGTCAATAGCATCCGTAATTGCACCGATTGCAAAAATTATTGCAGCAATCAAATAATTATGCGGAATGTTCATTAAATAAAACACAAGAAAAACAGGTGCCACGAACATACGAAAAACCGTAATTTTGTTAGGTAAGTTCATTATATTTTTTCTCCGATTAAGTCATATTCATCAATATCGAAAATCTTAACTTCGACAAATTCTCCGATTTCGATATCTGTGTTTGAGGTGAAGCGAACAAGTCCGTCAATTTCGGGAGCATCCATATATGTTCGACCGATATAGCTGTCGGTATATGAATCATATTCCTCGGCAACAACCTTGTAGG
>DCGX01000023.1:0-118456 GCA_002315505.1 Ruminococcaceae bacterium UBA1767
CGTCAAATCCACCTCCCTCGTCAGAGGGAGGCTATATAAAATTTCGTTCTGAGGAGCAAAGCGAAGAAGAATCTCAAGCAGAGTAAATTTACTCTGCTGAAAACAATGAAAAAAGGTACTATTATGTGATTTTAATTAAAATCTGCATAATAGTACCTTTTTCATATCTCATTTTAATTTATTATGTTTATTTTTGTGTAGTGGTTTCGGCAACTGTTGTAGTTTCCTTTGAGTTTTTGTCATTTAATGCCGATGATGCTTTTTCAGCAAGATAGTCAGCGAGGTTGGTTGCCTCAATGTTTTCGGCATCCTCAGTATGTGCTGAAATCTTATAAGGATTTTCTGCATCGGAATCGAAGACAATTACTTTTCCCTTTTGATTTTCAGCCATATAAGATTTAATCATAATTGCAAAAAGAATTATGAAAATAAGCAAAACCGAAAATAAAATTGATGCTACCGCTTTCTTTCCTTTTTTCTCGGATTCAACCGCCTTGGCATATTTGTCCATATTTTTCTGTGCTTCTTCAATAATAGGGGCCTTTTCTTTTTTTGCCATAAAATCACCTTCTGTTGAGATTATAACTTAATATTTTTAATTTGTCAATTATGGTTGTTCGGTAATTGGTTTATCTTCGCTTTCACACTCAAAGGAAATGAAATTATTTCTCTTTGCGTATGCCCAGCGCATATCGAAAATTTCACACGCATCGCACGGCATATAAAGCTGACCCTGATTAAGGCGAAGAACCTTGTTTTTAAGTTGAACAACTCCCCTGTCGGTTTCAACGATATTACTGTCTTCGGTGAAAACAGCCTTGTGACGATATACTTCAAGAGTAATTTTACCCTTTTCCTTGAGCACGTATCCACCGATATAACCGATAAGCACACCGAGAGGAGCATACCACACACCGTCAACGAATTGACACGGAACGGAGTAAGAACAAAGTCCGAGCAACGCTCCCTTGAAGGTCATTCTTGTCTGATTGAAAATCGGAGCAAGAGCATACGGGAGAATTTCATCCTTCTCCTTGTCGATAATGCACTTATCAACGATTCGTCCGTCCTCGCAGACGATTGAAGTAAGAGTCATTTTTTTGCCGTCAATTTCCACGATTGCGACAACGGAAACATCCTCCTCCTGATTGTAAAAGGCGGAATGCCATACCTTTGAAAGTGCTCTTGTGCCCGGAGGATTCTGATTGGAATTGCCGAGCATATAGTGAACTGTACCCTGTGACGGATGCTCAAAAATCTCTTCGTTTCTTACAGGGAAGCTGCGTGCAAAGTTATGCTCGTGACCGCCGAAGCACAAATCGAGCATCTCGAAGCCCTCACGCATAACAGGATAAGCATCGTAGTTAGAGCAATCGGGACCGGAATAACAAATCGGGAAGTGATATGTACCGATTTTCCACGTCTTGTCTGTTTTTGAGAGGTCGTCAATCATCCATTCATTTACGTCCTCCGGACCGTTGATGCCAATCATTGAAAAATGTGCATTGCCGTAGTCGAAGGAATAGTTCTCGGTTTTCCAGTTTTCGGGACCGTTGTATGCATATGAGCCTTTGAACTGCTTGTTGAAAAACTCGGCAGGCTCTGCATAATAACGGCCGATACCGTTTTTGTAATCCTTGAAGCCACGGTTATCGTGGTTGCCGACAGCGAGCATATACGGAACACTTTCGCAAATTCCTTTCATTCCGCTGAAAGCACCGTTCCATTGAACCTCGTGCTGACCGCAATCGGTTGTGTCACCTGCAGAAAGAATAAATCTTGTGTCGGGATTGTCTTTTAAAACACCCTTGAGAATTTCCGTGAGATGTGAATAGTCCGGACACTCAAACGGTGAACCCTTCTGCGGGTCGGCAATGCAGATAAATTTGAATTTATCAAGATTTTTCGGTGAGGTTGTAAAGATGAATTCCTCACTTCTGTAATTATCATTACCGCAGGTGTAGTAATATTTTGTATCAGGCTCAAGGTCGGTCAGATGCACCCAGAACATATTGCTGATGTCAATGTCACTTTTAAAAACATCGGTGGTTGCCTGTGTGCGAAGAACCTCCGAAGAATTCTCCTTGTGATAAAGCACGTATCCGCTTGTAACGTCAACGCTTGTTCTCCACGTAACATTCATTGTTGTTTCGGGGTTGCCGGCAATGCTGATAAAAATGTGGTCGGGTTGAGGCTGAGAGCCTCGGATTGGTTTTTCTGCCATTGTTTTCACCTCAGTTAATGTTTTCGTCAATGATGTAAACCATGGAATCGGTTCTGTCCTCCGAGGTGCTCAAAGCCTGAAGCACCGGCATGGAAGAAACTGCATCGACATAGGAAATGTTACTGTCGGAATTAATTTTAGAGAGTAATTTTTTGAAAATAGCAGTACCCTTTACGGTGTTGTCTTCGCTGATAAAATAGTCAAGCATTTTGCAGGTAATAAGTCCCTGCTGACGAAGTCCGTCCGTACCGAGAGTTTTGCAATAGCGGTAGAATTTTATAAGAGTTTCACCCTTGATAGTCTGCTTGCCCTTTGCAAGAATAAGAGTGTAATCGTCGGTACGATATTCGATTCTTTCGGGCACGTCATATTCGAGTCCGTCCATATAGTTGATTGCAAGTGCAAAGGTATTGACGTTTGAGCCTGCATATTTTTCGATTGTCATTCCTGTTTTTTCGGAAACAGCATCGAGTAAAGACTGATATCCGTTTTTAGCAAGAATGTCAATGTATTTCTGTCCGTTGCTGTCCTTGCCATCGGGATTAATCGGGTAGACCTTGAAGGTCTGATTGTCCATATCTGCCGTCACGACCTCAAGAAAATAGAATTCGGTTTTCTCCTCGTTGGTACAATAGAAAAGGAAATTTTGCTGACCGCTTATCTGAACATCAAGTCCGCTCGGAAGCTCGGTTTCGCCCTCAACACTCTGCGTTGTGGTTTCCTTTGCGAATATGTCACGAAGAGAAACGTCGTTATTTTTAAGAATTACCACCAAAGAAACTGAACCGAAAACAATTGCAAATGCAATGAAGGCTAATACAAATCGTAAAAGGTCCCCTTTTTTGTCTTCCTTACTTGTTTTAAATTTATGATTTCTGAATGCCATTTTATCACGCTCTTAATTTATTGTTTTTTGAGAATCACGGTAGATTTTTCTGCAATGTCAACCATTGTGCCGTTAACAGTACAGTTGCCGAGCAAGTCCTCAGCACCGCTCCATTCACACGGGACACCATAGGTTATAGGATGGTTGTTTGAATTGCAGATTACAAGAATTCTGCCTGCTTCATCGCTTCGTGTGAATGCAACACATCCTGCGACACTTGAAATAATGCGGAAGTTGCCTTTCGCAAAAACTTTATTTTCCGTACGAATTTTGCCGAGCTTTTCAAACCAGTTAACAAGCTCGGTGTTTTCCTTTCCCCATGGATAGCAGCAGCGGTTAAACGGGTCCTTGTAGCCCTGCATACCTGCTTCATCGCCGTAATAAATACTCGGCACACCCGGTAAGGTGAACTGCAGGGCGGACGCACATTTTATGAGAGTAACTCCGAGCCTGTATTGTTCGGAATTCAATGAATGTGTGCTCTGCCATAATCTGTCACGATACTCACAGCTTTCACCTGCAAGTGCGGTTATTGCACGCATTGTATCGTGGGTTGAAATATGATTCATTAAAACGTCGAGGACTTCCTTCGGATAATTCTCAACGATTGTCATAATGCCTGAGTGAAATTTTTCTGCATTTGCGTTTCTTACGAAATCGAGCACTGCATCGGCAAACGGATAATTCATTACACTGTCAAGCTGTTCACCGAGAAGATATTTCCTTCGTTTGTTGTAGCTGAATTTGTTGGATGCATCCTCCCATACCTCGCCGAGTACAAGGGCATCCGGTTTTTCTTCTTTTACCGCTATACGGAATTTATCAAGGAATTCGTCGGGAAGCTCATCCGCAACATCAAGTCGCCAGCCCGACGCACCGAGTCGGAGCCATTTCTGTGCAATTCCGTTTTTACCTGCGATGTATTCAATGAATGACGGAGTTTCCTCAATAACCTCGGGCAGAATTTTAATTCCCCACCAGCTTTCGTATTTGTCGGGCCATTTCGTGAATTTGTACCAGCTGTAAAACGGAGAATCGGTGGATTGATATGCACCGAGGGTGTCATATCGGTTGTATCTGTTAAAATATTTGCTGTCATCACCCGTGTGGCTGAAAACACCGTCTAATATGATTTTTATATCGAGCTTGTCGGCACTTTGACAAAGCTCGCTGAAATCCTTTTCAGTGCCTAAGAGAGAATCGATTTTCTCATAATCTGCGGTATCGTATCGGTGATTGCTCTGTGCTTCAAAAATCGGATTGAGATAAATGCAGGTAACACCGAGCTTTTTAAGATAACCGAGCTTTTGTTCAATTCCTTTTAAGTCACCGCAGAAATAGTCATTGTTTCGGACTTTACCGTTTTCATCGGGCCGCCAGTACGGCTCACCGTCATAATCGGTTCTTTTAATTCGGTCAGTGGGAACATTTTCTTTTTTTTCGCCCGACATTGCAAAGCGGTCGGGGAAAATCTGATAAATAATACCGCCCTTGAGCCATTCGGGAGTTTTAAAATTGTTGTCGTAAACTGTCATCTGCCAGTCGTCGCCGTTTTGCTGAATTGATGCAACACCGTCACCGATATGAAAAACTCTGCTCGTCCCCCATGGCGTATCGTATTCAAAATGATATTCGTAAAGGTCGGCATCAACCGGAGTGAACTCAGCCTTCCACCATTCCTCGTAATCACCCTGCATACAATCCCATTGCATATTGATATACAAATAGTCGCACCCGTCTTTTTTTACAAGAAAACGGGCAGCGTTGCATTGGTAATTTCTCGGTAAAACAATTCTGAAAACGACAGTCTGACCTGTCCTGACAGCACCGAAAATACTTTTATGATATTCAAATCTCGAATTGTAAGGGATGTGCATTTCTTACTCCACTGAATTATTGTTATTGTCGGTTGCTTTCTCAGCAGGTACAGTGACAATATTATCAAAATATTTTTCGTCGATGTAGGTTTCGTCCTCAGCGACGGTTGGTTTTTCGTGCTCATACGGAGCCTCTGAGATGTTTAAAAGAGCATCTGTAATCAAAAAGCCTGCAAGAACGAAAACAATAACCGAAACGGCAATAATGATGTACTTGACAATCGGCATCCACGAGCTTTTTCTGTCGGTGCTGATAAAATAATCCTTGTTGTCGCTGTACGAGGTACGGAATTCCGTGTAGCTTCTGCGGCGTTTATTATATTTTTGATTGTCTTCCATAATTATGCTCCTTTTTACCGCATTGAACATATAATATACTGATTACCATTATTTGATGGTTGATAACTTTAATACCCGATACTATACTGTAACTGTATCGATTGAAAGGGAGATGCTTCGATGAACATTCAGCCTATAAGTAAAAATAAATTTATTGTCCGCTTAAGCTGTGACGATATGGTGAACTTAGATATTACATATGATGAGATGGATTATTCAAACATTGAAACCCGTCGTGTTATATGGACAATTCTTGACACAGTCCGACAGGACACAGGTCGTGATGTTGACCCTTCGGGGAACCTGGTTATCGAAGCCGCACCCGATACTGAGGGCGGATGTATTCTGATGTTCACAGTGCCTGCAGGGACTAAAATCGAAAATATCGGCACGAAAAAAGCGAGAAAAAACTCAACCTGTATTTATGAATTTAAAAATGTAGATGATTATCTTGATTTTTTATCAGTGGCTCAGTTTAATAACAGCACCATCAGACTTTTTTCAAAGGATGAAAAATATCGCATTGAAATTTCAAACGATTATGCTGAAAAAACAGAGCATGCACTGAACGAATACGCAAAGCGAATCGGCAGAGATTATGTCAGCATTTCCTCAACGCACGAGCATTGGAGGGAGCTGTCAGCTTCTTAAATCTGCAATGGCTTTTTTTCTGTCTTCTGCGCCGAAAACCGCACTGCCTGCCACCAGAACATTTGCGCCTGCGTTAACAACAACAGGTGCAGTGGCCGGGGAAATTCCTCCGTCAACCTGAATGTCGGGACAAAGCCCTCTTTTTTTACATTCAGCTCTGAGCGCCTTTATTTTATCGGACATATCCATAAATTTCTGACCGCCGAAGCCGGGCTCGACCGTCATAATAAGAATCAAATCGAGCTTTTCGAGATAATCGAAAACAGCCTCAACAGGAGTGTTAGGTTTAACGGCAAGACCTGTTTTGCAACCGAGTGACCTGATTTTATCAAGAGTGGCATCAATCGGTGAATCACATTCAACGTGAAAATTGATTATATCCGCACCGGCCTTGACAAAATCCTCAACGTATTCCAGCGGATTGCTTATCATAAGATGGCAGTCAAAGACCTTGTCGGTACATTTGCGAAAGCATTTTACAACAGGTGCGCCGAAGGTAAGATTCGGTACAAAATGACCATCCATAACATCAATATGAATCCAGTCTGCACCGCATTCGTCGATGCTTTTTACTTCCTCTCCGATTTTGGAAAAGTCGCATGAAAGAACGGATGGAGCTATCTTAATCATAATGTCACCTCATCGAAAATTTCTACAAATAATATAATAACAATTTTTGTGAATCAGGTCAAGGAATATTGCAGATTTTTATACGATGAATGTTGACAATATTTGTATTTGATGCTAAAATGAAATTGCGATGAAGTAAGTCGCAAAATCTAAAAAGGAGGATTCTTGACATGCAGGTTATCTTGGATTTTGTTCAGCAGATTCTCGCATACTTTAACGAGGGCGAAGCAGCAGACGTTATCACTATGGTTAAGGATTTCTTAGCTCAGTTCTTTGCTGCATAATCAGCTTGATTAATTACAAAGCAGACATCTCCAGGTGTCTGCTTTTTCCTTTTAATTATTTTCTCTGTTTTGCTTGACATAATTCATACCCGATGTTATAATCTTCACGAGTTTAAAAGGACATAAATTAATGGAAAAACGTTAGTTTACAGCTACATAATAGTTTGTGGGTTTTGCTGTAAATCTCTCAATGAGTAGTCGCTTCACAGTAAAATTTACTGTGAGGCTTTTTATATTTTTGGAGGAATTGCAATGGTTGTTGTGCTTAAAAAGAACACCGACGAAGCAAGAATTTCCGAGCTTACCGAATGGCTCAGGTCTATCGGACTTGAGGTCAGCAGAAATGATGGTGAGTTTGAAACCGTGCTTTGTCTTATCGGTGATACAAGTCACGTGGATATGGACATTATCAGCAGTCTTGATTTCGTTGAGCACGTGACAAGAATTACCGAGCCTTTTAAGAGTGTGGGAAGAAAGCTCCACCCGAATGATACTGTTGTTGAGGTCAACGGATATAAAATAGGCGGCGGAAATTTTCAGTTTATTGCAGGACCTTGCTCGGTTGAATCCGCTGAGCAGATTTGTTCAATCGCAAAGGATGTAAAAAACGCAGGAGCGGCTATGCTCCGCGGAGGCGCATTTAAGCCGAGAACCTCTCCGTATTCCTTCCAGGGAATGAGGGCAGAGGGACTGGAGCTTCTTAAGGAAGCAAAAAAGCAGACAGGTATGCCGATTGTTTCGGAAATCATGGATTTGTCGCACATTGATTTGTTTCGGGATGTTGATGTTATTCAGGTCGGGGCGAGAAATATGCAGAATTTCGAGCTTCTCAAGGAGCTTGGTCATACAGATAAGCCGATTCTTCTCAAAAGAGGTCTTGCAAATACAATGCAGGAGCTTCTTATGAGCGCAGAATATATAATGGCAGGCGGAAACGGCAGAATTATACTTTGCGAAAGAGGTATAAGAACCTTTGAGCCGTACACAAGAAATACGATGGATATTTCCGCAATTGCACTTTTGAAGGAAAAAACACATCTCCCCGTTATTGCCGACCCGAGCCATGCGGCGGGAATTTCAAAATTGGTAAAGCCTTTGTCGCTTGCGGCAGTTGCCGCAGGAGCAGACGGACTTATGACAGAGGTTCACAACAATCCGTCACACGCACTTTGTGACGGACCGCAGGCAATTTCACCGTCAGAGTTTGCAGGTATTGTGAAAAAAGCCGAGGAAATCAGAAAAGTGCTGAATACCAGATAAAGGCAGGATAGTTATGGAAACTGTAAAGGTTAATGCTTCAAAAAATTATGATGTTATTATCGGCGTGGATACTGTTGCGCTGCTGGGAAAGAAAATAAATGAAATGTTCCCCGGTGCGACTGTGTGTGTTGTGTCTGACAGCACGGTTGCACGTCTTCATATGCAGACTGTCCGCAGAAATCTTGAGCAGTACGGCATTAAGAACAGCAGTTTTGTTTTTGAGCACGGAGAAGGCTCAAAAAATCCGGAGGTTTTATTTGAAATACTTGAATATCTGGCACAGAAGCATTTCACAAGAGATGATGTTCTTGTTGCTCTCGGCGGCGGTGTTACAGGTGACATAACAGGACTTGCGGCGGCATTGTATATGAGAGGTATGCACCTCGTTCAGATGCCGACAACTCTGCTTGCAATGGTTGATTCCTCGGTCGGAGGAAAAACCGCTGTCAACTTAAAAGCAGGTAAAAATCTTGCAGGTGTATTCAATCAGCCCGAACTTGTTTTGTGCGATACGAAAATGCTTTCAACCCTGCCTCGTCCGTATTTTAATGACGGAATGGCGGAGGTTATCAAATATGGAGTGATTGCCGACAAGGAGCTTTTCGATTTGACGGCACAGGGAAATCCCGAAAGAAATATTGAAAAAATAATTACGCGTTGTGTTACGATTAAAAGAGATATTGTCTGCTCGGATGAATTTGACCACGGAAAGCGTCAACTTCTTAACTTCGGTCATACAATTGCACACGCAATTGAAAAAATCAGCGATTTTAAATTTTCGCATGGAAGTGCCGTTGCTGTCGGTATGGTTATCATATCAGATATGGCGAACAAAAACGGACTTAGCGAAGATAATTGCTGTAACGACATTATTGATGCTTTGCTCGAAAATAATTTGCCGATAGGATGTCCTTATTCGACAAAAGAAATCTTCCACGCAACGGTGAATGATAAAAAATGCTCGGGAGAAAAAATCACAATAATTATTCCGAAAAAAATCGGTGAATGCAAATTGATGCAGGTCACACTTTCCGAATTTGAAAGGATGCTCGGCTGATGGATATTAAAATCACACCGAGAAAATTAAGTGGAAAAATTATTGCTCCGTCATCGAAATCAGAGCTTCACAGATTGCTGATTTGTGCCGCACTTTCCGACAAAAAAAGTGAGATATTTTTTAACGGAATTTGTGACGATATTCTCGCAACAATCGGATGTCTGAATTCCCTCGGAGCTAAGATAAAATATAATGAAAAATGTATCATGGTTGAGCCGATAAAAAATGTGCCGAAGAGTGCAACTCTCGATTGTAACGAGAGCGGCTCGACCTTGCGATTTTTATTGCCTGTGGCGGCGGCACTCGGTGTAAGAACAAAATTTGTAACAAGAGGAAGCCTTACAAACCGCCCTGCAGAGCCACTTCTGGACGAAATGTCAAAGCACGGTGTTGATGTGATATCAAAAGCGCCCGTTGAAATCTGCGGTCAGCTTCAAAGCGGAGAATACTCGATTGGCGGCAATATAAGCTCACAGTTCATTACGGGACTTTTGCTTGCATTACCGCTCTGCGACGGAGAAAGCTCTCTTAAAATAACAACGCAGATTGAGTCGGAAAATTATATAAATTTAACGCTTGAAATTTTAGAAAAATTCGGTGTGAAAATTACAAAAAAATCCAACGAATTTTCAATAAAAAAATCTCAGCTCCACGCAGGGAATTTTATCGCAGAAGGTGACTGGTCTAATGCTGCTTTCTGGCTTGCTTCGGGAATTGAGGTTCATGGACTTTGCGAAGGCTCCTTGCAGGGTGATAAAAAAATAATTGAAATAATAAAAGAAAATCCGACGGAAATCGATGCGAAAAACATACCCGACCTTGTGCCGATAATTTCCGTTCTGAGTGCAGCAAAAACACAGACAACGAGGATATATAATGCAGGCAGACTTCGTTTAAAGGAAAGCGACAGAATACATTCCACCGTTGAAATGCTGAAAAATCTCGGTGTCGATGCCGAAGAGAAGCAGGATGAAATAATTATCCGCGGAAACGGAAAAATTATCGGCGGAACAGTTGATTCATTCAACGACCATCGTATCGTAATGTCAGCCGCAATTGCCGCACAGTTCTGTGAAAAACCGGTAATAATAAAAGATGCTCAAGCGGTAAACAAATCCTATCCCGCTTTTTTTGAAGAATATAAAATGCTTGGAGGCAAGTCTGATGTCATGTAGCTACGGAGAAAAATTCAAGATTACAATTTTCGGTCAATCTCATTCCGACGCAATCGGAGTGGTTATTGACGGAATACCTGCGGGAATCAGGCTCGATATTGAAAAAATCTGCGACTTTCTTTCACGCAGAGCACCCGGGCAGAATAAATTTTCAACACCGAGAAAGGAAGCTGATAATCCCGAAATCGTTTCGGGACTTGTTGACGGTGTCACCTGCGGAGCTCCTATTTGTGCCTTGATTCATAACAGTAATCGGCATTCCTCTGACTATGATAATTTAAAGAAAATTCCACGACCGTCACACGCAGATTTTTCAGCATACATGAAGCACAACGGATTTAACGATATTCGGGGCGGTGGTAATTTTTCGGGAAGAATGACAGCTCCGCTTTGTTTTGCAGGTGCGGTTGCGATGCAGATTCTTGAAGAAAAAAATATTTTTGTCGGTGCACATATTCAGAAAATTGCCGATGTAAATGATAAAAAATTCGATGAAGTAAATGTCACAAAAAGTGATTTTGAAAGTGCACGTAAAAACGATTTGACAGTCCTTGATAATTCTATTGAAAAAGCTATGCTTGAACGCATTGAAAATGCAAGAAAAAATCTCGACTCGGTCGGCGGTGTTATTGAATGTGCGGTACTCGGACTTCCTGCGGGAATCGGTGAGCCGATGTTCGACGGAGTTGAGAACGAAATCAGCAAGGTTGTATTCGCAATTCCTGCGATAAAAGGAATTGAGTTCGGTAACGGCTTCACTTGTGCCGGGCTGACGGGAAGTCAGAATAATGATTCATTTGAAATCCGAGAGGGAAAAATTAAAACAAAAACAAATAATCACGGCGGAATTCTCGGCGGAATTTCTTCGGGAATGCCGATAATTTTCCGTGTTGCAGTTAAGCCGACTCCGTCGATTGCACTTGAGCAGGATAGCGTGAGTCTTGAAACAAAATCAAATGAAAAGCTCAGTATTGCCGGCAGACATGACCCGTGCATAGTTCCGCGTGCTGTGCCGTGTGTTGAGGCGGCTGCGGCTGTTGCAATAATAAATCTTATGTGAGGTGTTAGCGGTGGATATTTTAAAAGCAAGAGAATCAATTGATAAAATTGATGACGAGCTTGTAAAGCTGTTTGAAGAGAGAATGAAAATGTCCGCTGAAATTGCACAGTATAAAAGAGAAAATAATCTGCCTGTTTATGATGAAAAACGTGAGCAGGAAATAATCGAAAAAATATCCTCGGAGGTTGACGGGGAATTTACGGATTACACAAAAATATTGTATAAAACGATTTTTAAGGTCAGCCGATTATATCAGAAAAAGCTCAACGGGGAGGACTGATTATGTACGGTTTACTCGGCAGAAAATTAGGTCACAGTCTTTCTCCGCAGATTCATTCTTTTTTCGGTGATTATGATTATTCGTTGTTTTGCAGGGAGCCTGAGGAGCTTGATGAATTCTTTGCTGATGAAAACTTATCGGCATTCAATGTTACAATTCCGTATAAAATCGAAGCATTCAACCGGTGTGATATTTTGTCAGAAACGGCAAAGGAAATCGGAAGCGTGAATACTGTTGTCCGCAAAAACAACAAGCTATACGGATACAACACAGACCTGTTCGGATTTGAATATATGTGCGAAAAAATCGGTGCGGATTTCTGTGAGAAAAAGGTTCTGATTTTAGGCAGCGGAGGAGCATGTAAAACAGTAATAACCGCGGCGAAAAAGCATCGGGCAAAAGAGATAATTATCGTCAGCAGAAGCGGCGAAAATAACTATGAAAATATTTCAAAAAATTATGATGCTCAGATAATAATTAACACCACTCCCGTCGGAATGTTTCCCGAAAACGGAAAAAGTCCGATTGATTTATCGGACTTTAATAACGTGGAATGTGTGCTTGATTTAATCTATAATCCGTTAAAAACGAAGCTGCTGATTGATGCCCAAAGCCTTGGTATTCCGTGCATTAACGGTCTTTATATGCTCGTTGCACAGGGGCTTCGCTCGGCAGAGATTTTCTTCAACAAAAAATTAGATTACAGCATTATTGATGATGTTTATAATAAGCTGACAGCTGAACAACGTAATATCGTTCTGATAGGAATGCCGGGTTGCGGAAAGACAACAACCGGTAAAGAAATTGCAAAAATTCTCCGAAAAAATTTCGTTGATACCGATGAAGAAATTGAAAAGAATTACGGCAAAAAAATACCCGAAATTTTTGACGAAAACGGTGAAGAATTTTTCAGAAATCTTGAAGAAAAAATATGCGAAAGCATCGGTAAAAATCTTGGACAGATTATTGCGACCGGTGGTGGTGCGGTGATGAGAAAATCAAATCGTGATTCGCTCGCACAAAATGCAACTGTTATTTATCTCCGAAAGGATTTGTCAAAGCTTTCGCTGAAAAACAGACCGCTGTCAAAGGATTATGAAACGGTGCAAAAGCTGTTTGAGGAGCGAAAGGAAATATACGAACAGCTTGCGGACTATATAATTGATGTCAACGATTATCCGAAAGAAATAGCCGAGAGGGTGGTAAAATGCGTATCCTTGTAATTAACGGGCCGAATATTAATATGCTCGGCATCCGCGAGCCTGAAATATACGGCAGAAAAACATATAAAGATTTATGCGATATGATTATCGGTGAAGCCGAAAAGTTAAATGCAGAGGTTGAGCTTTTTCAATCGAATCACGAGGGCGATATTGTTGATAAAATTCAGGATGCTTACTTCAAAAAATACGACGGAATTGTGATTAATCCTGCGGCATATACGCACACGAGCGTTGCAATTCTTGATGCACTTAAGGCGGTCGGAATTCCGACGGTCGAGGTTCACATTTCGGACATTAATTCACGTGAGGATTTTCGTAAAACATCATACGTCGGTATGTATGCGGAAAAAACCTATGCAGGCTACGGCTTTGATGGTTATATTATGGCAATTAAATATCTTCTGGCAAAATAAAAAAGGCATTCCACAACGGAATGCCTTTAATTATTTATAGATTAGTCTGATGTGTAAGCCATAAGAGCTACGTGACGAGCACGCTTGATAGCTGTTGTGAGCTCTCTCTGATGCTTTGCACAAGTACCTGTAACACGACGAGGAAGAATCTTTGATCTTTCTGAAGTGTACTTATTGAGCTTGTTTACATCCTTGTAGTCGATTGTTTCAACATTATCAACGCAGAATGAGCAAACCTTTTTACGGCCTTTTCTGTTAGGACGGCCGTTGTTCTTATCATAAGCCATTGTAAATACCTCCGTTTTAATTTAAACGAATCACCTTAGAACGGTAATTCATCGTCACCTGTAATCTCCTCAAAGTCGCCATCTGAACCGGTAGCGAATGACGGAGCTGCAGGTGGAACAGGAGCTGAATAACCACCGTTGCCGGTGCCTGACTCAGCCTTCGAACCACAGAAGCTTGCCTGATCGACAAGAACCTCTACTGCGGTACGCTTGTTTCCGTTTTTATCTTCATAGTTACGGGTCTGAATTGAACCTGTAACAGCAATCATTGAGCCCTTCTGAAAATATCTTGAGATAAAATCAGCTGTCTGACGCCATGCAACGCAGTTGATGAAATCAGCCTGTCTCTGCTCACCTGCTCTTACAAAAGCACGGTCAACAGCGATTGTGAATGAAGTTACGGAAAGGTCTGTCTGGGTTTTACGCAACTCAGGAGTTGCGACAAGTCTACCCATCAAAACAACATTGTTAATCATGTCGCGTCCTCCTTATTTCTTAATGATAAGTGAACGAAGCACGCCGTCTGTGATGTTGAGCACACGGTCAAGCTCTGCAGGGAACTCAGGCTCACTTGCAAAGTTGAAAAGAACATAGTAGCCTTCTGTTTCGTAGTTGATAGCATAAGCGAGCTTGCGCTTGCCCCACTCATCAACGCTTTCAACAGTGCCGTTCTTCTCCATGAGAGCCTTGAACTTCTCAGCCAAAGCCTTAGCTGCGTCTTCACTTTCCTTAACTGAGAAAACGAGCATTGCTTCATAGTTACCTACTGCCATTTAAAAGCACCTCCTTCTGGACTTTTGACCACTTTCGTGGTAAGGATGCTATGTACATAATTTCATAGCCTAAATAGTTTAACAGTATTTTAAAAGGATGTCAAGCAAAATTTTTGAATTTGCGAAAATAATTTTATTTATTTCGGCAGCTTATCAAATGCGGCTATTGCGGTGTCAAGTCGTTGTGCAATATCGTCGTAGCTGTAAAATCCGTCATCATTTTTCTGCATATTTTCAAAGGACAATGAATAAATCATCGGCGGCGTGTTCAGGTCGAGCATTGTATGCTTCTGAAGCTGGTCAACGCTCTGATAAACCATGTCAACCGTAGCAAAGCTGTCACCCTCAGCGTTTTTCCACTTCTGAATGACGAGCTTACATCCGATAGGAGTATCCTTTGAAATTGCTCCCGGAAGAACATAATCCGAAGCATTCATAGCGGTCAGGGTTGCAAGGATGTTTACGTCATGACCGCACAGATATGAAACCTTTCTGTTTTTTGCGGAAAGCTCATTTTTCAGCTCACTGAGCATCGGGTGAGCTACGTTGACGGATATGGAATAGGTGCCGAAAATGGTTTCCTCATACATATCGCTGATTTCGGCAAGCTGCTTCCATTGGTCTGCCGTCAGTTCCTTTCCGAATGAGGCATCGGTTGAGCCGTTTTCTTCGTAATACTGCAATACAAGTGCATCGGCAATTGAGGCGGTCAGATCAAGCGTGCCGACGATATACGGTTCTTTGTTTAATTCAAAACGGATGTCGGGAGCTTCTGTATCGAAGGAGGTTATTTTATTTTCCTTTGCATAGTCGGAGTTCTTGAAATCAAGAACATTTTCTAAGAGAGTGTAATTTTCCTTCAGATTTTCGGTTATTCCCGAAAGTCCTTTTTCTCCGCCGAGCTGTGCAATTTCCTGCAATGCCTGATTCTTAAAGCTGTCATTCATTATAAGGAAATTTGAACTGAAAACAGGGTCCATTGTTCCGACATCATAGTGATATTCCGTTTCGATGTCTGAAACAGGTAAAAATCCGGATTTAAAATAATTTGCGGTTGCGATTGTTCTCTGCATGGAGTTTGCGTAAATTCTGACTTCCTCGTCATTCGGCTGCCAGTTCTCTGTCATAAGACCCTTGCTGACGAGATATTTTCTGAAATACTGACCCATTTCGGTTTCGAGAACACCGCCACGCAGGGACAACTCACTCTTGCCAGAGGTCCAGTCGAACCAATCATGTGTTGTGACCTGAGCGAGGGTTGAGCCCTCATCGGAAAGAGGAGAACGGATGTTATGACGGCTGAGGATAACAACCTGCTCAAGAGTATAGCCGTCCTCGTTTCGTTCAGCTGTAGATGTTGCGGTTACTGTGCTGTCAGCATTGTTACTGTTAGCTGAACAGCCCGAGAGAATAACCAGTGTCAGGCACAATAATATTGCAATAATTCTTTTTGTTTTCATAAAGACTATCTCGCTTTCTTTTTATTTTGACCAGAATTTTCTGTCGAGCGAACGGTACTGAATTGCTTCTGCGATATGTGTTGCTTCAATGATTTCGGAATTGTCGAGGTCGGCAATCGTGCGTGCAACACGAAGAATTTTATCATATGCTCTTGCAGAAAGTCCGAGCTTGTCAAATGCAGTTTGCAGGAGCTTCATTGCACCGTCACTTGTACGGCAGAAATCTCTTGTCATTGACGGTGACATCTGTGCGTTACAGTTTGCACTTGTATTTCTGAGTCTTTCCTGCTGAATTTTGCGTGCGGCTTCAACACGTTTGCGGATTTCTGCGGAGCTTTCGCCCTTGTGCTCGTCGGAGAGCTTTTCAAAGTCAACGGGCGGAACCTCAATGTGAATGTCAATTCGGTCAAGCAACGGACCGCTGACCTTTGAAAGATATTTCTGTGCCGCACCGGGTCGGCAGGTGCATTCTCTTGTCGGATGACCGAAATAACCGCACGGACAGGGGTTCATTGCACAGACAAGCATTACGGAACACGGATAAACGGATGTACCCGAAACTCTTGAAATTGAGATGACACCATCCTCAAGCGGTTGTCGCATAATCTCCATTGACTGACGTGAGAATTCGGGAAGCTCGTCAAGGAATAATACTCCGTTGTGAGAAAGCGACAATTCACCCGGCTTCGGGATAACTCCGCCGCCTGAAAGTCCCACAGCTGAAACCGTATGATGAGGTGAGCGGAACGGTCGTTTTGTTATGAGCCTTGATTGCTTTTTCAGCTCGCCTGCGACCGAATAAATTTTTGTTGTTTCAAGACTTTCTTCAAAGGTCATTGACGGCATAATTGACGGTATTCTTTTCGCAAGCATTGATTTTCCTGTACCCGGAGCACCGATAAGCAGGCAGTTATGACCGCCTGCAACAGCAACCTCAAGTGCCCTCTTGGCTTCAAACTGACCCTTTACATCGGAAAAATCGGGCATATAATCAAGCTCGTCAATTTCTTCATTTGCCTGTGCCCTTGCAGGAGCGATTTTTGCAATTCCTTTGAGGTGGTCAAGCACCTGCAAAACGGACTCTGCCGGATAAACATCGATTCCGTCAACAACCGCACCCTCGTTCGCATTGTCGGCAGGCACGAAAATTCCCTTGATTCCCGATTGCATTGCACCGATAACCATAGGCAGAACACCGTTTATTCTGCGGATTTTACCATCAAGCGAAAGCTCACCCAAAAATGCAAAATCGTCGAGCTTAATATTAATCTGCTCGGAAGATTGCAGAAGTGCAATCATAATTGCAAGGTCATATATGGGACCTTCCTTCCTGCGGTCGGCAGGGGCAAGATTTACCGTAATTCTGCTGACAGGGAATTCAAAGCCTGTATTTTTCATAGCGGAACGTACACGTTCTCTTGATTCGCTGACGGCTGAATCGGGCAGACCTACAATATCAAATCTCGGCAATCCCGAGGAAATATCCGCCTCAACCTTAATGTCGAACACATCAAGACCGTATATTCCGACACTATTTACTTTCCCGAACATAAAAACACCTCTTTTACAAAAATATTAAAACAAATTTATACAACTTTTTCAAGTATTTCCCTTTATTTTTATTTAATTGTATAGTATAATAAGATGATTTATTATAATAGGAGGCAATAGTATGCTTAAAAACATACCTTCAATTCTTTCACCGGAGCTTCTGAAAACTCTTATGGAGATGGGACACGGTGACTATATCGTAATCGGTGACGGCAATTTTCCTGCCGCTACAAATGCAAAGCGTTTAATCCGTCTTGACGGACACGGTGTTCCCGAGATTCTTGATGCAATTCTCAAGCTCATGCCGCTTGATACATATGTTGAGAACCCTGTTTCACTTATGGATAACGGTGACCCCGACAATCGTCCCGAAATCTGGGCAACCTATGAGGAAATCGTCAAGAAGAACGAGGGCGACAAGGGCATCGGTCTTGTAGAGAGATTCGATTTCTATGATAAGGCAAAGAATGCTTTTGCAATCGTTGCAACGGGCGAAACCGCAATTTATGCAAATATTATTCTTCAAAAGGGTGTTGTAATAAATGACTAAACGAGTTTTAGCCTTTGATTTCGGTGCTTCAAGCGGACGAGCTATTATCGGATGCTTCGATGGTGAGAAAATCACACTCGAGGAGGTTCACCGCTTTTCAAACGACCCTGTTTCTGTTGGTGGAACGGTTTACTGGGATGTACTCCGACTTTTCCACGAAATAAAGCAGGGTATAATAAAAGCTCGTATGGCGGGCGGATTTGATTCTATCGGTATTGACACATGGGGTGTTGACTTCGGTCTTATTGACAAGGAAGGCAAGCTCATGGAAAATCCGATTCACTATCGTGATGCAAGAACAGTCGGTCTTGTTGACGAGGCATTCAGGACAATGCCGAAGGAAAAGCTCTACGGAATCACAGGTATTCAGTTCATGGAGCTGAACACACTTTTCCAGCTCATTTCACTCAGAAAATACAGACCGTGGATGCTTGACAGAGCTGATAAAATGCTCTTTATGCCCGATTTGTTCGCATATATGCTCACAGGTAAGATGTGTGCGGAATATTCAATCGCATCAACCTCACAGCTCATTGACCTTCAGACAAAATCGTGGTCAAAGGATATTCTTGATGCATTCGGCATCAGCGAAGATATTTTCGCTCCGCTCGTAAAACCGGGTACGGTTCTCGGTGTGCTTTCAAAGGAGGTTTGCGAGGAATGCGGCGTTGAGCCTGTTCCCGTAATTTCGGTTTGCGGACACGATACACAGTCTGCAATCACTTCAGTTCCGTGCGAGGACGGCAATTTTGCATTCCTTTCAAGCGGTACGTGGAGTCTTTTCGGCACCGAGCTTGATAAACCAATCGTAAACGAAACCTCAATGAACATCAATATCACTAATGAGGGTGGATTTGATGATTCAACAGGCTTCCTTAAAAATATTATCGGACTCTGGCTCATTCAGGAAAGCCGCAGACAGTGGCAAAGACAGGGTGAGGATTATTCCTATGCTGACCTTGAAAAGTTTGCACTTGCAACAGAGCCGTTTAAGTGCTTTATTGACCCCGATGCGCCTGAATTTGTACCTCACGGAAATATTCCGCAGAGAGTACAGGAGTTCTGCAAAAAGACGGGTCAGTATGTTCCGCAGACAGTCGGCGAGATTATGCGTTGCATTTACGAAAGTCTGGCAATGAAGTATAAGCTCACATTCGAGAAGCTCCGTGAATGTACACAAAAGGACTACCCTGTTATTCACGTTATCGGCGGTGGAACAAAGGACGGTTTGCTTTGTCAGATGACGGCAAATTCCTGCGACCGCACGGTTAAGGCAGGACCTATTGAAGCTACTGTTATGGGTAATGTTGCAGTTCAGCTAATGAGCGATAATTCAATCGAAAACATAAGCGGTGCAAGAAGAATTGTTGCAAATTCTTCCGAGCTTAAAACGTACGAACCGCAGAATGTTGACGCCTGGGAAGAGGCATATAGAATTTTCGTAAAGATTGCGAAATAAGTGTTACTCCCTCCGTCTTTGACTTCGTCAAAGCCACCTCCCTCAAGAGGGAGGCTGATTAAATACTGCTAACGGTGAGTATTATGCCATTGAAATATTCAAATAATAATGTTAAACTTGCAAAAACGCTACGAAAAAATGCGACAAAGCAGGAACAACATTTGTGGTATGATTTTTTGAGTAAATATCCCGTCAGATTTCAAAGGCAAAAGCCGATTGATAATTTCATTGTAGATTTTTATTGTCACAGGGCAAGGCTTATAATTGAAATTGACGGTGCTCAGCATTATGAAACTGAACAGATTGAATATGATAAAGACAGAACAGCAAGATTAGAAGGTCTTGGACTAAAGGTTATTCGATTTATCAATTCAGATATTGACAATAATTTTGACGGTGTTTGTGCATTTATTGATAAAGAAGTAAACGAACGCAAAAGGCTCCCTCTTGAGGGAGCTGTCACGAAGTGACTGAGGGAGTTAAACCTCACAGAAAGGGTGAATGGCTATGAAAAAATGGCTCAAAGCGGTTGCTTTTGTTGTGGCTTTGCTTGCATTTGCACTTTTTGTGATAAATCCCGCATACATCAAGCCGTCTTCTTCAACAGCAAGACAGATTGCAGAATCGTATATGAAAAAGCAGACTTCAGTTCAGCAGTACGAAGTCACGGCGGCGGAGTTCTGGTATGATGATGCACACATTCAGCTTATGTATAATGTAAAACCGACCGAAAACGGAAAAGAAAAGTGGATAAATAACGAAAACGAAATTTCCGAAGACGGCTGGGTAAGAGGTAAAACCGCATTTATCAGATATTATAAAATCGGCAATTTCTATTTCACGGGATTGTCGCTGAAGTTCAAATTACCAACGCAGTTTGCGTGATACAAATCAGTTATTGATAACTTTAAGCTATGACTTAAAGTGAAAATAAATAAATTATTCATTTAGGAAAGGATGAATTTTATATGGCAGAAAACAGATATCTGGGCGAATACCCTGTAATCGGTATCCGTCCTATCATTGATGCTCGTAGAGGTCCTCTTAAGGTTAGAGAGTCACTCGAGGATCAGACAATGGGCATGGCTAAGGCTGCAAAGAAGCTCTTCGAGGAAAATCTCAAGTATTCTAACGGCGAGCCTGTAAAGGTTGTTATTTCAGACACTTCTATCGGTCGAGTTGCGGAGGCTGCAGCTTGTGCTGAGCAGTTCAAGAAAGAGGGCGTTTCAATCACTCTTTCAGTTACACCTTGCTGGTGCTACGGCTCAGAAACAATGGATATGGACCCGATGACAATCAAGGGTGTATGGGGCTTCAATGCTACAGAGCGTCCGGGTGCAGTTTATCTTGCATCAGTTCTTGCAGCTCATGCACAGAAGGGTCTTCCTGCTTTCGGCATTTACGGCCGTGAGGTTCAGGAGGCTGACGATTCCGAAAATATCACAGATGACGTTAAAGAAAAGCTCCTTCGCTTTGCTCGTTCAGCAGTTGCAGTTGCAACAATGAAGGGCAAGTCATATCTTCAGATTGGTTCAATCTGTATGGGTATCGCAGGTTCTTCAATTATTCCTGATTTCATCGAAGAGTATCTCGGTATGAGAGTTGAGTCAGTTGACGAGGTTGAAGTTCTCCGTCGAATGGAAGAAAACATCTATGATGAAGAAGAATTCCAGAAGGCTTACAAGTGGACAAAGGAGAATTGTCCTGAAGGCTTCGACAAGAACCCTGACTTCGTAAGAAAGTCAGACGAAGAGAAGGAAAAGGATTGGGAGTTCACAGTTAAGATGATGTGCATCATCAAGGATTTGATGAACGGCAACAAGAATCTTCCTAAGGGCAGAGAAGAAGAGATGGCAGGTCACAATGCTATTGCTGCAGGTTTCCAGGGTCAGCGTCAGTGGACAGACCATTGGCCAAACGCAGACTTCGCAGAGGCACTTCTCAACACATCATTTGACTGGGACGGCGTTCGTGAACCATACATTCTCGCAACAGAGAACGATGTACTCAATGGTATTTCAATGCTCTTCCAGAAGCTCCTCACAAATCAGCCGTCAATGTTCTCTGACGTTCGTACTCACTGGAGTGCAGACTCAGTTAAGAGAGTTACAGGCTACGAGCTTGAAGGTCACGCAAAGGAAGCAGGCGGATTTTTACATCTCATCAACTCAGGTGCATCTTGCCTTGATGCCTGCGGCGAGTTGAAGAACGACAAGGGCGAAGCTTGTATGAAGCCTTGGTACGATGTTACTGACGAAGATGTTGATAAGATGCTCAAGGCTACTACCTGGTGCGCATCTGATAACGGTTACTTCCGTGGCGGCGGATATTCATCACGTTTCGTAACAAAGAACGAAATGCCTGCTACAATGATTCGTATCAACTATGTTAAGGGTGTTGGTCCTACAATTCAGATTTGCGAAGGCTACTACGTTGCTCTTCCTGATGAGGTTACAGACACACTCTGGAAGAGAACAGACTACACATGGCCTTGCACATGGTTCACACCAATCTGCAACGGTAAGGGTGCATTCAAGTCAGCATATGACCTCATGAATAACTGGGGCGCAAACCACGGTGCTTCTACATACGGTCATATCGGTGCAGACCTTATTACAATGTGCTCAATGCTTCGTATTCCTGTATCACTCCACAATGTTCCTGAAGAGAAAATCTTCCGTCCTGCAAACTGGAATTACTTCGGTATGGACAAGGAAGGCCAGGACTATCGTGCTTGCGGTGTTTACGGACCGATGTATAAATAATTAAAACAAATGTCATTCTGAGGAACGAAGTGACGAAGAATCTCTTATGCAGTGTTTTGAGATTCTTCGCTACGCTCAGAATGACATTTTTATTTTTGTGTCATATTATATTTAAGCTCAAACCCAATCGGGTTATATGACATTTTTGCTTTTCGGAGATTCTCTTCGCCGACATCATCCTCACGGTTAACAATATCGACTTTCGGAAACTCGTGCAACAAAAATTCACGATTAATAATCTGATAAAGTCCGTTAATGTTCGGGTCTGCTTTTTCAACGTCAATAATTGCTACGTTGTCGAGCTTGTTGAGTGAGCCGACAGAAATCGCTTTGATTTCACCGTTAATTCTTATTGCACCGAATTTAAAAAAGTCATACATTTCTTTATGGCTTATTACATCGACAAGACCCTTGTGCTCACCAATCAGAAATTTATCTTCCTTGTTCGGGTAATCCTTGTACCATTTCTCAACGAATTCAAGTGTTTCGTTTTTATCGTCAAAGGTCAAAGCAGAATACTCCCACCTGCCCTCATAATTCTTTTCAAACTGATGAATCAGATTTCTTTTTTTAGAGAGCTTTTTGCCGGATAGCGTTCGCATGGATTCACCGTCATATAAGTAATCCTTGAAAATCGGATGTTCCTCTGCGTCATAATTATCGAGCACACCTGAGCTTTTCAGAGCCTCAAACCCCTCACAATTACAGGAGTAAATTTTATGATTTATTTTTAATATTTCGTTGAAATATTTTTCCTGAATTTTAAAATTTTCCACGAGCATATTTTCATCGCAATAAGGAAGAGTTGCTCCGACAATTTTTCCATTATATTTATATAGTACAAAACACGCATCGTTAAACACACAGTATAGCGGAGTGTAAATATGTCTGTAAAGATAGAGACAAAGAGGTGTTGACTCGCAGGCCTTGTTTTTGCGTAAATTGAAGAAAGATATAGTATTATCAATGCTTTCAGCATCTAATTCGGAAAATTTTATGTCATTAACAGATGGCTTTCTGTAGGCTCTTTCGTAGCCGTCAAATCTGCCGAGAGTCATATCAGTTATATTGAATTTTTCACAGACGGAATAAAGCCTGTCCGAATCGAGCGAGGAAAATCCGATTTTTTCATAGAATTTTTCAACGCCGTTTTTCTCAGGCTGAAGAATAAGTTTGCATTCAAAAATCATCTGAATAATGTCAAGAATTTTTCGTGCAATTCCCCTGCTTTTGTATTCGTTTTTTGTTGCGAGGGCGTAAATATAAATTGCCGGTTTATCATCAAGCTCGACGAGGAAGAGCGATGCCATGGAAACGACCTCGTCACCGCTTTTAAAAAGAAATATTCGTCGGTCATTATAATATTCCGACAGATAGCCGTCAACATATTCATCTTCATCGTTGAATGCTTCCTGCCACAGTGCTTTGATTTGCGGAAAGTCTTTTTCCTCTGCAAATACAAATCTGCCTGCGGGAAGTTGTTTCTTTGTCTGCATTAAAATGCGTCTCCTTAATTGAACTGTAAAAAATAATAGCACAATTGCTCTATAAATACAAGCTTGACAAAATGAAAAAATAATATACAATTTAACTATAAATATTCGGAGGGATAACAATGAAATTCTTAAACTTTTTAATCACAATTTTAGTAGTGATTTCTTCAATCTTTCGCATTGATTTAGGCTATGGAATGAATCCGAAAAACAAGGAAGTTGACCTGAGCAAATATGAGCTTGTGTGGAGTGACGAGTTCGACGGGAACGAGCTTGACCACAACAAGTGGAATGATAATCAGAATGTCAACACGCTTCACTGGGGCGCTGTGCGTAACGGCGGATACTGGCATAAGGATATGATTGCTGTCGAGGACGGAGCTTTGCATATTAAAACACGCTACGTTGATGAAGAACAGGCTGCAAAATACGGCGGAGATTATAAAGCAGGCTGGTATTCGGGCTATGTGACAACACTTGATTCAAACAAGGATGACAGCACCAATCCCGACACATTCCTTTACGGATACTTTGAGTGTCGCTGTATTCTCCCTGCAGGTGAGGGCCTTTGGTCAGCATTCTGGATGATGAACGGACAGGTTTATGATGTGAACGGCAACGGCATTGACGGTACGGAGATTGATGTTTTTGAGAGCTTCGGCTATCCCGATGGTGAAAAGAAAACAGCTGATTTGATTTCAACCAATCTTCACTGGGACGGCTATGGCGAAGACCATCAGCATTATTCTGTCGGCAGATTCTACGCAAACAATCCATACGAGGAGTACAATACTTACGGTGTTGAGTGGACACCCGACGAATATATTTTCTATATAAACGGTCACGAAACCGCAAGAACAAGCAAGGGCGGAGTTTCACAGAATCCCGAAAATCTTTTGTTGTCCGTTGAGGTCGCAGGAAGTAATGGCGTACCGAGTCTTAGTAAAGGTGACATTACAAGAAATGCTGACAATGTTGATTTTATAGTTGATTATGTAAGAGTTTATCAATAAAGAAAAAAGTCATTCCAAATTCGGAGTGACTTTTTCTTTTAGTATTATTCAGCCGGCTTGACAGTGTAGAAATGAATTATGTTCATATCGTCTTCCATATCAAGTCCGTGTGAGCCGCAGTCGCCGTCAATCTCGTGGCATCCGTGGTCGGGACAGAAGCCGTAGAAAACATCATGATTTTTCCACTTTTCGTTTATTTGCTCGCCGAGAGTTTTGTAGAAATCAAGATTCATTTTAAGCTGTTCCATGGCTTCCTTTGACTCGGGACCGAATTTATGCATAAATCCGTCGTAGTTTCCGTTATAAATAACAATCAGATCATATTTGTCTTCATCGAGAAGTGAAAGTGCTTTTTCGTTGACCTCTTCGGGAGTGTCATAAATGAAGTAATCCATTTCCCTCTCAAGGAAAATTTTTGAGATGCTGTCACCTTCTGTCGAAACAATTGCGCATTTTTTGCCGTTAGCAATGAATCTGTCGAAAACAGTTTCGGTTTTGAGCACGGGCTTCTTGTATCTTTTGATTCCGTGAACGTCGGGCATAACGCCTGTGTACATTGATGCGAAGCATACGGGAGTAACACTCGGCATAACAGACAGCATCGGCAAAGCGATATCCGAGTCAATTATTGCGTCAGTAAACATCGGAGTGTATCTCTGATACAGCCAAAGTCCCACAGCATCGGGATTGTACATAACAAATCTGTCGGGCTTTTTATCTCCGAGCTTTTCTTTAATTAATGATGCAATAACGGGATTGATGTTGTCCGCTCCTTCGCTGTGACCTGCATCTGCAAATTCGGTAATTGTCGGTGCGACACTTGTAATACGGATTGAATTATATAAATCTGACATACCAACACTCCTATAAAATTATACATAAAATTATATCACTTCTCTTTCTGTTTTTCAATAATTTGTTGAACAGAAAAGAAAAATGGAGTAAAATATTGACGAGGTGATACGAATGATAAAATTCGGAGTAATAGGTTCAGGCTGGATAGCCGAGGAATTTGTAAAGGGTGCGGAGCTTGTGGATGGTCTTGAATTTTCTGCAATGTATTCCCGTACATATGACAAAGGAAAGGAGTTTTCTTCAAAATTTGCGGACGTTCCCGTGTACACGGATTTGCAGAAATTTGCAGAAAGCGATATAGATGCCGTTTATATTGCAAGTCCGAATGTGTGTCATTATGAACAGAGCAAGCTGATGTTACAGCACGGAAAACACGTTTTGTGCGAAAAACCGATAACGATTTTACCTGAGGAATTTGAAGAGCTTCGTGCACTTGCAGACAGCAAAAAATTAGTGTATACGGAAGCGATAATGATGCTTCATTTGCCTGCTGAAAATATTGTAAAAAACGAATTGAAAAAGCTCGGAAAAATCACAACGGCACACTTCGATTTTTCACAGCTTTCCTCAAAATATTCAGCATTAAAAAACGGAGAAAATCCGAATATTTTTAATCCGGAAATGAAGACGGGTTGTCTTCGTGATTTGGGAATATATTGCTTCTATCCAGCGATAGATTTTTTCGGTGTTCCCGACGAAATAATTTCAACAGCAGGTTTTGTTGAAACTGGTGCAGACGGATACGGAACGACAATACTTAAGTATCCGCAAATGCTCGTAACACTTACATATTCAAAGATAGGTCAGGATTGTTGCGGTTCTCAGATAATCGGAGATGAAGGAACGATTACGTTTAATTCTATTTCAAAATTAACAGGGGTTGTACTTCACAAAAAGAACGGAGAAACACAAGAAATTGTCGGCGAAATTGAGAAGCATATTCTGATGAGTTATGAAGCAAAAAACTTTTATGATTTTATAAAAAATTATGAAAAAAATCTTGAAAAAATAAATGAAATAAACGATAAAATTTTTAACGTGATTTTAGCTATGAATCAAGTGAAAAATTTGTGCAAAATTATTTAAAAAAAACACTGAAAAGTGTTGACGAATTGGCATTTTTGTGGTAAAGTGAAAAGTACCTAAAAGTGTCTTTATAGGTATTGTTGCGCCCTTTTGCGCAAACCACTATATGTTGTGGTTTCTGAAAAATCACTACGTTTTGTGCTATTTTAAATTCAGATGGAGTGTGTCGATTATGGCTGAAAAAGAGAAAAACACCGCTTCAAAAAGCAAGATGAGAACAATCGAGCTTCTCTACAGACCGGTGTTTGATATTCATTTGAATATGGCGATTGACTTTGAAACGTCCATGAGGATTAATGATAAGGTGATGGGAGTTATGCTTCCGAAGCTGTTTATTCCGATTGCAAATAAGTCAAATCAGATTGTTCAGCTTAATCTCTGGGCCGTCGAGGAGGCCTGTGAAGCTATCAAACGCTGTGAGGCAAGAGAGGCTGACATCAACTCTGTTATAATAGATATTTCGATTAAAGCGCTGACAAAGAAAAACATTGTTCAGCAGATTACAAAGATTGTTGAAAAGTATAAGGTTAAGCCTGACAGCTTCTGCTTCAACATTAAGGAAAGCATTTTCGAGGATGTCAAGGATTTGGTCAAGGCTAACATCGATGCTCTCAGAGAGCTTGGGTTTAAGATTTCAATCGACGACTTAGGTCTTGAGTATACCTCACTTTCACATCTTACTCATTACGATGTCGATTACATCGGAATTCATTCCAGCTTACTTGATGACTTTATGGTAAGTGAAAAGGTTCAGAACACCATTCAGGGTCTTGTTGATTTCTGTAAGAAGATTGATACGCAGATTCGTGTTGACGGTGTTGAGTCAAAGGAAATGTTTGATATGCTCAATAAGATGGGCGTAGATCAGTTTACAGGTCCTTATTACGGAGACTATATGAAAGAAAACAAAATCAGTTAAGGGGTGATCGGCTTGGCTAAAAAGAATAAGAATAATGAAGCTCTCGAAAGCAATGCTGCATCATCTCAGGACGCAATGGGCAAATACGGAGTAAAATCCGAGTCCAATAATATCCGCAAGAGAGAAGCGCTCATCAGAGTACTTACCATTATCCTTGTACTTCTTCTTATGTTCCTTTCGGTTATGTTCGCTTGTTCTTCTTATGTAAATAAGGCCGGTGATTTCACCGTTACTATGGATAAGGATGCCTTTAACATGGGTATCACACTCTGCGAAACCAAGGATTTCACAATTTCATCACGTTTCCTTGCAGGTGAAAAATGTGAGAACATGGGCGACTGTACATTAAGCTGGCTTCCTCAGGATGTTGATGATATTGATGGTTCTCATAACCGTTCAAACGGAAAAGAGTTCCTCGCATATACATTCTATGTGAAGAATGCGGGCGAAAAGGATGTTAAGTATACGACGGACATTGTGATTGAGTCTGTTTCACTCGGTGTTGACGAGGCTGTTCGTCTTATGGTTTTCAAAAACGGTGAGCCTACAATTTATGCAAAGCCTAAAAAAGGCACAACCAATATGTTTGAAAACAATAACGGTACATACGATATAGATAAGCTCTTCGTTAGTTCAACAAAAATGATGGAAGAAACTACCGAAGAATTCAAAGTCGGAGACATTGACAAGTACACAATTGTTATCTGGCTTGAGGGATGGGATCAAGAATGTGTTGATGACATTCTCGGAGGAGATATCAAGTTAGCTATGAACTTCAACTGTGAAGCTCTCGCCGATGGTGACGGGGCTGTGGCCTGACAGCGGTTCTGATGCGAATTGATATTTTACCGTAGAATCAAAACATGTTTTGATTATACAGTAAGGTGAGTGAAAACAAGCCTTGCAAAAAATCTGTAAAGGAGGAAAAATCTTAATGTTTAAGGGTAACAAGAAAAAGACGTTTTTCGCTGCTATGATTATGCTTCTTGTATCTGCAATCGTTATAACATCTGCATCATTTGCTTGGTTCGCACTTGGTAAGAATGCTGCTGTTACAAACATTGACGTTACAGTTACAGCAAAAGAAGGTATTGCAATTTCTGCAAATACAACAAACTTTACAGAGGTTATCACTTATGCTAACTTGACAAGTACTGAAACAGATTCAGAAAAGAGCAAGTTTAACGCAGCAAGTGACAATCAGAACTACTTCTGTGAAAGAATCAAGCCGGCATCAACATTATTCAATGTTAGCTCAGGTCTTCCGACATTCGTAAATGGCGGTATCGAGACAAAACTCGAAAAGGAAGGCGACAGCTACGCTGCAAAGAGAGTTCTTGCACTTTCTGCTATTGAAGAAGGAAAAGACAAGAGCATGGACGGCGTTTTTGCTTTTGATGTTTACATCAAAGCCGGTGTAGCTACAGTTGTAAATACTGATAAGTCAGAAATCGCAGTTAAGAGCGAAGCAGCAGACGAAGCAGCAGTAGACGAGAATGTTGCAAAGGCATTCCGTGTTGGCTTTGTAAATGTTGATGATAACGATGGTTGTATTTTTGCTATCGATAATACTGCAAAGAATACAAAAGCAATCGGTACAGCAGGCGATTACGAAGTATCAGACGGAGCATTAGTTTCAGCATCCGGTTCATCATATGCTAAAGAAGCAGGTGTTAAGGGCGTTGATGCTACTTCAGCTTCACAGCTTTCACTTAAAGCTGGTACAAACCATATTCGTGTTTACATCTGGATGGAAGGTCAGGATCCTAACTTTGTTGATACAATGGCCAGTCAGCAATTGTCAGTTAATCTTATCTTCGATACAGCTGCCTAATGGCAATATTTACTTACTTTAATCTCTAACGTTATGTTAGAAAAAAATATTGTGCGTTTGGCGGCGCGTTAACGGTCGCCAAGGCATAAAATCTTAAATGGAGGTAAAAGTAAATGAAAAAAACATTAAAAAAGCGCGCGTTTATTTCAGCTATTGCAATGCTTATTGTTTCTGCTATCGTTTTGACATCATCAACATTTGCATGGTTCGCAATGGCTACACAGGTTAATGTTGATTCAATGGAACTCAACATTACATCACTTGATGGTATTGTTTTCTCAGCTAATACAACTAACTGGACAACAAGTCTTACATCAGCTGATTTTACAAATGTTCAGTCATCAACTCAGCGTTACGGCGCATATGCTGATAACCACAACAACTTCCCTTCAAAGCTTGCTCCTGTTTCATCAAGCTGCTTTACAAGAGGACAGTATCCGACATTCTATGTTGCTTCTATTGATGATAAGGGAATTTTGACTTCTAAGAAGTTCACATCAGACTATTCAACAACAGCAAGTGATGTAGGTGGTGCATTTGTAGCATTTGACTTGTTTATCAAGCTTGCTACAAATGAAACAGTAACATGGAATTGTAATCTCAATGTTAATGAGGGCGACGCAGAAGATGCTCTTTATGCAATGAGAGTTGCTGTTGTTAAGGTTGGTATTGTTGCTGAAAAGGCTGATGCTGCAGACATCCAGGCAATTAAGCCTAAAGAAAATAGTGATACTACAATGTTTGAAATCAATAATAAAAAGCATATTGCCACAGCTGGTGTTGCTAATGGTGTTGCAGCAACAACAAAGCCGCTTGCAGCAGAGTTGCCTAGCTATAATGTTGGTACAGAGCATATTGTTACATACGTAGGTGCTATCAGAGACGTTGACTGTACTTATGCTACAGATACAACAGCTAAGACTTTTGCAGCTGCACCAGGTGTTACTAAGATCAGAGTATACATCTGGCTTGAAGGTCAGGACTGTGACTGTGAGAGCGCAATCGCCGGTTCAATTATGAACTGCGGACTTTCATTCAGCATCGTTTAAGAGAAATCTTAACGCAGAATGATTTTTAAGTAATTCCGTCACTAACGGGTGGCGCCGAAAGCGCCACCCGGATATCCAAAAATAAATGTGATTTATAAGTATTATTGATGGTATTTATAAATGACCTTTATTGGGAAATAAAATCAGAGGTGAATGTTATTTTATGGAAAACAAAGGAAAAAGCATTTTAGGGGTTATTTCGGATATTCTTCTGATAATCATTATTATCATTGCAATATCAATTACGGTAATGACCTTTACATCGAAAAACTCGGATTTAGGCATTGGCAATGTCCTCGGATATACTCCGTTTGCAGTACAGTCTAACTCAATGGACTCAGGCGAGAAATCAGGCTTTGCCGAGGGTGATTTGATTATTACAAAAGAGGTTAAGAACGTTAACGATTTAAAAATCGGTGATGTTGTTACTTACTCTGCAGTCCTTGCTAATAACGAAGGAAAGACAGTGCGAGGTTATAACACCCATAGAATTTACGATATCAGATATACTCCAAACGGAACTATACAGTCTTTTATAACAATGGGTGATGCTGTAGGTGTCGAGGATACTATAGAGATTGCTCCCGACGATGTCCTCGCAAAGCAGATAAATTCCGGTATTGATGAAAACGGAAATAAGATGAATGGAATGAAGATTGTCAACTTCGGAACTGCGCTTGAATTCCTTCAGAGCAGAACTGGATTTATGGTATGTATCATCGTTCCTCTTGCATTGTTCTTCATCTGGCAGATTTATAAGCTCATTGCAATGTTCCTTGAGGCCAAAGCCGAGGACATTGATGAGGAAACAAAGCGTAAGGCTATTGAAGAATACCTTGCAAAGCAGGCAGAACAGAAGAGCGGCGACGCTGAAACTAAATAACATTCACATTATATATATCACAAATTTATTTGAAGGGTGACAGGAAGATGACAGTAACAAAATTTATTGCAGAATTCTTAAACCAGTTCTTTATCAAAGGAGTCTGGGGCATATTCAAAGGAATCGGGTTGGGTATTGCCAATATCTTTAATGTTCCACAGTACATCAGTATTTTTAAATCATGGGCAGGTAGCTTTACTGCAGTTGACTGGATACTTGCAATCGTTGCAGTAATTGCCACAGTTGCAGTTCTTGCAGCACTTGTGCTTCTTGTTGTTGTACTCGTTAAGAAGTACATCAGAGTAAGAAAGACACTTGTTGACCAGGAAGAGCTTCTTAATGAGGTCGGAAATCTCAACAGAGAGATTATCAAGCTCTCATCAGAGAAGGAAAAGATTCTTGCTATGAAGGTTTCACAGCTTGGTCTTAAGCCGGGTGAAAGTCCGTTTGTTGAGTCAGTCGGTGACGAGGAAGAAGAAGGCGAAGAGAAGAAGGACGGCGACGTTGATATGACCGCCGACGACTACAGCCGATTCTACAAATGTACACAGGTTGACCTTGAGATGCCGAACTACGTTGCTCCTGAATTTGATAACGAAATCACACTTCCCGAAATTTGTGAAAGATTCAGAAACTTTGCTTGTTCAAGACTCGGTCTTTTCTACGAAATCAAAATTATCAGATTGTTCCTTTCAGCATTTGCATCAACAAGACTTATTATCCTTCAGGGTATTTCTGGTACAGGTAAAACTTCACTTGCTTATGCATGGGGTAAATTCCTTCAGAATCCTGTAACAATTGCATCAGTTCAGCCTTCATGGCGTGACCGTACTGAAATCTTCGGTTACTTTAACGAATTTACAAAGAGATTTAACGAAACAGAAGTTCTCAAGAAAATGTATGAAGCAACATTTAAAGAGGAAATCTTCATCACGGTTCTTGACGAAATGAATATCGCTCGTGTTGAGTACTACTTCGCCGAGCTCCTTTCAATCCTCGAAATGCCATCACGAGAAGAGTGGGTTGTATCACTTGTTCCGAGCGTATGGCCTACTGACCCGAAACACGTTATCGATGGTAAGCTCAAGCTTCCTGAGAATATGTGGTATATCGGTACAATCAATAACGACGACTCTACATTCGCTGTTTCAGATAAGGTTTACGACCGTGCTATCCCAATCGACCTTAACAGTAAGGGTAAATTCTTCGAAGCACCATTGACAGATAACCTTAACCTCAGCTACTTACATCTTGAAAGTATGTTCAGAGAATGTCAGACAAAGTACAAAGTTTCTGAAGAAAGTCTTAAGAAAATTGAAGAGCTTGACGACTATGTTATTGAACATTTCCGTCTTGCTTTCGGTAACCGTATTGTTAAGCAGCTTAAGGAATTCGTTCCGGCATACGTTGGCTGCGGTGGTACAGAAATCGATGGTATCGACTTCGTTCTTGCTAAGAAGGTTTTCCGTAAGTTTGAGAGCTTGAACCTTTCATTCATCCGTGATGAAATTGATGGACTTGTTACATATCTTAATAAGCACTTCGGTAAGGCTAACATGAACGAATGTAAGGAATATCTTGAACTTCTCAAGAGACTTATGTAATTTTTATTCAAACTATCAGTGTCAAAGGGGACATATCCAATGGCTAAATCTTATCTTGAATTATATCTTGAATACAGAGATTCTATTGCTTCATTGACAACCGACAATATGTATTACGACGTAATGGGTGATGCTATTTCCGGTGGTCAGAACAAGTATTCTCTCTTCAACAGATATTTTGACAAAAAAATCGACCTTACGTGGGTTGAAGAGATTGAAGCATGTATTATCCCTCTTGACAATATTATGCGTGTTCCGAGAAAGTTTATTGTTCAGGAAGAAGAGATTGTTCCTATTGAAAGAGCACGTAAGATTACCAATGAATCAATTCGTCATCTCGCTCAGCATACAAATATGATTGCGAAGGTTGAGGGTGATGATGTTACTCCTAACCAGATTCTTAACGTTTTCCGTGAGGAGAGCTTTGAGGTTTACGAGAACAGATTTGTTTTCACCTTGATGCAGAATCTTATCAGATTTATTGACATCAGATATAATGTTATTTTTAACATTTCTGATGATGATAATATGGCATCGCTTAAAATGGAAAGCGACTTCAATCGTGGTCGTGAAAAGGTTACGTATAAGCTTGAGGTTTCTGCACAGTCAGGCGGCGGTGAACTTGATGATAACGCAACACTTGACGGTGAAAACGCAACAGCTTTCCAGAGAATTGAAAGAATCAAGAAAATAATTAATGAATATGCTCATTCCTCATTTATGAAGGAGCTTCGTAACTGTGTTCCGGTACGTCCTCCGATTATGAGAACAAATGCTATTCAGAAGAATCCGAATTTCAGAGCTTGTCTTAAATTGTGGCAGTTTATTCAGTCATACAGTGAGCTCGGTTATGAAATTACAGTTAAAGAATCTAACGATATGGTCAGCGAAGAATATATGCATGAGCTGAACCAGATGATTGCCGTTAACTACATGATGTTGAAGGCAAATACACAGTCAGAAGAGTCTGTCGGTAAGCAGAAGAGACGTAAGCTCAAGCCGAAACTTCTTAAACGTCTTGCCGAAGAGCTTATTCTTGACTACGATATGGAAGAAATCGAGATTCAGCGTGTATTCGTTGATGAGATGAAGAGAGTAAGCCGTAAGAAGATTGCCGGTGAAGAGAAGATTCAGAAGGCAATTCAGCGTGCTCTTGATTCTGAAAATGCACGTAAGAAAGAAATTGAAGATAAAATCAAAGCTAAGATTGCTCTTGAGAAAGAACGCGAAAGAGCTCGTATTGCTAAGGAACGTGAGAGAGCCAGAATCGCCAAGGAGAAAGAAAAAGAACGCCTCAGAAAGCAGAAGGAACGAGAGAAAGCTCGTATCGCCAAGGAAAAGGAATTGGCACGTATTGCCAAGGAGAAGGAAAAGGCAAGACTTCAGAAGGAAAAAGAGCGTGCAGAAAAGCTCAAAGCAGCAGAAGAAGCTCGTATTGCAAAGGCAAAGCAGCGTGAGGCTGACAGAAAAGCAAAAGAAAAGGCACTTGCTCTTGAGAAGGCTCAGAAGCAGAAAGAGCGTGAAAAGGCTGAAAAGGCTAAAGCAAAAGAGAAAGAGCGTCTTGCAAAGGAGCTTGCCGCAAAGAAAGCCAAAGAGAAGGCAGCAGCTGAAAAGCTCAAGCAGAAGGAAGCTATTGCTAAGGCAAATGCCGCAAAGGCTGAAAAAGAGCGCTTAGCTAAGGAAGCTCTTAAAGAAAAGGAACGTATTGCGGCTGAAAAGGCAAAAGAAAAAGAAAAGGCTGCAAAGCAGAAGGCTAAAGAATTAGCTGAAGAAAAAGCAGAAAAAGAAAAAGTAAAAGCTAAGGCCAAGGCTGATGCTGAGAAAGCAAAGGCAAAGGAAAAGGCTGAGGCTGATAAGATAAAGGCTAAAGCAAAGGCAGATGCCGAAAAAGCTAAGGCAAAAGAAAAGGAACTCTTAGCCCGTGAAAAAGCCAAGGAAAAAGAACAGCTTGCTAAGGAAAAGGCTAAAGAGAAGGAACGTTTAGCCCGCGAAAAGGCTAAGGAAAAGGAAAAAGAGCGTGTTGCGAAGATGCGACTTGCTCAGGCCGAAAAAGAAAAGCTCGCTAAAGAAAAAGCCAAGGAAAAAGAGCGTATAGCTCGCGAAAAGGCTAAGGAGCGAGAGAAGCTTGCTAAGGAAAAAGCAAAGGCCAAAGAAAAAGAGCGTATCGAAAAGCAGAAGGCTAAGGATAAGCTCAAGAAATAATTAACATTTAAGTTGAAGATTTGATTAACAAGTTGCGACGTGTGGAAGCTGTCGCAAACGGAGGTATTTAAGATGAACAAAAGGAGAATTGAAAGGGTTGCGGTAATGAGCCTCAGCATCGCTTTGATGCTGTCGTCTACCGGCATACTCTCATCATTTGCTGCAAATGTAAATGAAACATCTTCTTCATCTGCAACTGTAACCTCAACTTCAACTTCTTCCACAACTGTTACTCAGGAAGGCGGAAAGCTTTCAACAACATCTGATGTTGTTACTGAGGGCGGTAATCTTGTAGTTACTGTTGAGGGTGAAGGCACAAAGGCTAATCCGTATGTGATTGCTACGGCTGATGACTTCCTTAAGATGCAGGAAAAGATTAATCTTACAACAAGTGAGGACAAATATTTCGTGCTCGGCGATGACATTGATTTGTCAGATGTAAAGCAGGATGCTCTTGAGAAGAACGCTGGCTCTGTTGTTACCGTAAATAAATCACTCGCAAATGCTACAAAGAATGTTTTCTTTGTTCTTGATGGTAACGGACATACAATCAAGGGCTTTGATGTAAAATCAGATAAGCTCAGTTCTGTTTCGATTTTCGGATATCTTAACTCGAAGTCCGCAATCAGAAACCTTACAGTTGTTTCTGCAAATGTTGCTTCAAGTGCAGCTTCTGTTAAGACAGCAGCAGTTCTTGTTGCTGAGAATGAAGGCACAATCGACAACGTAACAGTTAAGTCCTCAAAGCTCACATTGAAGAATGCAGAGAATGCCGGTCTTGTAGTTGCAATTAATAATGGTACGGTATCAAACGTAACTGTTGAGTCAGATATTGCCAACTCAGCTGTAGTTACAGCCGACCATAACACAATCAGCGGTACAGGTTCAATTGGTGCTGTTGCAGGTACAAATAACGGAAAAATTACAAATGCTTCTGCTATCAATGTTGGTATGTATATTCCTGCAGATGCAGTTGTTACTACAGTTTACGGTGGTATTGTGGGAACAGATAGTGGCGCAGTTTCAAATTCTGTTTCAACAGGTGCGGTTGCAGGCGGAAAGTCAACAGATTATGCCGGTGGTGTAATCGGTAAGGCAACCAAGGGTGCTACTGTAAACAACAC
The DNA here is from genome assembly GCA_002315505.1 of Ruminococcaceae bacterium UBA1767. GTDB lineage: Bacteria > Bacillota > Clostridia > Oscillospirales > Acutalibacteraceae > CAG-488. Next base: position 36,267 of record DCGX01000023.1, read on the forward strand.
ATACACTCTTGTAAAACTTGATAAGACAATGAACGCTTGTGCTGTTATCGGCCTTGGCGGAACTTCGGATATGCTTAATGACTGTTATTGGTCAAGTGCAATCAGCAATTGTTCTGCAATGGTTAGCGATTTTGGTGCAGGTGTTAACGACGTTTCCTATAAGATGTTCAGAGTAGTTGGTGCAAATGAAACAATTACATTTAATCCGAACACTACCTGGGGCAAGGCTTCAATAAATCTTGACGGAAACTATAAGCTCTCGGGCACGGGAATTTCAGCAACGGTTAAGGATAACAATCTTGTTGTTAAGGGCCTTAAGAATGACACCTTGAATGGTGTAAGTTATGCAACTAAGATCAGCCTTCCTTCAACAGTAGGAAATGGTACCGACTCTGTGATTCTTACTCAGAAACTCGAGCTTCCTATTATCGTCGGTGATGGTAAGGGAACTGCAGAATCTCCATTTGTTATTGAAAATGCAACTGACTTCGGTATGCTCGGCGAGATGACAGGTGTATGTGCTAAGCTCGCTAAGGATATTACAATCAGCAAGGCAGGATTTATGTTTGTCGGAGCACTTGATGGTGCAGGACATACAATTACAACATCTGCTCAGCTTTTCACTACAACAATCGGTTCAGTTAAGAACGTTAATGTCAAGGCTAACGGCACACTTTCAACTGCCGTGTTTGGCAATGCTGTAGCTGTTAATACTGACAATATTAATGTAAACGCATCTCTTACAATAAAATCAAATAATACCGGTGTTATCTTTAACACAATCAGCGGCAAATCAACCTTGAATGATGTTAATATCATTGCAACAGTTAAGCTTGCTGATAATGTTAAGAACTTCGGTGCAGTTGCAGGTGCAGTAAACGGCAACTCAACAGAGATTACAAATTGCGGTGTTCATACGGAAATTACAGCTGAAAGCGGTAAAAAGGTACAGAATGTTGCAAACTTCATCGGTGTAATCAATGGTGAAAATGTTTCTATCAGGAATTCTGCTGTATCAGGTACGAATTCAGCTGATAAGTATTCGTTTGTTGCTGAGATTAACAACGATAATACCACAATATCAAATATATATATGACAAAGGGTACTCAGTCCCCTCTTGACTTTACAAAGTACAGCTTTATTAAGGAAGCTCAGTTTACTGAGTGGAACTATGAGCAGAACAATGTTGCTTTCTTTACAGGAAACAGCGGCAGCTTTGCAATAACATTACCTGATATTCAGAGTATGAAAAACGCTCAGGCTGGCAACTTCTCACTTAGCTTCGATTCATCAAGAATTTCTGCAGAAATCACCAGGGATGCGGATAAGCTTTGTGTAAGTGTTAATAAGGTTAAGGGTGTTGTTACCGTAAAGGCATCACCTGTTGTTATTACAGATAAAGAAAACGGACTTTCAATTGCTCTCTATGTTTCAAATGGTCTTGAGAAGGATGGTAATGGAAATTACATCGTAACTAATGAATATGACCTTACTTACATTGGAGAGAATATCAATGAGCTTAAGAACTCAGGTTTTGTTGTAACTCAGGATATTGATATGTCTGCTATTACGGGATATACTCCGATTGGCTCAACTGTTGAGTCCTTCAGTGGTAAGTTTAACGGAAACGGTCATACAATCAGCAATCTCAAGATCAATTCAGGCGCAAAGGCAGGCTTGTTTGGTGCGGTCGAGAATGCCGATATCAGAAACATTGTGCTTGACAAAGCAGAGGTTAAGTCAAATGGCGGATATGCTTCAGTGCTTGTCGGTCATATGGTTAACACAAATGTTGAGAATATTACAATTACAAATTCAAAGATTAATACAACTGAGAAGTATTCGGGTGTACTTGCCGGATATGTAAGCGGTGGTTCACTTAAGAATATAAGCATTGATATTGCTGATATTGAATCAACAGCAAATAACGTTGGTGCAGTTGCAGGTATCATAAATAACGGTACAGTTGCAAGTGAAATTTCTGTTAAAAAGCTCAATGCAAAGGGTGCAGAGTTCGTAGCAGGTGTTGCAGGTTTAATCAGCGACACAACGAGGTTGAGTGATGTCAAGGTTACTGACTCGACACTTGTCGGTACAACTAATGTATCGGGTGTTGCTTCCGGTGATTCGGCAGATGCGTCTTTGGTAAATTCAAGTGTTGACAATTCAAAGATTTCAACAATCGGAGCTGAGTCGGCTTATGTAGCAGGTGGTATTTCATCGAGCTTCGCCGGCAAGCTGCAGAATGTTAAGGTTAACAATACAGAAATCCGCGGTGGAATAGCTGCAGGTATTGTGGGTAAGACAATCGGCGGATGCAAGCTGAACATTAATGGTGCTGAAGTCGTTTCTACAAATATCAGCGCAAAGGGTGCAAATACAATTGCAAGTGGCATTATAGCTGTACATAATACAGATGGTGATGCAGAAATCACGGGTTGCTATGTTGCAGAAAATACTGTTGTTTCATCAGCAGCTGTAACATCAGGACTTGTTGGTATGGTGCTTGGAAATAACTCTGAGTTATCACTTAAGAATTCAAAGTCATTTGCAACAGTTAAGGGTTGCGAGGATGCCGATGCATATGCAGCTGCAGGTATTGTAGGTGTAATCGGTGTTGGCGCACTGAATAACGTAAAGATTGATTCCGTAAATGTTCTCGGTAAGGTATCCGGTGTCGGTGCTGTTGCAGGTGGAATCGGTGCAGTAAATGCTACAGAGAAATTTGACTCTGACGTTGCAATACTTAATAATTGTGTAATTGCTTCTCAGCTTGGTGTAGCTGATACCGCCACACAGGAAAGAAGCGGTATGATTATCGGTGCAGTTGAGTCAGATAAGACACTTAATGATAAGAATATTGATTCCGCAATTTCAAATGTAGTTATTACAACATATTATCCGAACACGACATCTTTCGGTGCTTCTTCAAAGCTCGAGTCAAAGGGATATTATGATATGGATAAGCCTCAGGGAAAAGCAATCACACCATCAGCAGATACATTAACAACAACTGATGAAACAAAGATTGAGCTTTCAAATCTCCCTGAAATTAAGGCATTTAAGTTCGATTCAGCAAGTGGCTGGGTTTCTGAGTCTGCTGAGAGAATTGAAGTAATCAGTTCAACAGAGAATACAGTAGTTCTTAAGAGTGAGCATATGGCAGACATCGGAATCGTCGGATACTATGTATCTTCAACTGATTCATCAGTAAGAATTCCGGTACATTTCGAAATGAAGTCTGACGTACGTATTCCGTTGAAGGGTAGCGGAACAAAGAGTGATCCGTATCTTGTTTCAAGTGCATATGACCTTGAAACGGTATCAACATATGACACAAACGGAAAATTCTTCGCACTCAGCAAGGATATTACTTTCAAAGATGCTGATTTTGAATTCGGCGGAGCATTCTACAATATCGGTAACGGATTAGTTACAATCGGTAGTGCAGAATCAGGATTTAAGGGAACATTTACAGGTCTTTATAATGGAGTTGTTCATTCAATCAACGATATAAGAGTATCGGGAAATGAATTTGGCGGTTTGTTCGGTGCAACAGATGGTGCAGAAATTTCAGATATTATTATCAGAAATGCTGATGTTAAGGGCCTTAATTATGCCGGTGTTCTTGTCGGTAAGGCAAAGGATACTGTAATCAGAAATATTGTAATTGAGGACGCAAATGTTGAAACCTCAGAGCTTTGCGGCATTACAGGCGGTCTTGTAGGATATGCTGAAAATGTTATGGTTACTGATGTTAAGGCAAATGGACTTTCGGTTAAGACAATTAACGACTCTACATCTGCTACTGTTGAAATTGCAGGCGGAATAGCAGGTATATTCAGCGGTACTATTTCAAAGGCTGAGCTTGATTCGGTTAAGGTTGAATCGGCTTACCTCGCAGGCGGAATTGTTGGTTATGCAAAGAATGGCGCAACAGCTGTTAACGATGTAAAACTCAACGCAGATGTCAAGGCTGTAAATGCTGCAGGAGTTATCGGTGAGATTGAAAATCCACTTGTTGCTTCAATAAGTGACGTACTTGTTAAGGGTACAGTTATTGGTGAAAAGCTTTCAGCAGGTGTAATCGGAACGATTGACGAGGGTTACTCATTAGCGAATGCTGACAAGTCGCTGATTAAGAATACAGTTATTACTGCAAAGGTAAATGAAGCCGAAGTAAGCGGTATTGCAGTTGCAAAGACATCAATTGACACATTTGTTGATGCAAATAATGATAAATGTAATGTATTCGAAGAGGTTTATTACTCTTCAGCAAATAATTCAGTTCCTGTCTTCGGTGATAAGAATATTAATGCTTATCAGATTGAGGAGTACAAGGTTGACGACCTTAATGAAATGAAATATGTTCTCAACGGAACAGATTTTGCTTACATTCCATTCAGTTCAACAGTAGACCTCAGCGACGGAAAGCTTGTAGTTCCGGGCGTTGAAGGAAACTATAAAGAGTTCACAGCAGGCGGAACAGTATTTACACTTGAGAGTGTAAGCGGAAATGCTTCGTACGAAAACGAAATGCTTGTTCTCAATGAAAAGTCAAGCGGTTCAGTAATTCACTTTAATTATAATGACGGTCTAACACTTGATATTAAGATTTCAGAAAACGATAATGTTGTCGGTAATAAGACAAACATTTCTTACAGAATTGTTGATGCTACGGAAAATTCAGCGCTCAGCAACAAGACGGTCGGAATTCTTCTCAAGAGCATTCTTTCTGACGAGGCTGACTCATTCAGCTTCTACACAAAGACAAACAGTTCTGTTAAGAGCTTCGGTTCAATTTACGTTGATGACGGTTTCTACGTTGATATGGATATCCCGACTGACCTTGATTTTGAGGTGAAGGCTGTTTCGGGAGGAAACGAGCTGAAGGTTAAGGACAAGGATAACGAAGGCTTGTTTGTAAAGACCGAAGGCAATGAGAATGTTGAAATCACAATCACAGTTAAGGATGCAGAAAGCATCTGGGGATTGAGAACAATTTGGAGCAATATTGATTAATAAAAGGAGGGTTGATGCCATATGATGAATAAATTCAGCTTTTACAAAACAATAGTGTTAGCTTTGGCATCAGCCGTTACTTTGATCGCTGTCAGCTTTGCTTGGTTCTCTACTACTAATAAGAACGAAATCGGCGCACTGGCCAATTATTCAATCGGTGATTCGGTAATCAATGTTTCGTATTATAAGCTTGAGGGAACGAATTATGTTCCTTATGAGGATGATTTTACTGTTTCGTTTGACCCTGCAGGTGGTACAGTTACGTATAAGATGATTGTTACAAAGTCAACAAGTGACAATATGAATCTTAATGTTAAGATTGTCGACCTTGACAAAATTGATTCAACATTGAAGAATAATATATACATTGATTATTCCTTGTATTCCGAAACAGATAACGGTGACGGAACATATACGGATAAATCAGTTTTGATTAAGTCGGCAGACGGATATTCTGATGACAAGCTCCTTTCAAATATGGCAAGTGAAAATATTTTCACATCCCCGATTAATGTTTCGGGTACAAAGACATATGCTATTTATTATACAATCGGTCTTAAGGAAGAGGCTAATATCGGCGAGGTTACAAATGCATCGCTCGGAAGATTCAGTATCACCGGAACAGTAGCAGAATAATATGACAGTTTTTAAAAGAATCAAAAAAATATTTTCTGTTATAATGGTAGGTATTTCAGCCCTGGTGTTTATCCTCGGATTTACGATATTTATCGCATCGGTGAGTGCTTCGGGCGGAAAAGTGCCGAGCATATTAGGCTACAGTGTTCTTCAGGTACAGACAGGAAGCATGGAGCCGGAAATAAAAACAGGCAGTATTATTATCGTTAAAGAAACGGATTTTAACACCTTAAAGGTTGGAGATATCATCAGCTTTTACTCTAACTCAGATAATATCAAAGGCAGAGTAAATACTCATAGAATTGAAAATCTTGTTTATGGAATGGGTAGTCAGAAGGTTGCAATCACAAAGGGTGATGCAAATACAAGAGTCGATGATATGCCCGTTTATGATATTGATGTAATCGGCAAGCTATGTTATAATTTCGGCACGGTCGGCAGTTCTGTTCTGGGTGTGCTGAGAAATCCTAAAATAATCTTTATTTTTATTATATTACCATTGATATTCATCACATTCAGCGAAGCGGTTAACCTTGTTACGCTGGTTGTTGAAAGTAAAATGGAAAAACAAAAGGAAGACAACGATGGAGAGTCTCAGGAGGAAAAAAATTAATATCCTGTTGACTGCTGTGATTATTTGTTTTTCAATAGTTGCGTTGTCGTTGACTTATATCCCTATGGCTATGGGATACAAAATGTTTTCGATTAAGACAGGAAGTATGTCACCGACAATTACAATCGGAAGTATGGTTTTTGTTGAGCCGTGCAGAAAGCTGTCTGATTATTCTGTAGGTGATATAGTAACTTTTACGGATAAACAATCGAAAAGAAGCTTTACTCACAGAATTACCGCTATTAACGAAGAGGATAAAACCTTTAACACAAAGGGCGACGCCAATGAGGCCGAAGACCCGAGTCCGACCCCGCTGAATAAGGCCGTTGGTAAGGTTGTTTTTGTGATTCCACACGTAGGTGAATTCGCTGATATTTTGAGTTCGGGTGTTGGAAAAGCAGTAGTTGCTGTTGTTTATATCGCATGGCTTGCGATTGAAATAGAATTATTTTTGTCAGAAAGGAAGAGATACGATGACTAAAAGAATAATCGCTTTTGTTGCATCTTTGGCAGTTATACTTGGCCTTATGAATTGTGGTTCATCTTATGCATGGTTTGTAACATCGTTTACAAAAGAGCAGTCAATTTCTATTCTCACGGTCAGCAGTGTTCATTCCGCATATCTGACAGACCTTGAAAGCTCAGAAACAAATATTATTATGCAGGGCGATAATCTTATCAGCCTTGACGGCAGAGATGCTGTTTTAAAAATCGAAAACAAATCAACAACCGATACACAGCTCAGAATTTCAATTGAGTATACCAGCTATGCGTCGGGCTTACGTCGTCAGGTAAAATACAGAGGCGATGAAACAGACGATATTGAAGTAAAATTTGCAAACGGCAGCTGGGTTAAGAATTTCAACGCAGCGGATGAATGCCTCTTCTATTATATGGGTGAGGAATATCACGGTGATAAAACAATTGATTCTATTAACGATGTTCCTTCAATTACTCCGCAGGAAGGTATTATCGAAGCAATTTCAAGCATTGCATATAAGGACACAATCTCATATGCTTATTCGGGACAGAAGATTAATGTTACCGTCAAGTTTGAGATGAAGCAGGCAGATAATATCACATGGCAGGCAATTGATTCTTACGAAATTTCGGGAACTGCAAATGCGTAAAATCAGTTTAAGGAGCATATTGTTCAATATGCTTGCAATAATAACTGCTATTTCAGTTGTATTTGTATTGTTTAATTTAGTTACGGGTGCAAAAGGTTATGCGGTTACGAGTGACAGCATGAAGGACACCTTTAACAGGGGCGATGTTGTTTTTTCAAGACCGTGCAACTTTGAAGAGCTGAAGGTCGGGGATATAGTGACCGTAGGTGTAGCTGATTCCGATGGCTATTTTACACACAGGATTGTCGATATTGATTCTGAAAAGAAGACAGTAACGACTAAGGGTGATAATAATAATTCCGTTGACCCGATGGACACGGCATCCTCACAGATTGTCGGAAAGGTCTGGTACAGCGTTCCGCTTTTGGGTTATCTGTCAATTTATCTGGCAGGACTTACACGTACAACCGGGTTGATAATTCTTGCAACAATTGCGGTTGCATTGATTTCAATTAATTTTATTTTAGAAAAAAAACAGAAAAGGAGAGATAACGACAATGAGCAAAATTAAAAAATATTCTGCAACAGTAATGGTCTTTATGCTTGCATTATGCGTCGCTTACTTTTCTGTAATGTCACCGACCTCCGCATGGTATTACGAAAGCGGAGTAATCGACAGCGGAGATGCTTTCGTTTTCGGTGATTTATCGGTTAATACTAAGTTTACCGTCAAAAATCCTGTTTACTTTGATGCAGCAACCAAGCTCGCTGACGAAGATGAAGCTATGTTTGATGACGTAATCAGCATTGACAGTGTTGAGGTTAAAAACAGTGGTACTGTTCCTGCAAGAGTTTATGTCGATTTCAAAGAGAACGACGGAAAAGATGCAGTAAAGTGGTTCGTTTATACGGACGATATGCTTGTAAACAACAGCGTTAAGGAAACTATTAAAGCAAACTTAACGGAGCTTTCCGACGAGGCATTGATGGAATACAATGTCGGCAAGGATGGTAATTCAGGTAAGTATATTCTTCTTCAGCCGAACGAAACAATTGACGTGAAGGTTGCAACATGGGTTGAATATGACGAAGTTGAAGAAATGATTAAGGGCGGCACAGCAGAGAATTCATATGATGTTGAGTTGACACTTATTGCTACACAGGATATTGACGGAGCTATAAAACGATAAAAAGAGGTGAAGGGAATGTCAGTAAAAATCAAAAGAAAATCCGCTGTAATTATTGTTGCAGTGATTGCTGTTATTGCAATAGTCGGCAGTTCTTTTGCTTGGTTTGTGACTAACAGCTCCCTTTCTCAGAAATTCATAGTTTCTGGTTTTGATTTTACGGGCGATGTTTATTTTGCTTCAAACGGCAAAAAGACAGATGCAAAAAACTATATTGATGAAGACGGATTGTATACATTGAGCCTTAACGAGAGCGATGTAAATTACATCGGAAACCTGAGAGTTACTGTTAACAAAACAGGCAGTAAGGCTTGCGTGAGAGTCAGAATGGCTTATGAATACAATACTGCTGACGGTAAGGTAGAACAGTTTATAACTAACCTGCCGTACAAGTTTAATTCAGACTGGTACGATAATCGTGATGTTGATTATTGCGTTTATTACAGAGGTGCTGATTCAAAGGGTAAAGCTGATTTCAGCAGTGAGGAATTAATCAGCGGTTTTGATAAATCTGAATTGAATACTGCGGGATTGGATGTTAATTCAAAAGTTAGAGTAATGATTGAAATTGATGCGGTACAGGTAAACCGTTATCCGCAGATGTGGAACATAGAAAAATTACCTTGGAAATAATGGAAGTGGATTTTTATGTCCGATAAGAAAACGATGCCTGCGTCAGAAAAATCTGCCGCAGGCAAAAATAATTTAAAGGCAAAAAAACAGGCGGAAAAGAATGCCCAAAAAATTATTGATGAAAAATTAAAAAAGAAAAAGCAACAGGCAAAACGAAGTCACGAAATTCAGGAGCAGAGAAAAAAGCAAAAAGAAACTGAGCAAAAAAAGCAACTGAAGGAGGAGCTTTGTAGACAAAAGCTCTTAAAGAAAATTCAGGCAAAAGAAAACATAAGAAAAGCATATAAAAAATTCAGATATTATACAAGTGCTGAATTTTTAGTGAAAGTGAATTATAAAAAAGTTTTTCTTTATATTATTCTTCTGGTTGTAGCAGTAATTACAGGAATAGTGATACTTGTAAATTCTGTATTTATGAATGTACCGACCGCTATACGCAATGAAGAATTCAGCGGAAAATTTGAAAGCGACACGTCAGCGACAGAAAGCATTCTTAACAAACAGCAAAAAAATGTAATGGTGAAGCTGCTGCGTGAAAAGGGTTGCAAGGATTTTGATTTTTACATAAATTCAGTTGTAGAAATTGATGACAAATTCAGGACTAATTCACTTATGTTCGGAAATATGTCCGACTATGTTTTGGTTGCAACGATTTATGACAATGACGGAACGGTGCTTTATCGTTCGCTCGGATTAAAACCGAACAAAGAAATTAACGAAGCAACATTCTTTGATGAAATGGAATACGGACAGCACAACGTCAAGGTTGCTGTCAATGCATATAATAAAAAAACATACGAAAAAATCGGCACAAAATTTGCTGAACTTTCGTTGACAATCGGTGTGGATTTTGATGAATAAATCGAAGAAGGACAACAGAATAATTCTTATCATTGTTCTTGCCGTTGTTACTGTTGTTGTCTCAACGATTGCAGTAACAGGAAAGGCAACATCCCTTCTGCTGATGTTTACAAAACACGGCACTGTCGAGGACGGTGTATTGTCGGGAGTTTCGGAGCATATTACGGATGTTCCCGATGGTGAGGTAAGATTTCTGATAAATAAAAGCATTACCTTCAAAAACAGCTTTTCACGTGGTGACGTTATGCTTGAGAATCCCGAAAGCGGAGAATATGTGCTGAAATTTTTGTTTTATTCGCCTGAGGGAAAGCTGATTTACACCTCCCCTCTTATTTCACCGGGTCAATGTCTTGCAGAGGATAAATTGTCTGCGACTCTGAACGCCGGAGAATATCAATGTGCGTATTCTGCACAGGCATATGACGGCGATAATTTTATGGGAGAAGTAACCGGAATAGTGAAAATTCGTATAGGCTCATAAAGGAGATTTATGATGAAAAAATTTGATGTTATTTGTGAAAATGTCAGTGAAAAAATAAAGCTCGGAAGTCATAAAGCTAATGATAAAAGTTCAAAGCTGTCGAATGGATTTTTTGATAATCAAAAGGCTAACATTGCCTTGATTCTGGTTGTGGCTTTTGTTAGTTTTTTTCTGATGTTTCTGATGAACACCAGTACACCTTATGTTGCAGAGGATTTTGACTATCACTACATATTTGCCGATGACGGCAGAAAGGTAACGGATGAGAGAATAGAATCCATCTCGGATATTGTTACTTCAATGAAGGCGCATTATCACACAATGAACGGAAGAATTGTTACACATTCAATTGTTCAGCTGATTATGATGCTTGATAAAAAGGCAGTATTCAATGTTGCAAACTCACTGATGTACGTGATTTTTACCCTTCTTATTTATAAGCACTGCATTGGAAAATCGAAGAAGCAGAACGCACTTGTGTTTTTGTTTATAAATCTGTCAATATGGGCCTTCACACCGCAATGGGGACTTACAACAGTATGGCTTCTCGGTAGTGTTAATTATCTTTGGATGTCAGCGGTAAGACTTTTGTTTCTGCTTGTTTTCCGACTTTATGCAGAGGATGGCGAAGACAAATTCCCGATAATAAAAACAATTCTCATGTTGTTCCTCGGCTTTGCGTCAGGTAATTCAAGCGAGAATATGAGTGCCGCACTGGTTGGCGTGACTGTGCTGTTTTTCATTTTCTGCAGAATTAAGCATTACAGCTTCAGACCATGGTTTATTACGTCATTTATCGGTCTTATGGCAGGTTATTGCTTTATGTTTTTTGCACCGGCGAACAGCGGAAGAATCGCTAAAGGCGGAAATTCATTGCTTTCAAGACTTGCGAGTATTCCTGCGAATGCGATTTATTATCTTGCACCGCTTGTATGCATCGGAATAATCGCAATTGTGATTTTATTCAACAATAATAAAGAAAGAAAAATCGGCATATCATTTATTTATTTCCTCGGTGCTGTGGGCGGAGCAGGTGTAATGGTTGCAATTCCTTTTTTTCCGCAGAGAGCATGGTTCGGAATTATTATGTATTCAATAATGTCGGTAGGCATTTTGTTAAATCAGATTAAATTACACGATAAGCTCGTTGTAAGACAGCTTGTTTCTCTTGCAGCTGCATTCTGTTGCGTCTGGACGATGATGGATTATCTTAAAGCCAAACAGAGCGCAAATGAATATATGGAAGTATGGAACGAGCGAATTGAGTATATGGAGGAGCAGAGAGCGCTCGGAAATACAGACCTTGAATTTGCAAGTATGCGTCTGATAAATGAACATGCGCCGTTGTTCAGCTGGACAGATATCGGCACGGATGATAATGACCCTCAGCACATCAGCATTGCACAGTATTTCAATCTCAACAGTGTTGACTGGAACGGAAAAAATATCATAATTGAATAAAGGAATTTTCAATATGGATAATAAAAATTCTGACGAAACCGCCAAAAGAGAATTGTATGACAAGCAGGTTGAAACATTAAAGTTGTTTCTCGAAAAGAAAGCAATCTCACAGGCGCAGTTTGACAAAAGCTATCACGATTTAACCGAAAAAATGGGTTATGGCGAGTAATTTGTTGTATAATGATTGACTTTATTTTTTAGGTGTTGTAAAATACAATGTGGATGCTCAAAAGGATATTGACAAAATAAAAAATAAGGATAATGTATATGAACATACTGGTTTCAGTTGTAATCCCTACGCATAAAAGAGAATTAAAGTATATTAAACGTTCTGTTGAGTCTGTAATCAATCAGACATATACAAACTGGGAAATTGTAATTGTTGATGACAATAGCAATGAGCCGGAATACAGGACTATGGTCGAGAATTATGTAGCTTCGCTGAACTCAGATAAAATTCATCTTTTCAAAAACGAAAAGAATCTCGGAGGCTCGTTGACTCGCAACAGAGGAATTGAAGAGTCGAAGGGCGAATATATTTCTTTTCTTGATGATGATGATGCATATCTCCCGTACAGAGTCGAAGAGATGCTTAATTTTATGGTTAAGAACAACAGTGATATGGCGTTCACAAACCTGCTTATGCGAAACAACAGCGAAAAGGTTGTTGATTTCCGTGACCACAGCGGTATTGAAGCGACGGACAACGAGTATTTGCTCAGATATCAGCTGACGAAGAATATTTCGGGCACGTCTTCATTTATGTTCAGAAAATCAGCACTCGAAAAAATCGGTGGATTTAAGGATGCAAAAATGGGACAGGATTTTCATCTTGTAATGCGTTCGATTCAGGGCGACCTGAAGATTGATTATCTTAACAGCAATTCCGTTATTATTTATAAACACAGCGACGGCGGTATTTCGCAGGGCAAGAATAAGCTCATCGGTGAAAGAAACCTCTACGAATACAAAAAGACGTTTTTCAATATCCTTTCCAAGGACGAGAGAAAGTTTGTTAATTTCAGACATTATGCCGTTATGGTTGTCGCATATTTGCGAAATCGCAATCCGTTCGGAATGATTGCAATGGGCTTTATGGCTTTTGTGTCGTCACCGAAGTACTTCTTCAAGGAAGTGTTCGGATTCTTTGGCAGAATTAACAGCAAGAGAAAGTCTGCGGATGAAGTACCGACGCAGAATATGGAACTTCCCGAGACTGTAACAAAATAATGCTGCCAGATTTGTTGTTGAACAGTATTAATTCTATAGCTAAAAAACAAAAATTAAAATATCTTCGGCGGAGTAATGTCTGCCGAAGTTTTTTGATGTATGTTAAAAATAAAATAAATTTATCATAACAAAAAACAGAAAAAACATGTAATTATTATTTTGATCGTGGTATAATGCGGACAGGTTTAAAATACCACCAAAAACAAATCGTTTTTATAAGATTAAACAAAATAAAAGAAAAGGGGTATTGATATGAAAAAAGTATTGATTGATGAGAGTCTTAATTTTTACAAAGCAAATCTTCACTGCCACTCCACGAATTCTGACGGAACGAAAACTGTTGAAGAGCTTAAGCGTGACTATATGGCTCACGGATATTCCGTAATTGCTTTTACCGACCACGAAGTTTATGTCAATCACGATGATTTGACTGATGAAAATTTCCTTGCACTCAATGGCTATGAGCTTGGAGTAAATGAAGAAAAAACAAGCGAAAGAGAGAGCCGCAAGACCTGCCACATTTGTTATATCGCCATTGACAAAAGCACGGATGTAACAGTTTGCTTTAATAAGAACAAAAATCTCGGTCACCACTCGGATTTACATTTTGATAAGCAGAAATATATCGGCTCCCCTGATTACGAAAGAGCTTACTCTGGCGAAGGAATAAGTGAAATGATCAGGCTCGGAAGAGAGAACGGCTATTTCGTAACATACAATCATCCGACATGGTCACTTGAAGCATATCCGCAGTATTCAGAATACCACGGAATGAATGCAATGGAAATGGTGAATTTCGGTTGTGTTATAGCAGGTTATGATGACGACAATGGTCATTGCTATGACGATTTGCTCAACTGCGGAAATAAGATTTTCTGCATTGCAACTGATGACAACCACAACCGTCATCCCGACTCTGACCCTTCGTGCGATTCTTATGGCGGATATACCGTAATCACTGCACCGGAGCTTGAATATTCTCAGATAACAAAGGCACTTGTAAACGGTCAGTTCTACTCATCGACGGGCGACTATATGCATTGCGGACCTGAAATAAAATCTCTCGTTCTTGAAGACGGAAAAGTAAAAATCAAAACATCGGATGTGAGGTCAATACAGATAATGCATAATGTTCGCTCGTGTTCACGTGTTAATGCAGAAAACGGAAAAACAATCAACGAGGCAGAATTCGATGTCAAAGAAGCAAAGTGGTTCCGTCTTGTTGTAACCGATACGGAAGGCTATAAGGCATATACTAATGCCTATTTTACAGACGAGCTTGGCATGTAAATTATCTTTGTGTATTTGCTTTTATGTTGGATTTGACATTAAACCCATTTAAAATTTAATGAGGAAGTCTATTATGATTAGAGTTACATAGTAGAATAAAATTACTCTCCCAACAGCTTGAAAAAAGTTGTGGAGGATGATTTTTTCCGTCAGTAAGTTTTTTAATTAGTATATTAAGTAAAGTCGAATGAAGTGTTTCCACTTGAAACTGCGATAAAATCTGTGCTCGCTTCCTCAGAAGTGTCACTTTCAAAGTCAAATGCGTCTGCAACCATCTCGTTCATCGTTGATTTCTCAATGAGAAATTTTTTTCGTTAAGACCATCTGCATCCTGACCTTTAACAGGATTATTGCATTCAGTTACCTCGATGACTGAGGTGTCTGCGGTCGGGTCTGTGTCTGTCTTGTTGTTCTTACCTAAAGGAGAGAGTGTAACGACTGCTGCGATAGCTCCGATTGCTGAGATGATGTTTTTTGACATAATAGTTCCTTCTTTTTTAGTTTTGTTTTTTTGTCGGTGTCTGTTCCCCTCTGACACCTTTATTATATTCAACCGCTGTTTTGATTTGTAATCCAAATTTTACGGCAGTTCTTCAAACAAATTAAGCCTAATATTTATGCAGCATTGACAACATAATTTGTCTGTGATATTATGATTCGGGGATAAATTTTTTACGGAGGTTCGGAAATGAGTAAAAAAAATATTTACATGGTTCAGGTGGATGTTGCAAGCGGAATTGACAGCAAAAGTGTATATTTACCTTATGCAGTTGGTTTGCTTATTGCGAATTCATTTTCCAACCCGCAAATCAGAAATGATTATGATTTTAAGGGCTTCATTTTCAAACGGGATGTTATTGAGGATATAGTTGACGGTATGGAAAATCCGTATGTTGTCGGTTTTTCATGCTACTGCTGGAATACAGAATTTAATAAGGCTCTTGCCTGCAAAATAAAGGAACGCTATCCGCAGTGTATTATTATGTTCGGAGGACACAATGTTTCTTCAGACGATTCTTTTCTGCTTGAATTTCCGTATATCGATTTTCTTATGCACGGAGAGGGCGAGGAAACCTTTAAAAATCTGCTTCTGGCGCTTCCTGATGGTGATTTGAATTCAATTCCGAATATTTCTTACAGAGATGCAGACGGAAAGACGCAGACTACTGCGGTTGAAACTCCGTGTAAGCTCGATGAATTCCCTTCGCCTTACCTTGATGGCTGGTTTGACAATTTGGTTGAGGATAAGACAATCAGATACAATGCTATTCTTGAAACGAGCCGTGGCTGTCCGCATCAATGTGCTTACTGCGACTGGGGAATTCTGAAGTCAAAAACAAGATATTTTTCTGTTGAGCGTGTTAAGGCGGAAATATTATGGATGGCGGAGCATAACATTGAATTTATCTGGGGTGCTGATGCAAACTTCGGTCTAAAAGAAACTGATATTGAAATAGCCGATGCTTTAATCGAGGCAAAAAGAAAGTACGGATTCCCCGAGAGAATACGAATTAATTATTCCAAAAACAATTTCGAAAGAGTTCACAGGATAGCAAATAAATTCCGTAAGGAAGATATGGACCGTATCGGAGCGACTCTTTCATTTCAGAGTATGTCACCGAAGGTTCTCGAAGCAATCGGAAGAAAAAATATGTCCCTCGATTACTATAAAAATTTAATCACTCAGTACAACAACGAGGGATTGAAATCTTACTCCGAGCTGATTCTCGGTCTGCCCGAGGAAACCTATGAGAGCTACATAAAGGGTGTATCGAAAATTTATGAATTAGGTCAGCACTTTTCACTTGAGGCATATATCTGCTGTGTTTTGCCGAATTCAATTCTCGGTCAGAAGGATTACCGTGAGAAATATAAAATCGAGTCGGTGAGAGTTGAGCCGGTAAGAAATCATACGGACAGAACGGTAGTGGAGAATGATATCAAGGAATATCATGATATCGTTATTTCAACATCCACACTCAGCACAAGGGAGTGGATTCGTGCCGCTGCATTTACGGAAATGGTAAAAGCTCTGCATGGCTTCGGCTTTTTAAGACCGTTCTCGATATACTTATACTATTATGAAAACGTGACATATGATAAGTTCTATGACGGATTTATTGACCATATGGAAGCAAATCCTGATATGTTTATATCTTCTGTTTTCGGAAAGGTTTCGGATCATTATGAAAAGATGTCGCAGGGAAACGAAGAACACGATATGGTCTTTGAGCCGACCGGGAATGTAATATGGCAGGATTGCGACTACTTGACACTGAAAATCCTGGAGAATATTGATGCGTTCTATTCCGAGGTTGAGCAGTATGTGAAATCATACAATATTGAGCCGGATATTTATGAGGACCTTCTGAATTACGAAAGAGCATTAATCAGATATCCGAATAAGGAAAGCTCAGAGGTTTCGCTTCGCTATGATGTTCACGATTTTCTGAAAATGGCATACGCAAACGAAACTCCTGTTTTAAGGAAGGTTAAGAATAACATCAAAATGTATGATACCGACGTTCATAAGACGTGGATTGATTATGCAAAATATGTTGTATGGTACGGAAGACTTTCATGGAAATCATATATGGACAAAATTGACATAACATACGAAGAGGAATAAAGGCTTTCTTAAAAATACATTCAATATTTCAAAGCTGTAAGGAGAATAAAAAATGATTTTTTCAAGAATCACGTCCTTGTTTTTTGCAATTTTGTTTTCAATCACATCGGTTTTTTCATTTGTTCCGAGAACAATATGGTACGGAAGGGAAACGTATTCTGTCGAGGACAGCGAAAATATTTTGCTCGATGTTGCTTTGATTGCAGACACTCATTCAAGGTCAAAGTATTATAATGATTTTAACAAGACCATCAGAAAAACTCTTTGCGGTATTTCGCAGACGGACAACATTCCCGATGCACTTGTAATCGCAGGCGATATTTCCAATGCGGCGAGCGAAGAGGAATATCGTATGATTGAATGGTCATTCGACACCTTCAACAAGGTTCCGAATATTATTCCTGCGACGGGCAACCATGATATAAGAGGCAGAGATACTTATGAGGAGTCTGTTGCTAATTTCATTGATTTTGCAGAATTCTGCGGAATTGAAACAGAAAAGCCGTATTACTCAACCACTGTAAACGGATATAAGTTTATTGTTATCGGCTCAGAGGAGCAGTTAAGACTTGAAGCGGTTGTTTCGGACGAACAGCTTACGTGGTTTGAAGAGCAGATGATGGACGCCGTCACAACGAATAAGCCGTTTTTCATTATCAGCCATCAGCCTATGTACAATTCACACGAGGTTTACTATGTGGAGGGTGCTGAGAAAAATCACGGTCTTGGTGCACAGTCGGATAAAATAGAAAGCATTATCAGAAAATACGTGCCGGACTATCAGTATCCTGTATTTTTTGTAACGGGTCATCTTCACTACAGCTTTGACGAAAATACCGTTGACAGTGAATTTATAAAGAATCTTTACAGCATAAGTCTTCCAAGCTCGACCAAGACGGAGGACGGCGGACTCGGTATGGCAGTGGAAGTATATTCTGACCGAATTCTTTTAAGGGCAAGGAATTACATCACAATGGAATGGCTTGAGGATTATCAGTACACTGTTGAATTGAAGAAATAATTACAGGCTTTGAATTTAAAATTAAAATATATAATTATTCAGTACGCACCCGAAAGGTCAAAGACTTTTTGCGGTGCGTATTTTTTGTAAAACCAATTGACACGTGACAATAAAATTATTGATTTATTGATGTTTTTGTTTTATAATTAAACTGTATATGTATATAATCAAAATAAGGAGAACCTGTATGAAAAAAATATTAGCAGTTCTGCTTTCTGTTGTTACAATAATCTGCCTGTTTTCGGGATGTGGCGAAAGTAAAAAACCAACAAATATCAAAATCGGACTTGCAGCACCTGATGCGACTCACGGCTGGGTTGCAGGTGTGGCTTATTATGCGGAAAAATACTGCGAGGAAAACGAAATTGATTATATACTCACGACATCAAAAAACGCAGATGATATGACAAAAAATATAAATTCCATGCTTGAAGACGGCATACAGGCGCTTGTTGTGTGGCCTCAGTGGTCAGGTATGGAGGAAACAATTGACAACGTTATTAAAAAAGGCATTCCTGTTGTCAGCTTTGATGTTGAAATATCCTCAAAGGGCATTTGCAAGGTTACGGGCAACAACTATGATATGGGATATAAAAGTGCCAAATATATTACAGAAAAGGTCGGAAAGTCGGCATGTATTGCCGTGCTTGATGTTCCGTCTGCATCCTCTGTTTCTCAGATGAGAAAGCAGGGTTTTTATGATTATCTCAGTGAAATCGGATATGATACATCCGATATTTTTGAAGTGAGTGAAGACAGCTTTTCCCGTGAATGCGGATATAATGATATGAAGGAAATACTTGAAAATCACGAGGAGGTTGATGCGGTATTTTCCCTTGATGACGAGGTTTCAATCGGCGTTGTCAAAGCCGTCGAAGAGGCCGGCAGAACAGACATTAAAGCCATTACGGGCGGCGGCGGAATGCAGGAATATTTTAAAATGATTGCAGACACAAAATATTCCAATCTCGGACTTGCTTCTGTCCTTTACAGTCCGTCAATGATTGAGGAGGCAATCGGTGTTGCGATTGACCTCGGTAATAACAGAAGCTCGAGCAGGGTTGTTATTATTCCGACAGAGGTTATCTGCTCGGATAATGTAAAGAAATATATTGACGATAAAAATACAATTTACTGATGCAGGAAGGGGAGCATATGATAAATTCATATTTTGAGCTTGGATTAGTTGCTCTTCTGCCGTCAGTTCTCGCAGGAGTGTTCACACTATTATTCAGAAAAAAAATAATTAAAAATCCTTACGGAATCAAAGAGCAGATAATAATCGGAATTGCATTCGGTCTTATTGCCGTAATGGGAACGGAATTCGGAATTCCTATGAACGGAGCGCAGATGAACTGCCGTGATGCGGCTGTGCTCACCGCAGGTCTTTTCTTCGGTTCACCTGCAGGAATAATTGCAGGCTTAATCGGTGGAATTGAGCGTTGGTTTGCAGTGCTTTGGGGTGTCGGCACGTTCACGAGAGTTGCGTGTAGTGTTTCGACAATTCTTGCCGGCTTCTTTGCGGCATTCCTCAGAAAATTTATGTTCGACAATAAAAAGTCGGGTATTTTCATTTCACTTGCAATCGGAATTTCTATGGAAGTAGTCCATATGATGATGGTGTTTGTCACGAATATGACCGATGCCGACCAAGCACTTGCAGTTGTAAAGGGTTGTTCCACTATAATGATTGCGGCGAACGGAATTTCCGTTATGCTTTCGTCTGTTGTGGTTTATATCGCATCGGGAAAAACAATCGGTCACAGAGCTCATAAGGCGAGGGTTTCTCAGATTATTCAGCGAGGACTTCTTATCACTGTTATTTTTGCTTTTGTGACAACAACCGTATTTGTGTTTTTGTTCCAGGATACTATCACGAATAATCAGACCGATTCCCTTCTTACATTGGGTATCAAGGAAACCTCGGCGGATATCAACGATGCCTCTGATGAGAATCTTTTAAAGGTTGCGAAGGAAGTTAAAGAGGAGCTTCAGACAAAAGATGCCGAAGCTATTGCGAAGGAATACGGAATTACAGAAATAAATATCATTGACAAAAACGGAATTATTGTAAAAAGCACTGACGAAAAGCTCGTTGGCTTTGATATGAGCAGCGGCGGACGTTCCAAAGAATTTCTCTGTCTGCTCGGCTCGGCAGACCACTATGTGCAGAGCTTCGGCTCGACCTCATATGACAGAACGATTTCAAGAAAATATGCAGGTGTAAAAACTGATGAAGGCTTTTTGCAGGTTGGCTATGACAGAAATACTCTTCAGAAAGAAATTGATAAGCACGTTGTTGGAATTACAAAAAATCGTCACGTCGGAAACGGCGGTTATGTGCTGATTCTTGATGATTTGTTAAATATTATCAGCGGACCTGAAAATTTTCCGATTAAAAATTTCTCAAGAACTGACGAAAAAATCGAGTTGCCCGACCCGAATAAGACCTTTAATATGAATGTTATCGGGACGGAATATTTCGTGCGTTATCAGATAGCTGAGGGTTATTATATCTTCTCGTTCTATCCTGTGACAGAGGCTGTTCAGAGCAAGGATATTGCACTGTATACGAATATGTTTTTGCAGGTAATTGTTTACGCAATTCTCTTTGTGCTGGTTTATCTGCTTATAAAATATGTTGTTGTTAATCAGATTAAGAAGATTAACGGCTCTCTTGCAAAAATTACAGACGGAGACCTTGAAGAGGTTGTCGATGTCCGGACGAATGAGGAATTTGAATCGTTGTCCGACGATATCAATTCAACCGTTAACACCTTGAAAAAATATATTGCCGAGGCATCTGCAAGAATTGATAAGGAGCTGGAATTTGCGAAGAATATTCAGAAGTCAGCTCTTCCGAGCAATTTCTCAGTTGTTAATAATCGGAGCGATGTTGAAATTTTTGCGTCAATGGACCCTGCCAAGGAGGTCGGCGGAGATTTCTATGACTTCTATTTTACAGGAAAAAGTAAATTTAATTTCCTCGTTGCGGACGTTTCGGGCAAGGGTATTCCTGCTGCGATGTTTATGATGCGGGCAAAGACCGAGCTTAAAAGTCTTACCGAAGCGAGATTGCCTATTAATGAGGTGTTCACCGAGGGCAACAATGACCTGTGTGAGGGTAACGATGCAGGAATGTTTGTTACTGCATGGCAGGGAAATATTGATTTGAAAACAGGTCTGGTTAAATTTGCAAACGCAGGTCACAATCCTCCGATTTTAAAGAGAAACGGTGAATATGAATATCTTAAGTGTCGTGCAGGATTTGTCCTTGCCGGTATGGAAGGCATTAAATACAAAGAGCAGGAATTTCAGCTTGAACCGGGTGATATGATTTTCCTTTACACCGATGGTGTTACTGAGGCTACAAACCGCAGGGAAGAATTGTATGGTGAGGACAGACTTCTTAACATAATAAAATCAACTGAATACGAAAGCATAAAAGAGCTTTGTGAAAGTGTAAAGGCTGATGTTGATAAGTTTGTTGACGGTGCTCCTCAGTTTGATGATATTACAATGGTTGCTCTGAAATATTACGGAGAGCAGGAATAAGAATAAATTAACCCGTCGGAAAGCTCCGACGGGTTCGTTGTATGTTATATTTTTTTAATTATTGAAATAATGTTCTGATTATTTATATACTCGTATTTAACCTCATCCATGGTTTTTTTAACCATAAAAATTCCGAGTCCGCCGACCGAACGATTATCGATGCTTGCGGTAATATCGGGGTCATCATTTTTCAGCGGATTAAATTCGATTCCGCTGTCGGCAAGCTGAAGAAAAATCCGTTCGGAATCAATATCGATTCTTACGGTTGCCATTCCCTGAGAATCGGGATAAGCGTATCGGGCGATATTGCTGAATAATTCATCGAGGGCAATGTTAATTTGCGTGATTGCTTTCATCGGACAATTATGAGCTTCAAGCTCTTCGTCGATAAAATCCGTAGCGACATCAATGTTTTCAATAGTTGCAGGGAGAGTAAGTTCTTTCATTATTCAAAATCTCCCTTCTGTAAAATTCTTCTATAATGGTATCATTTTTTGTAGAAATTGTCAATCTTTTGGTAAAACAAACGAGCATTGAAAACATAATTAATATATGTTACACTGAGTATAATATACAATCACATGGAGTAATAAAAAGCGATTTTACAGAGAATATATGGAGCAGTTCAGCTGGGGCGAATTCAGAAAAGGAAGTCTGATGGAATTATAATATATGCACTGTATGAATACATATTACTTGGTTTTTGAATAATTATTAATTTCCGTATTTCCTATATTTGGGGGAATACGGAGTATTTTTTGGTAAAAGTATACTATATTTAACTTGACAAAAGCACTTGAGTGTATTAAAATATTATGGATGATATATTGGTGTATTTTTATATCATTTGACAGATTGTCTTGATAGAATTTGCTAAACAATCTGTTGTGGATTTCTGATTAAATCTAACATAAAAATTTGAAACAGGAGGTGTGTCGTTATTACAATCAAGGTAGCAGTATTTGTTTTGGCTTTGGTAGGTTGCTTTATTGCAGCTCTCGGTATCGGTATCGGCGTCGGTATCATAATCCGTAAAAAGGTTGCTGAAAGTGCTATCGGTTCTGCTCAGCAGGAAGCTGCAAGAATCGTAAGCGAAGCAGTTACAAAGGCCGAATCAAAGAAGAAGGAAGCTATCCTCGAGGCTAAGGATGAAATTCATAAATCCCGAAGCGAGCTTGAAAAAGAAATTCGTGAGAGAAGAAGTGAAATCCAGCGTCAGGAACGCAGACTCGTTCAGAAGGAAGAATCTCTTGACAAGAAGATGGATAATCTTGAAAAGAAAGAGGAAACTCTCAGCGAGAAGCTCAAGGACGCAGAAAAGCTCAACGAGGAAGCAGAAAAAATCAAAAAAGGCCAGATTGAAATTCTTGAAAAGCTCTCAGGCTTTACAAAGGAACAGGCCAAGGATTATCTTATTCAGATGCTTGAGGATGACCTTAATCATGAAAAAGCAGTTAAGGTTATGGAATACGCACAAAAGACAAAAGACGAGGCAGAGGATGCCGCACGTGAAATTATCACGGCTGCAATTCAGCGTTGCGCAGCTGACCACAGCGCAGATGCAACAGTTTCTGTTGTACCGTTGCCGAATGACGAACTGAAGGGTCGAATCATCGGCCGTGAGGGTAGAAATGTCAGAGCCCTCGAAACAATCACAGGTGTCGATCTTATCATCGACGATACTCCGGAGGCAATCACCATTTCGTGCTTTGAACCGGTAAGACGTGAAATTGCAAGACTCACACTTGAAAAGCTCATTTCCGACGGACGAATTCATCCGACAAGAATTGAGGAGCTTTACGAAAAGGCAAAGCGTGAGGTTGAGCACACTATCAAACAGACGGGTGAAAGAGCCGCTATTGATGCAGGCGTTAACGGAATTCACCCTGAGCTTATCAAGTTGCTCGGTAAGCTCAAATATCGTACAAGCTACGGACAGAATATTCTCAATCATTCACTTGAGGTTTCTTATATCGCAGGACTTATGGCCGCTGAGCTCGGTGCAGACGTTAAGCTCGCAAAGAGAGCAGGTCTTCTCCACGATATCGGTAAGGCTCTTGACCACGAGATTGAGGGAACACACATTGCGTTGGGTGTTGAGTATGCTAAGAAGTATAAGGAGAACGACCAGGTTGTTCATGCTATACAGGCTCACCACGGCGATGTTGAGGCAAAAACTATTGTTGCTGTTCTTGTTCAGGCGGCAGATGCAATTTCTGCAGCAAGACCTGGTGCAAGACGTGAAAATCTTCAGAATTACATTAAGCGACTTGAAAAGCTTGAGGAAATCACAAGCTCATTCCCATGTGTTGATAAATCATTCGCTATCCAGGCAGGCCGTGAAGTAAGAATTATGGTTAAGCCGGAAGCAGTTTCTGATGACAAGATGGTACTTGTTGCAAGAGATATCGTTAAGAAGATTGAAGAGGAGCTCGAATATCCGGGCCAGATTAAAGTCAATGTCATCCGTGAAAATCGTGTAGTTGACGTTGCAAAATAACTTTTATATATATTTAATATAGAGTTAAAAAGAAATTCAGGCGTTTCGGCAAATCCGAAACGCCTTGTTTATTTATTGTTATTTTAGATTACCGACGGATTTTCCTTGATGTTCATCGTTGTGATGATTTCGGTAACGGTTGTTTCCGCATTGTCGGTAACATCAATTTTGATATCGGAAAGGAATTTATATATCGGGGTGCGTTCCTCAAAAATAGTTTCAAGCACCTTACGATTTCTTGCAAGATAAATTCCGTTGTGCTTCAGTTCATCAATCGGACGGGAAAGCCAGACGATATATCCGTTCTGTCTGAGATAATACTGATTTTCGGGACGAAGAACAGCGGCACTGTCAACGGCAATAACCTGACCGCCGTTCTGAGTGATTTTTTTGAGTGTTTTTGTTTCAAGGTCACGGTAGTATTTCTCACCATATGCAACGAAAATTGTTGACAGCGGAACACCTGCCTGAATTTCAATAAGTCTGTCAATATCAATACAAGGTCTGCCGAGCTTTGCGGCGATAACCTTTGCGATTGTTGTTTTACCCGTTCCCGGCATACCGACAAAAATAATATTTTTTCTGCGGTCACTCATTGTCTTGTAGGTAGCCTTCATAAGTTCCTCGTCGGGCGGAATTCTACCGAATTTTATTTCTGTAAGATAAGCCTGTGCAACGAGCATTGAAAGTCCGTCAGAGTTGGGAATTTCCAGGTCCTCAGCATCGCAGATTAATCTTGTTCGACGTGGGTTATAAATCAGTTCAAGCACACCGCAAAGATTTGTGAATCTTGAAAGGTCAAGGATTTTCTCACCATTGTTCGGGTACATTCCCGCAGTAGTTGTGTTGATAATAATATTAACGTCGGAATGCTGATAAAGGTTGTTGTAGTTAACCTCACCTGTCTGTGAAGCAGTGATGATTTCAGCCGCACCAAGGGATTCTGCAACCGCTTTAATTGTGATTGAGTTGTTGCCTGTACCGACAATGAGAACCTTCTTGTTCTTTACATCAATACCGCATTTATTAATCATATAAACAAATGCATCAAATTCACAGTTGTCGCCTACAAGGTCGCCGTTTTCGTCAGTGTAAATCATATCAACGCTGCCGATTTTTTTTGCATTGTCGGTAATTTTATCGCAATATTTTATAACATCCTTTTTGTATGGGAAAGTTACGTTAATTGCAGAAAACTCCTTCTTTGCAAAAAAAGCATCGAGATTGTCCGGCTCAACCTGGAACAAATCATATCTGAAGTTTCCGAGTTCTCTGTGAATTTCGGGAGAAAGGCTGTGCAATAGTCTTCTTCCGAGCAATCCATATGTTTTCATTATTAATCCCCCCGGTTAGTGCTTAGGTTTTCCTGATTTTTTAATTCCTGCAATGCATCCTGCTATAATAAAGCAAACAGCAATCCCGACTACGGCAAAGGCTATGGTTTTCTTGCCGCTGCTGTTTCCTGAAATTTTGGAGTTCATCAGCTTGTTGTTAAGAGAAGCATAGGATTTTTCGCTCTCTTCTTCTGTGATTTTATTGGTTGTTGACTTTTTGCTTTTAGTCGTTTTAGCCTTTGTTGTTTTAGTTGTCTTTACTTTTGTTGTTTTAACTTTCGTAGTTTTTGCTTTAGTAGTTTTAGTAGTCTTGGCTTTTGTGGTTTTGGTTTTAGAAGTTTTTTCGTCTTCCTCTTCTTCTGTGTTTTCTTCAAAGTTAACGTCGGAAATATCAGTGGAAAATTCATTCGAGCGGACACCTTCCGTGTCGATAATGGTTGATGTCATTATAAGCTCGGCGGGAATCCCCTTTTTGATACCCACTGTAGTTTCGATGTAAACCGTAGCGGTCCGTGAATCGGACATAATATCGTCAATTTCGGCGAAATATATGTCATCATCATATTCAGCAGTACCGTCTGCCATAAGAAGAATAGGCCCGAGGTCGTTAAATTCAAGCTCAACACCGACATTGTTCTCGTCTGTAAAAGAGTCAAAGCTCGACATAAACAGTATGTGTATTCTGTTAGAGGAATAATCATATTTTACCTTGGCAACCGCATAGGTCAGCGAGCTGTTTGATTTGCCCTCGCTGAACAGGTTGTAAACCTCACTGTCTTCCCACAGCGCATTGTCGGAAATTGCCGATACACTTGTTGAGAAAATGAGTAAAAGTACAAAAGCTACCGAAAGAATACGGGAAACTAAACGCAATTAAATCACTCTCAATATACCTTAACTGAAATAATTTCAAATGGCTTTGCCGTGAACTTAACCTTGCCGTCTTTAATTTCAAGCTCTTCAAGGTCATTTTCCATGAGGTCGCAGATATAAGCCTTTTCAGCTTCGAAGCCGAGTGTAAGCTCAACATCTGTACGTGCATTGAAGCACTCATAGCCACGGATAACAGTTCCGTCGCTGTCTTCTGCCTTCTTGATTGTTTCAATGATGAAGTTATCCTTGTCGCATGAAACAAATGAGAACTCGTCACTGAGCTTTCCGTCCTGCTTGTTAGCAGGGAATGCCTTCATCGGGCAGTTAAGCTCATAAGCGAGCTTGATTGTGCCTGCTGTTCTGTAATTTCCTGCGTGCGGAAGAATTGAATAGGTGAAGAAATGCTCACCCTTGTCGGCATCGTAGTCAGGATATGTTGCACATTTGAAGAGAGAGAGCTTCATTGTGCCGTTTTCAACATTGTGACCATATTTGCAGTCGTTGAGAAGACTGATGCCGTAGCCGTAATCTGCGTAATCCATATATTTCTGTGCACAAACCTCGAACTTTGCTGACTCCCAGCTTGTGTTCTTGTGAACAGGACGCTCAACGCTGCCGTACTGAATTTCGTAGGTAGCCTTGTCGGAGTTAACATCAGTGTCGAATGCTGCTTTAAGGAACATATGCTCCTCGTGCCAGTCTGCGTAGGTGTCAAAGTCGATTCTGTTTGAATCATTGTAGAAGTAAATCTTCTGCTTGAGTACGGAATTGTAGAACTTTCTTGTGATTTCAAAGCCGAAGCGTGCGCCCTCGTCAATGAATTCAACCTTGTCAACATTGTTGATTTCGTACTTCTTTTCTGTGTAGTATTTTGAAATTTCCCATGCATCGTATTCGTATGGGTAATCCTCAAATACCTCAATATAGTTTGCTCTGCCGCCGTCACGAATTGCATTTCTTCCGTTTTTCTTGTCGTAGAGCTTTGTAATTACATATTCGTCATCAAATTCAACGATGTAGTTGCTTGTTTCAAGTGTCTTTCCGTCGAGCTTGTAGTTTGCCTTCTGCTCGTCGAGTTTAACAACCTTGTAGCCCTTTGCAGGAATACCGTTCACACGATATGTCTTGCCGTTGTAGCTGACAAAGCCGTCGCTTACAAATGAATTCTGATTGAATACAGCAACACCGCCGTCGGTTTTGATATTTGAAATAATATCATTATATGCATTAGCCTGGAGCTCTTCACCGTTATCGAAGATTTTTTTGTAATCTTCACGGCAACGCTCGTAAACCGAGTGAATTGAAGAACCGGGGATAATATCGTGGAACTGATTGAGAAGAATTCCCTCCCAGCCCTCGTTAAGTCTTGCCTGCGGATATTCGCTGCCGAGGAGCTTGCTTGCCATTGAGGAAACAGCCTCTGTGTTCTGATAAAGGAACTCGCCCTTGCGGTTGCTTCTCTTGTTGAATGCCTGTGAGGTGTAAGTACCTCTGTGGAATTCGAGATACAATTCGCCAACCCATGTCGGAAGACGTTTGTTGCCCTCAAGCTCGCTCTTGAGTCTGTCAAGATATGTGCTTGCGAACTCCCATTTTGTCTGTGCACAACCATTGATGCCATACTTAAGACGGTCAAATGCCTCAATAAATGAATCCTCCGGTCCGCCGCCACCGTCACCGTGACCGAACGGCATAAGAACATTATTTGTGAGAGCCTTCGGATTGTATCTCTCCCAACAGCCCTGAACATAAGACGGAGTCAATCTCGGAGTGTATGTCGGACGACGATTCATCGGGTCATCGTCACGCTTTTTCTCAACTGCGGTAAGGAAGTATGAGAACACCTTAGTGCCGTCAATACCCTGCCAGTTGAATGTATCATAAGGTAATCTGTTGGTTTCATTCCAACCGATTTTTGATGTAACAAACTTGTCTACACCGCTCTTCTGCATAATCTGCGGCATAGCGGCACTGTAACCGAAAACGTCGGGAAGCCATACGATTTTGTTATCAACGCCGAATTCCTTCTTGAAAAATCTCTTGCCGAAGAGAATCTGACGTACAAGGCTTTCACCACTTGAAAGGTTGCAGTCTGCCTCAAGCCACATTGAGCCTTCCATTTCAATTCTGCCCTCTTTTACAAGACGCTGAATTTCCTTGAACAGCTCAGGCGAATCCTCCTTGAGGTACTTGAAAAGCTGTGGCTGGCTTGACATAAATTTATATTCGGGGTACTTCTTCATCATTTCAATGACAGTACCGAAGGTACGCTGGATTTTTTCTCTTGTCTGGTCGAGAGTCCACTGCCATGCAACGTCAATGTGAGTGTGACCGACACAGCTTACCTTGATATTCTGCTCGTGACAGAATTTGCCGTAGAATTCCTCGTCAAGATACTTTATTGCAGCCTTTACGCTTGTGAGAAATTCCTCGCTCATCGGCTGACACCAGTTGAGAAGATTAAGTGCATTGTTAAGATGCATCATAATGTCACAGTAGTTTTTGTCACTCTCCTGGAGATATTCCATTACTCTGTAAGGAGTGAGCAAATGATAATATAACTTTTCAACATCACGGTTGAAAACCACAAGCTGAGAATAGAAATCTGTTCGGAGTCCCTTAGGTGATGAATATGCGTAAACCTTGATGTCATAGCCGTCCTGAGTGCTGTCGAGCTTATAGTAACGGTGATTTCCATCAAGACCTCTGATTTCTTTTCCGTTAACATAGAGAATAAACTGCGGGTCCCATTTGAAACCATTCGGAGCAGTTGAGCTGATGTAAAGCTCAACATCCTCACCCTTCATTTCCTCGGGAATTTCGATGTATCTGCAGAACCAGCGATGCTCCTCAGGCTCATAGCCCCAGCGTTCTGTAACACCGAAGGTGTCCCATGTGGCGATGTCTTCATCTGCAGGAACGGTATTGTCTGTCTTATAGCCGCATTTTTTGGATTTCCATCCTGTAATGTCAATTCTTACAGGTGTGATGAAGCCCTCAAGCTCATCAATCATGGTTCGGATTCGTTTGTTAAGAAGTTTGTCCATAATCTACAACCTTTTGAATTTTTATTATTTCATCGGATTTTGAGTAATCCGTTTTTGCTAAGTTCTCAAGTATGAATTGCTGTAATTTTGTGTCTGAAATAAAGTCCGAAAGTGCTCTTGCACATTCATCGTTTTC
This sequence comes from Ruminococcaceae bacterium UBA1767, assembly GCA_002315505.1. Lineage (GTDB taxonomy): Bacteria > Bacillota > Clostridia > Oscillospirales > Acutalibacteraceae > CAG-488. The sequence continues at coordinate 65,847 of DCGX01000023.1, forward strand.
AAGCGGAACAATTATTCCGTCAACATAATTGTTTATCTGACTTGATGCGGTCGGATAATCGGTAACTGCAACGAGTTTTCCTAAAATAAGAGCCTCATTAACAGTAACGGCGTTACCCTCATATCTTGACGGCTGAATATAAAAATCACATTCCTTGAAATACGGATACGGATTTTCTTTTTTACCGAGAAGAATAACACGATTCTGCATATTCTTTTCTGCAATTTTTTTCTTTATAAGGTCCTCGTCGGGACCGAAGCCGATAATGTACCATTTCACGTTCGGAATACGTGAGCATATATCGGGAATGTTGTCGAAATTTTTAGCGGTACAGTATCTGCCGACAGAAAGAAATTTGATGTATCCATCGTCGGGCATTTCGTTTTTGACTGAAAATTCGTCTGCACTTTTTCTGATAAATTCAGCAGGATGAATGTTTTCAATAATGCTTATCCTGTTTTTGAGAGACGGAAACGTTTCAATAAAAGCGGAGGCGGTAGTGTCGGAAATTGCAATAATGTTATCAAACGCAGACCACATTTTAAGTTCTCCGTCAATGTCGAGTTTGACAGAGGAATAATCTGTGTGAATCCACGCAATTTTCCGTTTAGCTCTGACCTTTTCGGCGACAAAATAATGCGGAGTTAAAAAGCTGACAGCCGCGTCATATTCTGTGTCGGAAATCATCGGCATAAATCGTTTTGTATATCGGTGAGAATAATCAACGAGAACATTTATGTCGAAGGGAATGTCATGTTCTCTGAAAAATTTATCAGCAGCTCGCTTTCCCGAAAATCTGCCTAAGCCGACGAGAAAAGCCTTGTTTTTTATTACGGTTTTCATATCGACCGCAAGCGAAGAATAGTATTTGTTTTCAGGCAGGAGATTAACTTTCTCCGGGATAAATTTCAACAATTCACCCGTATGTCGAAGCAGAAATAAATCCACGTTATATTCATCATAATTAAGTTTTCCCAAAAGACCGAGCAGAGCTCTTTCGGCACCGCCAAGCTCCATACAATGGCTCACAATCAGCAATCTTTTCATGTGCTGCCTCCGAAAAACTATTATCCATAATTATACTTAAAATAAATAGCAAAGTCAACGAGAAAAAACAGGATTTTTGACAAAATAATTTAATAATTTAGCATATTTTATTTGATTTTATTATTTTTTTTGATATAATTAAGAATAAAAAGAAAAAACATTCCGGTTAAAGAATGTTTATCAGTTTTTGGATATTATTTTTGGTTGTGTATTGTTGAGCTTCATGAAGACAATTATTTCTCATTTCAATCAGCTTCTGAGGGTTGTCGATTGCATCAATTACAGCTTCATACAATGAGTTTACATTATCACAACAAACGATGCCTGTTTTACCATTGATAATAACGTCTGACGAAGAATCCCACTCGTAACTGATTACGGGAACTCCCGAGGAATATGCATCAATTATTGTGCCGGGAAGTCCTTCCGTTTTATATGTTGTCGGAAACAGCAGTGAAAAATAAGGCTTCAATATTTTTACGCTTTCGGAATGCTCTGCTGTTCCGTTGTACTTTATGTACGATGGGGAATTACTCAAAAGAGCTTTTAGCGTATCCTCATAGTCAGGGTCAACCTGTCCGTAAATGTCGAGGGCGGCAATGTCTTTTTTATAAAATTCATTTACCTTTATGATACAGTTGATTGCGTCTTCAATTCCCTTTTCTTTCATGATTCTTGAAAAAATACAGAATCGGAACGGATTTGTCGAAGGTATTTCAGCTTGAGAGAGGGGAACGATGCTCTTGAAGTTTGGGATTACATGGATGTTTTTAACACCGAGCTTTGACAAAGTGCGTTCCATGGAGGCGGTTTCGACAATGACATTGCTGAATTTGTTGAGATGTTTTATATAGCTGTTGTTATTCGATAAAAACTGCGGCAGCCATCCGCCGATGACCATGTACGACAATTTGCATTCAAAGCCCGTTGTTAATACGGGAAGCAATTTAACAAGCACACGAAAGCCGTTGTAATCGGGCATCATGATGATATGATTACTGTTTCTGCACGATTTGATTGTGCTTAAGAGCAATTCGGCACAATGTTTTTTCCAGTTGAAAGTGTCGATTATTTTTAAATTTATAGAATTGCTCTTTTTTAATTCATCACATATTATTTTTGTTTTTATTATCTGACCATTACAGAAACTATTATTTCGGGCATAGTGACCGATTACAGTAACATTATTCAAAACGAACACCTCAAGAAGGGGAAAAAATGAAAAACTATTCTGTTCTGATGACTATTTACAAAGATGAAAAGCCATCCTATTTTAAAGCTTCAATAGAAAGTATGTTAAGCCAGACTATCCCAACTGACGATTTTGTCGTAGTATGTGATGGTGAGCTTACCGATGAGCTTAACAATATTATAACTGAATATAAGTCAAAATACAACGATTTATTTAACATCATCAGATTGGATAAAAATTACGGTGTAGGATATGCTTCGGCAAAGGGTGTTGTTGCCTGCAAAAATGACCTGATAGCCAAAATGGATTCTGACGATATTTCATATCCGATAAGATGTGAGAAGGAGTTAAATGAATTTGAGAAGAATCCAGAATTAGTGTTGGTTGGTTCATTTGTTCGTGAGTTTTCGGATAATAAAAGTTTTATCAGAAAGGTTCCCGTGGAATACGAACAGATAGTGAAATTTTCAAGGCTGCGTTCTCCTTTTAACAATCCGACGATTATGTTCTCAAAGTCAGCTGTGATTGAGGTCGGAAATCACTCAAGGTTGAGAAGAGGAGAGGATTATGAGCTTTTTGCGAAATTAATCCGCGCAGGAAAGTATGTAACAAATATTCCCGAATGTCTGCTGGATTATCGAATTTCCGAAAATACATACGCAAAGCGCAATAATTATGGTGAATTGAAACAATCATACAATGTGGCGAGGAAAATCGGGCATATAAGCAATTCAGAATACATCTTTTTATGTTTCGTACAGTTTGTATTTTCAAAAATGCCTGTAAAGCTGAGACAATTTTCATATGAGTGTATGATTCGCAGAGATTAACAAATAAAAAAGAAATAATGTGTTATAGTCATTGACTTTTTTTCAGTGATTTGTTACTATTAATTGATTATAATTTGCAAAGGAAGAATACTATGCTTTTAGACAAAACAGTTCACATCCCTGACCTTGGTGACATCGGTGCCGACAGCGGCTTCCATGTTCTTACAAGCACAGAGGACAACAAATTCACAGTAGGTAAAAACGGCGTTGTTGATATTCTCGCAACAGGCGACCAGAAGGTTGAGTTCGTTTCATTCGGCTCACATACACTCGCTTGTGTTAAATCGGCAATCGCTTTTCCAACATACTACCCGGTTATGCCGGTTACACTTGAAAAGCCTGTTAAGGCAGTTCTTATGGACCTTGACGGAACAACAGTACGCAGTGAGGACTTCTGGATCTGGATTATTCAGATGACAACAGCAAGTATGCTCGGCAATCCGAAGTTCGAGCTTGAAGAGGCTGATATGCCGTTTGTTTCGGGACATTCTGTTTCCGAGCATCTTCAGTATTGTATCGACAAATACTGCCCGGGTGAATCACTTGAAAAGGCTCGTGATTTCTATTTTGAGCATACTCACAGAGAGATGGAAGAAATCATGGCAGGCAGAGGCAAGGACGGAGCTTTCACACCGACAGTCGGCGTTAAGGATTTCCTTTACGAATTGAAGGATATGGGTGTTAAAATCGGTCTTGTTACATCAGGTCTTTATGAGAAGGCATGGCCTGAAATTCTTTCGGCATTCAAGACTCTCGGCATGGGCGACCCGAAGGATTTCTACGATGCAATTATTTCTGCAGGTTATCCGCTTCGTAAGGGTTCTGTAGGTACACTCGGTGAGCTTTCACCGAAGCCGCATCCATGGCTCTATTCAGAGACCTCAATCGTTGGCCTCGGCGAAGCATTTGCAGACCGTAACCACGTTCTCGGTATTGAGGACAGCGGTGCAGGTGTATGCTCAGTTCGTCTTGCAGGTTACACAACAATCGGTATCGCAGGCGGTAACATCATTGAAAGTGGCACAAAGGCTGTTTGTAACTATTTTGAAAACAGCTTTGAGGATATCTTAAAAATTATAAAGGGATGATTTAATTGAAAAAAATCAACTCAGAAAAAATTATACGTGTAATGGAGCTTACTGTTTTTGCATTACTTCTTGCAGAGGCATATTTCAACCACAAGGATGAAATCAACGAAAGCGTTGCACGACTTAAAGGTATTTTAAACGACAAAGGAGAACAGATTGATGGACAACAAACCACAGAAGATTAATTGCCATTTTATCTCTAACACTCACTGGGACAGAGAATGGCGTTTCTCAGCACGCAGAACTCAGTATATGCTCGGCTATATGCTTGATATGCTTATCGATATTCTCGACAAGAATCCTGAATATCGTCATTTCCACCTTGACTCACAGACTATGCCTGTTCAGGACTATCTTGAGGCATATCCTGAGAAGAAGGAAAAATTTAAGAAATATGTTCAGGAGGGAAGAATCGGTATCGGACCTTGGTTCTGCCTTCCCGATGAATTTACAGTAGGCGGAGAAAGCCTTGTCCGTAACCTCTTGCTCGGTCACAAAATCGGCGCAGAGATGGGCGGAATCAGCAAGACAGGTTACTCACCTTTCGGCTGGGGACAGATTTCACAGCTTCCGCAGATTTATGCAGGTTTTGATATTCATTTTGCTTCATTTTATCGTGGAATTAACGAGTATTGCGCTCCGAAGTCAGAATTCTTCTGGGAGAGTCCTGACGGAACACGTATTTACGCTTCACGTCTTGGCAAGCGTCCTCGTTATAATATCTGGTACATCGTTCAGCGTCCTGTATTTTATGACCAGCAGAACGAGAATAACCGTGATATGGTATGGAATGACAACAACGGTATTTTCAAGTTCATTGATGACGAGAATCAGCACCTTGACTATCAGTACGTTCACCCGTTCTATGAGTATCACAAGGAATACGTAAAAGAGCGTGCAGAGCAGGCTATCAGAGAGCAGGACAACGACTGGACAACCTCACATCGTTTCTGGTCACTCGGTCATGACTCATCCTGCCCGGACGCAAGAGAGGTTGAGCTTATCAAGGACCTTGACGAGGCTCTTCCGAATGCAACTGTTTACCACAGCTCACTTAAAGAGATGGAGCAGGGCATCATCGACGAATTCGACGAGAATTCACCTGTTCTTTATGGTGAAATGCGTGACCCGTACACAAAGGGCAGTGTTTCTTCAATGATGGGCTGGATTACATCTGCAAGAACTTATGTTAAGCAGGCTAACTTCAAGTCAGAAACTCAGCTTCAGAATTATGCTGAGCCTATGGCTGTTTTCGCAGCGCTCACAGGTGCTCCGTTCCAGAAGAACTTTATCGACCTTTCATATAACTATCTTCTTCAGAACCATGGTCACGACAGTATCGGTGCTTGTGGTCGAGATGTTGTTTATGAGGATGTTATCTATCGTTACAGACAGTCAAGAGAGCTTTCAAACTGCGTATTTGAACGTGCATTTATGGATGTTGCAGGTGATATCAAGCTCGAGGGCTTCAGCCGTGACGATGCCGCTATCGTAGTATTCAACCCTGCTCCGTTCAAGAGAAGTGAGGCAGTTCGTGTAACTGTTGAAATTCCTGCAGAGTGGAAGGCAGATAGCTTCAAGATTACAGATACAGACGGCACAGCTTTGACATATCAGGTTATCACAACCATCAAGAACTCAGCTCAGATTATTCAGAATCCGAACGATGTTGCTAACGTTCTTCACACACAGAGATACGTTATCGAGCTTGATGTTAAGGATGTTCCTGCTATGGGTTACAGAACATTAAAGCTTCAGCCTCTCTATCATGTTCGTGCTACAACTCCTAAGACTATGCTTAAGAGAAACCAGGTTATGGAGAACGAATATCTCAGAGTATCCTTCAACTCAAATGGTACTTACAATGTTCTCGACAAGGAAAACGGTAAGTCTTACGAGGGTCTCGGTTACTTCAAGGATACAGGCGAAATCGGTAATCCTTGGGAGCATTTCACTCCGGAAAACGACGAGACATTCACAACACTTAACGAAAACGCAAGAATTACTCTTCTTCACGAGGGCGAGCTTGCAGTATCATACAAGGTTGCTATTGACTGGGCACTTCCTGAGGGAAGAAATCCGGACGAAAAGACTCGTTCAAAGCACCTCAACCCGTGCAAGATTGAGAGCATAATCACTCTTCGCAAGGGCTCAAGATATCTTGAAATCGAAACAACAATCGACAATCAGTCAGAAGACCACTATCTCCAGGTTGCATTCCCGACAGACATCAAGTCAGAGTTCTCATATGCACAGGGTCAGTTTGACGTTGTTAAGCGCCAGGTTGCAAAGCTCGACTACTCACTCTATGATGAAATTCCGATGACAGAGCAGCCGATGAACTCATTCGTTGACGTTACTGACGGTAAGGTTGGTGCAGCACTTCTTAACACAGGTCTTAAAGCTTATGAAGCATCTGATGACGAGTGCGGTACAGTTTACCTTTCACTTCTTCGTGCATTCCCGCTTCGTATCTGTGTTACATCAGATATGCAGGACTACAGCTCAATCGATAAGGGTTCACAGTGCATCGGCAAGAACACATATCGTTACGCTTTCTTACCGCATAAGGGTGATTGGGAAGAGGGCAATGTATGGGGCGAGAGCGAGAGATTCAACCTCAAGTTCAGCGTTGCACAGCTTGCTCCGACAGAGCACGGCAAGAATGACCTTGTTCATTCGTTCATCGAGCTTGGCACAGAGAAGCTCAACATCAGCGGTGTTAAGCAGGCTGAGGACGGCACAGGCTATGTAGTTCGTTTGTTCAACCCGTCAGATAAGGCTATCAAGACAACAATCCGTCTTAACGGCGGTATTGCTCCGATTGAGAAGGCTCAGTCACCTGTTGAAAGACAGAAGGCAGAGTTCGAGCTTCCTGCATATGCAGATAAGAAGTGGAGCGAGGTTAAGCTCGTAAGCCTTGAGGAGAAGGATGTTGCTCCTCTCACAGTTGACAAGGACGGCTTCGCAGAGTTCGAAATCACAGGCAAAAAGATTCTTACAATCAAGTTTGTAGGCTAATCAATATAGAAATTAACGCAGAGGATTTTCGTCCTCTGCGTTTTTTATTTCTTCGTGTTTAATACACTCACGGAACATTCGGTAATCACATTTTTTCTCAGAATAGGTGTCAAAAAATGCACGAATAATGTATGTGCAGAAAATCGCCTTTGTCAAATCAATTACTTTCATTCCGAGAGTTTCGGCAATGTCCTTTGCTCCGTGTGCGGCAAGAACGTAGCTTGCACAAATCCATATAATGCAGAACACAAGAATAATAGTTGTCCACTTTTTTGTGTATGTAAACATATCAAATTTCATTTTTTTTTTCATTTTATCACCGATAATATTATATTCAGGGAAAATATAAAAGTTCTTCACGAAACTATGGTGGGAGTGAAGTTCGATTATTGAGATTCTTCGTCACTTTGCGACTCAGAATGACATACGCAAGAATATTGTGTAGGGCAGGAGCTCTGCTCCTGCCAAAATTCCGTAAGAAATTTGTTTGTACTAAACAACAATTATGTCATACTGAGCAAAGCGAAGTATCTCAACCACCCCCTCAGTTTCGCTTTGCTCAACAGCTCCCCAAACGGGGCGCCTAATTATTTTTTCGCACAATCAAGCTGCCCTGTGGTGACTGAGCCGCAGCGAGAAAGTGGCATTGCGAAGAAATGACGAAAGGGGTAAATGCTCATAATTGAGATTCTTCGTCGCATTGCTCCTCAGAATGACATATGTATATTTGATTGTAGGGCAGGGGCTCTGCTCCTGCCAAAATTAAGTAAGGAATTTGTTTGTACTAAACAACAATTATGTCATACTGAGCAAAGTGAAGTATCTCAACCACCCCCTCAGTTTCGCTTCGCTCAACAGCTCCCCACAGGGGCGCCTAATTACATTTTTACACTTAAAAGCTGCCCCTTTGGGGAAGTGTCACGAAGTGACGAAAGGGGTGAATTCTGTGTTGTCCAATTTGCTCCGCAAATTCGGCAGGAGCAGAGCCACTTCCCTACATGATAAACAAGTAACATAACAAGAAAACCCTCCTTGTCAACAAAAGTGACAAAGAGGGTGAACTTTATATTTTTTTTAATTCTATTTTTGCATTCGGTATTGTTTCATCAACAAATTTCCCCTGCGAAAAAAGTCTTGCTCTTGCTATGATTTTATCCTCGAAAACAGAAATTACATAGCCCTGGGAATCGTGAGAAAATTCACCGTGATTTCCTGCACCGACCGTAGGGATTGAAAGGCATTTATACTTGCCGAAATCCTCAAAGGTCTTTTCCCACACGCCCATATGCAAATGGCCTGTGACGAAAATTACATTGCTGTGATTTTCAAAAACACGCTTGAGCAGTTCGCTTTGTCTTCCGACAGAGCCTCGCCAGTTGTCGTTTGATTGCCATACATCGGGAAGTCCGTGAACTTTTTTCAAGGTTTGGTGATTAAATACAAATGCAGGTTTGTTTTCTTTTTCAGCCAAACCGATTTCTCTGTCAAGCCAATCCAGCTGTTCACGGCTTATATGCGCCGCTTCAAAGGAAGCTCTGTCTGCACCCATCATGATGAATTTACAGCTCGGAAAATCAACTGAAAAATGGTAATTCGTTCCGTTTGGCACAACACCGTTTTTGATTGAAGAAACCGCATTGCAAAATCTTTTCAACTGTTTTTTATACGAGCGAAGGCGTATGTCGTGATTTCCCGGAATGAGAAAAATATTGCTGACCTTGTCGGAAATTCCGTTGAGAATGTGCGATACCATTCTGAATTCGCATTTAAGTCCGTTTTCCGTGACATCGCCTGCAACAAGCAATGCATCAATCGGTTCAGCTTGATTTTTTATATCCTTGCACGCACCGTAAAAACAGCATTCTCTCGCAAACATATAGTTCGAAACCTGCGGGTCACCGAAGACAACAAAGGTGAATAATTCTCCGTCGGATTTTTCAATTGGCTCATTTGTTGCGGGAGTCGGAATTGCTCCGCTTTGCTCACGTTCGTTGAGAACGGACAGCATTTTATTATAGAAAAAATCTGAAATACTCATATTATTCTGCTTTTTCCTTACGTGCTTCAATTTCTTTGAGCATCATATCGTAGGTTTCCTCGTCAATTTTGTTTTTCTTTACATTTACAAAGTATGCGATTATTAAAAGAATAATCGGAATAATCGTCATGCAGAGTACGAGCTTGACAGCCATACCCGGGTCAGCTTCGCTAAGTACATTCGTTATGTTTGCGAGCTTGTCATCCTCGATTGTCTGGAGAGATGCTTCAAGGTCGGGCAATGCCTTTGCTCTTTCAGCGCTCGAAAGAACACTTGCATTCTGCTCAAGGTCGGAAATCTTATTTGTGATTCCTGTCATACCGATTGCAATGTAAACAACGGTAACAATAACCTGCTGTAAAGCGCTTGACATCTTTGCCATAAACGGACGAAGAGAGAAAATAAGTGCTTCATCACGGGAGCCTGTTTTATATTCGTTGTACTCGATTGTGTTGGTAAAGATAATCATGATAATCATCGTGAACCAGTTCTGACCGAAGCCTGCGATAAGAGCAAAGCCGCAAAGCGAACCAAACTGAATTGAAGACGGAAGCAGTGTGCCGCCGACGATAAATCCTACATAACCGATGATTGAAATGATAAGAGCCACAAAGAGTGCCTTTTTTCTTTTGAATTTCTTGCAAAGTGTCGGGAAAACCAACAGAAGAAGACCTGATGCACCTGCAAAAAATGCTGTGAACAATGTAACCTTTGTTCCGTCATAGCCGAATTTGAGATAGATGTAATTTGCACCGAAAGCTGTAAGCAGGGAATTGCTCAGATAGCCAAGTAAGGTTAAGAGGGTTGACCACAAAAGCTGGTCGTTGTGTATGATAACCTGGAACATCTGCTTGAGACCGATGCGTTCTTCTTTTTCCGCTTTGATTGAACGGTCTTCCTTAACGCCGACACAGGTTAAGCTCTGGCAAAGAATAAACATACTTACGCAAATAACGGAAACAATTGCATATGCGGTGATTGAGTTTCCGCCGATAGCATTCTTACCTGCTGTGAGCATCGGAACAAGTCCGACGGTTGCAAGACTGCCGACTCCGCTGAAAAGGTTTGCGAGTGAAGCAATTTTATCTCTGCGGTCAGGTTGACTTGTAAGTGACGGCATCATTGACCAGTAGCCGATGTCATTCATTGTGAAAGTGATATCCCACAAGAGATAAAGTGCGATGAAAAGGTAGATAAAGCTCCAGCCCTGGAGCTTGTTTGAAAACATTGCGATAATTGCCGCACCGTTTGTTACCGCACCAATCATAATCCACGGCTTGAATTTACCGAAACGTGTTCTTGTGTTTTCGACAACACCGCCCATAATCGGGTCATTGAGTCCGTCCCATATACGGCAGATAATAAGCACCGTACTGATTGCGGCAAACTGTTGTGTGGTGACAGACCTTGTAAAAAGAACATAGGTCAGCAAAAATGTTGTGAAGAGTGAATAGCACATATCTCGACCGATTCCGCCGATGCTGTACACCCATTTGTTACGATTAAAATAATCGTCAACGGTTTTAGGTTTTTTGCTCATAACGAATCTCCTTTATAAGCTGTTAATCAATCCTGTTAATGAATCATAGAAGCCTGCGAGTTTTTCCATACTTCCTGCAACGTGGTATCCGTGGTTTCCTTCCTGTACAGGCATAACATACCATACACCGGATTTTATCTTCATTCCGTCTTCATAGAAAATGTGATTGCTTTCTGCGTTCTGCGGATATAATGCACTCGGTACGGGAACAAGTCCGTCATTGTGTGCCCAGTCATCAGAAAGCTGTATTCCGCCGATTTTTTTACCTGCGAGTAAAACTACCAGCTTTGCTGTCGGTGTCAATGAGTCATCTGTTTCAACTGTGACTTTTCCCTTTTCGTTAGTGGTTGTTGTGTCACAGGCATAAGAGAAGCAGTAGAGCGATTCGGGGAGCTTGTACTGCATGAGATCCTTTGCGCCCTGGATTGACATATCATAAGAACAGTTGTCATTTGAAGAAGCGAGCTTGATAATTCCTATCGGGTTGAAGCTTGCGGTCTTGCCTGTTGACGGGTCGGCACTGATTCCGTACTGGTCAAGCATAAAATCGATTGAAGGATTTTTGCTCATTCCCATAATATTTACGTATGTTGCAACAAGGTAAACGGGAATTTTTGTATCATAAAGCAGATTTGAAACAGGTGAACCGTTGTGCGGTGAAACGAGGGTTGAAAGTGAATAAACCGCATCTGCGTGACCGCCCTTGAAAAGCTCACTGCAATCGTCACAAGCGGCGATTTCGTCTGCGTTACCGTAGGCTAAAAGTGAACAGAGAATTGTTGCTGTCGGACCGCCGAAGGAATGTGTAACGAGATTGATTTTCTCTTTTAAATCCCAGTGTCTGCCCATAATAGGTCTGTCTGTGTAATCTCTGCCGTATCTTGAATGACCGTATTTTGCAGAGTGGTAAGCACCGTAGTCAACAACTGTGCCGGCAAGCTGTGCATAAAGCTCGCAGGCTCTGTCCCATGCAGAGGATAATCCGCCTACGCTCGGAGCATATGCTTCGTAGCCGTTACCACGGAAATATTCAAGAATGTTAACGTCTGAGCTCATACCCCAGTAAGGTTCTTCGTACTGACCTTCTGTGTTTTCTCCGTATCCCATCATTCCGTGAACAAAAATATACGGATAGTCTTTTTGTTCTGTCTTTGCAAATGCTGTTGAAGTGAGCATAAACATCATGCAAAGAGCGACAAATAGTGATATTATTCTTTTCATTGAAAAGCCTCCTAAAATATACTGTTAAAATGATATATCATATGTGAGATTTTATCAAGTTAATAACATTGGTTTATATATAGAAAAATTGACTGTGTTTTTGTTAAACTTACCGAAAGTGAAAGAATAATACTGTTTTTGTTGAAATCGCAAATAGTGTACTGTATAATATCAGTAATATTTTATTGCGAGGCGATAGTATGTTAAAGGTTGGTTTAGTAGGATGCGGTGGCATCAGCGGTGCTCATGTTCCGTCATGGGATGATATGGATAATGCGGAGCTTGTTGCTATTTGTGATATCCGTCCTGAGAAAATGGAGAGATATCCCGGTCATAAATTTTACACGGATTTTGATAAAATGCTCGAGGAAAACGAGTTTGATATAATTGATGTATGTCTTCCGACATTCCTGCATTGTGAGTTTGCGCTCAAGGCTATGAACAAGGGCATAAATGTCCTTTCGGAAAAGCCGATTTCTCTTAATGAGAGCGATGTTGATTTACTCTATGAAACAGCAGAGAAAAACGGAGTTAAGTATATGGTTGCACAGGTGCTTCGTTTTTGGAGTGAGTACGAGGTGCTAAAGCAGATTTACGATTCAAATAAGTACGGTAAGCTCATCTCAGCTTCAATGTGGCGACTGGGCGGATATCCGTCTAACAGCTGGATGGAGTGGTACACGAAGAAAGAGCTCAGCGGACTTATTCCGTTTGATTTACATATCCATGACCTTGATTTTCTTGTTTACGCTTTCGGTGCGCCGAAGAATTATGTATGCAACAGAAAAGAGCTTCCCGACCAGGATTATATGAGCGTTGTATATGATTACGGCGATTTCTTTATCACGGCTGAAGCTTCATGGTTTAAGGCTAAGTATCCGTTCTATATGGGCTTCCGTTTCCAGTTTGAGAATGCAGTTGTTGCTTTTGAAAGAGACGGACTTACAATCTATGATTGCGATGGAAATGAGTTCAAGCCGTGCGAGATGAATGAGGGCGGAGAAAATCAGAGTGACTTCGAGCTTCCGTCAGCAGGTGCTTATGAAAACGAAATCCGTTATTTTGCAGATTGCGTTGAAAACAATAAACCCGTTGAAAAGGTTACAAAGGAAAGCCTTGCGGTTGTATTGAAAATTCTCAACGAAGTAAAATAATTATTCTGTTAAGTACAAAGGGTTAGGAGATTTATATGAAAAAACTAATTGCATTGACGATTTCTCTTGGAATGCTTTTGTCTTTGTGTTCATGTGGCAAGACCGGGTCTGCGTCAGATGACAGAGATGTTGATTCCGAAACAGTTGCAACTGAAACAAGCAACGAGTCGACTTTTGAATCCACATCAGAAACTACAGCTACGACCACGAGTACCACAATGAGTACAATAACTACAACAACTACAGAAAAAAGCACTACCGAAAAAATCAGAACAACGAAGAAGACAACAACTCCGACAGCAACAGAAAGTGATTTTGATGAATTGATGAAATATGCCTATTGGCTATATTATTCCGGTTCGTTTGACACGTCAAAGCTTTCGTCACCGGAAATTGTTGAAAAGCTGATAATGCCATTAACTGTTGGCTTTAGTCTGTATATAAGATTTTACGATTTTCCGAAAATTTACTTTGGCGAAGGCGTTTATCCGACAGACCCGAAAGACCCTATGGGCAGGGTTGATGATTGGTGGTGTTATGTGAAACTTGATGCCGACAAGGTTGATTGGATTTTAATGAATATATTTGATGCAACTCCCGAACATAATTATTCTTTAAGCCGTTCGTATTATTATGATGGATATTATTATATTAATGCAGGTGAAGGAGGAGACGGCGGTACCGATATTTCAATCAAGAGCAAAGAGCTTACATCAGACGGTAGATATAATATTACCTTTGCAGTTACATACTGGGACGGAGAAAAAACCACAATGAAAGTTGTAGCTAAACCCAAGACAGTTGACGGAAAACGAATCTGGGCTTTCTACAGCTCAACAGGTGCAATATAACAACATAGCAAAAAGCGGTGCTTAGTTTAACGGCTAAGTATCGCTTTTAATTTTTTATCAGAATTATCCATGTAAAAACGTACCTTATGCATCACTTCATGAATTTTTAGTTTACAAAAAAATATATCTATGTTAAAATAAACTGATAAACGGAGAGGGGCGTTAACGTGAAAAGAATAGTTGCACTTTTATGCTTTGTGGCAATTATGTTCACACTTGTTTCCTGTGCAAAAAAGAATGTTGAAGTTTCAGCCGATTTGAAAAAGCCTGAGACAACGGACAGTGAAATTGTAAAGCTGTTGCTTTCTCCTTACGGAGATACAGAAACGGTTGGACTTAACGCACCTGCAAGGAATTATGTTTCTGTTACATCTAACGGATATTTCACTCCGGGCAGTCTGAAATTTGTCAGCGATGACCCCGATATTGCTGAAATTAAATATGAGTCAACGGTGCTTGAAAATTGCATTTACTATAAAATTGAGGGTGTAAGTGTCGGAAAAACCACCGTTCATATTGAATCAGCTGACGGTAAGGTACGAACAGCTGATATTACGGTTACTGTCAAGAAATATATCTCAACAACCACACAGCTTAGTATCGAATACAAGCCGTATCATACTAAGGAGGAAGTTAATCGTTATTATTACGATGACTACGATTACACAACGAAAAAAACCACCACAACAACTACTGAGAAAAAAACTGAGAAAAACAGCAGTACAACAAAAAAAGATGAGAAGCATTCAAAGACTACCGGAAAGAGTGGCTCGTTTACAGTTACTCTTCCGACCAAGCCGGTGAAACCTGCTAAGCCGTCTTCGACAACTCATGCTACGACAAAGGCATCAACACAGGCATCAACACAGGCATCAACGCAGGCTCCGACAAAGACTACTGCGGCGAAAAGCAGCACATCGGCTACACACAATTAAAAATATTATTGTAAAAGACAAGTTTTATGTTATAATGTATTCATGAAGGTCAACTTCTGAAAATAAAGGAGGACACAGATATGAAAAAAGTTATGTTATCTGTAATTTCAATCATTTTGTGCTTCAGCCTCATTGTTCCTCTCGGAGCAAGCTCATTTGCAGGCGAAAAGCAGACAAACGATGTAAGTGTTGTTTCGGTTGAAGATTATCTTGCACAGGCAGATACATCAAACGTAAAGACAACATTTATGAAAATTCTTGCACAGGCAGTTAACGTGTTAAGTGACACAGTTATCAATGCACTTGGTAAGGCTCTCGGTCTTGTAATTCCGAAGACATCCGTGCTCAATGATTATGCATCATTCAGCCTTGACGAGTACGGCAACTTCTACAAGGGCATGGACACATTCCTTGACGAGCCTGCAAAGGGTGCAAAATGGAGCCTCGGTTATTCAGAGGCATCAATCATGCCGGCTGATTTCGGTACAAAGGCTTATGCAATGGGCGGTTACGGCCTTATGGCAAACACAACTGAGAAGTTTGATGACCTTATGGTTCGTACAATCGTTCTCGATGACGGCTCAGGCAGAGGTAAGGTTGTATTCGCAGTTCTCGATGCTATCGGTATTGCAAATGCAGACGTAAGACTTATTCGTGAAAGTCTTGCAGATTTTGCAAAGGAAAACAACATTGTTTCAATCAATGTTTCAGCTACACATACTCATAGCGGTATTGACCTTGAGGGTGTATGGAATGATACATTGAATAATGTTCTTTCAAATCTCCTTCTCTCACCACTCGGACTTGCAGAGGTTAAGAGCGGTGTTGACAGAACATTCCTTAACACAATTATTGCTTCAACAACAAGAACAGTTAAAGAAGCTGTTGCAGGTATGGAAAAGGGTACACTCACATTTGCAAAGAAAGATATCGCACAGGATTATCTTCGTGACAGAACTGCTCCGTACACATTTGACGGCAATCTCTATAAGCTCACATTCACACCTGATAAGAAGTCAGCAAAGCCGACAATTATCACATCCTTCAGCGCTCATCCGGAAAATTCTGGCTATGAGTTTGAAGTAATTTCAGCAGACTTTGTTCCTAATATTGAAAAGGTTATCAACAAGGCAGGCTACAACTTCATCTATATTCAGGGCTGTATCGGTACAATCACATATCAGCGTGGTGCATCTGATGACGGACTTGACCTCAACAGACAGGAAGAGGCTGTTCGTTACGGTTATGAAATCGGTCACATCATTCTCGGTATGACAAAGACTGAGGCAGAGTGTGATGCAATGAATTATGAGCTTGGCGATATGCTCGGTGTTCAGCAGTACAGCAACAGTGCAGGATATTCAGTATGGTATAACAACTGGACACCTGTTACGGAAACAGTAGTTGAGCCACTTCTCAATATTGCTCACAAGCAGTATATTATTGAAGTATCAAATCCGCTTCTTGACATTATCGGCAAGTCAGGAATCACAGATTTCTTCTTCCTTTATGAGAACGAAACAGGCAAGTATTACTCAGTAACAGAATGCGGTTATATGGAAATCGGTGACACTCTCAAGGTTGAGATTTGTCCGGGTGAAACCTATGGCGAGCTTCTCCTCGGTGGTGACGGAATTGATGGCTTCGAGTACAATTCGCTTCGCAGTAAGTATGGCGAGAATCTTATCGTATTTGACCTTATGAACGACGCTATCGGTTATATTGAGCCGGATAATGAATTCGTAATGGCAGGTATGCAGTACAGCGAGAGCAAGGACACATTTGATACAGATTCATGGTGCCTTATCTCCTTCGGTAAGCATACAGCTTCAAAGGTTATCAGCGAGTTCATGGACCTTGCAGATAACGTAAGATAATATATTAATTAATTTACTGCTCCGAGCAATCGGGGCAGTTTTTTTGGTTAAAATAAATTTGATAAAATTTTAAAATTGTGTTATTATTTTCTCGGTGAACAAAATGAAGAAGCTGTTGAAGTACTTGAAAAATTACATAAAAGAAAGTATCTTCGCTCCGCTGTTCAAAATGCTTGAAGCAAGCTTTGAACTGACGGTGCCGCTTGTCGTTGCCGCAATCATAGATAAGGGTATCGCAAATATGGACAAACCGCTTGTGTATAAATTACTTTTTGTGCTTATCGGTCTTGCACTTGTCGGTTTTGCAAGTGCCTGCACGGCACAGTATTTTGCGGCTAAGGCGGCAATAGGCTTCAGCAAGGAGCTTCGCAGTGATTTGTTCCGTCATATAAATACGCTGTCCTATTCGGATATTGACAGGCTCGGCACATCAACACTTATTACAAGACTTACCGCTGACGTTAATCAGACACAGACTGCTGTCAATCTGTTTTTGCGATTGTTCTTGCGCTCTCCGTTTATTGTAATCGGTGCGGTTATTATGGCGTTTACCGTTGATACAAAGGTTGCGCTGATTTTCGCAGTGTCGATTCCGCTTCTTATTGCAATCGTTTTCGGAATAATGTTCGGCTCAGTTCCTATTTATAAAAAGGTTCAGAAAAGACTTGATGCGGTGCTCAAAATCACACGTGAAAATCTGTCGGGTGTGAGAGTGATACGTGCGTTTAATCATCAGCAAAAGGAAATTGAAGACTTTGAAGAGCACAGCGAGGAGCTGAAAAAAGCTCAGCTTTTCGGCGGAAAAATTTCCGCATTTATGAATCCGATAACGTATGTGATTGTAAATGTGTCAATCTTGCTTATTATCTGGTCCGGCGGAAAGCAGGTTGATGCAGGCAGACTTTCTCAGGGTGATGTTGTAGCGCTTATTAACTATATGACACAGGTGCTCATTGAGATTGTCAAGCTCGCAAATCTGATTATCAATCTTACAAAGTCAATGGCGAGTGCAAGCCGAATCAGCGAAGTGTTTGAGGTCAAAGCCTCACTTACCGATGACGGAAATACTCCGGTCAATTCTCAAAGCGAATATGCGGTTGAATTTGAAAATGTAAGTGTAATTTACGGCTCAGCTGAGAAATCACTTGATTCGCTCAATATTAAAATCCCGAAAGGCTCAACTGTCGGTATTATCGGCGGTACAGGCTCGGGTAAAACGACACTTGTCAATACGATTCCACGATTTTACGATGTCAGTGAAGGTGCGGTTAAGGTTAACGGAACTGACGTGAGAAAATATCCGATTTCACAGCTTAGAAATATGATAGGCGTTGTTCCGCAGTATGCGGTGCTCGTCAGCGGAACAGTACGTAACAATATTAAATGGGGCAAAACCGATGCGACCGATGACGAAATTCTTTCTGCACTTGAAATTGCACAGGCAAAGGATTTCGTGCTCGAAAAGGATGGCGGACTTGATGCCCCGATTCAGCAGGGCGGAAAAAATCTGTCGGGCGGTCAGCGTCAAAGACTTACCATTGCCCGTGCACTTGTAAAGAAACCCGAAATTCTTATCCTCGATGACAGTGCTTCTGCGCTCGACTTTGCAACCGATGCAAGACTTCGTCGGGCGATAAAAAATAACACCGATAATATGACGGTGTTCATAGTTTCACAGAGATTTTCAACAATCAGAAACGCGGATATTATTATTGTTCTCGATGACGGCGATGTTGTCGGTATCGGCAAACACGATGAGCTTTTTGAAAACTGCGATGTATATCGTGAAATCTGCACTTCCCAGCTTTATGCAAAAGAGGAGGTGAGTGCAAATGCTTAAAAATAAAGGCACACTAAAACGTGTACTCTCTCTTGTCGGAAAATATAAAATTCTTGTTTTTATTTCGTTTGCACTTGCGATTGTGACAGTTGTATCCCAGCTTTATGCACCGATTCTTTTCGGCAAGGCGGTTGATTTAATTGTCGGAAAGGGTAATGTTGATTTCCCTGCAATCGAAAAAATTATTTTAAAAACACTTGTTGTTATCGGTATTACCGCACTCTCACAATGGCTGATGAATTTAATCAACAACCGAATAACCTTCCGTGTTGTGAAGGATATTCGTGTCAGGGCATTCCGTCATTTGCAGAAGCTCGATGTTTCGTACATTGATTCGCATAATCACGGTGATATTGTCAGCAGAATAATAACGGATATTGACCAGTTTTCCGATGGTCTGCTTATGGGATTTACCCAGCTGTTTACGGGTGTTACGACAATCGTCGGTACATTGATTTTTATGTTTTCGGTCAATGTTAAAATTTCGCTTATAGTTGTGCTTCTGACTCCTCTTTCACTTTTCGTTGCTTCGTTTATTGCAAAAAGAACGTACAATCTTTTTAAAAAGCAGTCTGAAATCCGTGGCGAAATTACAACGCACATTGACGAAATGACAGGGAATCAGAAGGTCGTAAAAGCATTCTGTCAGGAAGAAAATTCGCAGACAAAATTTGACGGAATTAATGACGAGCTATCGAAGTACAGCCTGAAAGCAACGTTCTTCTCTTCTATGGTGAATCCATGCACAAGAGTTATCAATGCACTTGTTTACGCAGGTGTCGGTGTATTCGGCGCAATAGCGGTTATTAACGGCAGATTTTCCGTCGGTCAGCTGACTTGCTTTTTGTCATACGCAAATCAGTATACAAAGCCGTTTAACGAAATTTCGGGTGTTGTTACCGAGCTTCAGAATTCACTTGCTTCTGCGGCAAGAGTTTTTGAATTGATTGACGAAAAAGAGCAGACTCCCGATACAGAGAAAATTCTTGAGAATGCAGACGGAAGTGTGGAGATTGAGCATCTCGACTTTTCATACACAAAGGATAAAGAGCTTATTAAAGACTTAAATATTGCAGTAAACCCGGGTCAGCGTGTTGCTATTGTCGGACCTACGGGATGCGGAAAAAGTACGATTATCAATCTGCTTATGCGGTTTTATGACCCCGACAGCGGTGTAATTAAGGTCAGCGGAGAAAATGCACGGAGCTTCACACGGAAATCACTTCGCAGTAATTACGGAATGGTTTTGCAGGAAACATGGCTCAAATCGGGCACAATCCGAGAAAACATTGCATATTCAAAACCAAACGCAACTGATGAGGAAATTGTTGCCGCCGCAAAGCTCACGCACGCACATAGCTTTATTAAACGACTTGAGCACGGCTACGATACTTTAATCGGTGAGGATGGCGGAAATCTTTCGCAGGGACAAAAGCAGTTGCTTTGTATAACACGAGTAATTCTGAGTCTGCCTCCGATGTTAATTCTTGATGAAGCAACATCTTCGATTGACAGCAGAACTGAAATCAGAATACAAAAAACTTTTGCAAAAATGATGCAGGGCAGAACGAGTTTTGTTGTTGCACACAGACTTTCGACAATCAAGGAGTCAGATATAATTCTTGTTATGAATAATGGTAAAATCGTTGAGCAGGGCACACACGAAAGTCTGCTTCAAAAGAACGGATTTTATGCTGAAATTTATAATAGTCAGTTTGCGGTTGAATAAGTAAAGCTTGACTTGTAAAATGTTTTGTATTAATATTGTTTTCGGGAGAGCATAAAAGCAAAGGAGTTTTTTGATGGCTACACTTAAAGAGGTTCAGGACTGTGATTTAAATATTTTAAAAAAAAGTTGCGGATATCTGTGATAAACATAATCTCGATTATTATTTAGCTTTTGGTACGTTTCTCGGCGCGGTATAAGGGTTTTATTCCATGGGATGATGATATTGACATTCATATGGACTATAAAGACCTCAAAAAACTAAAAAAATATGCAAAAAAAGAGCTTGATAAAGATTTTTTCTGGCAGGACCAGCACACAGACAAAGGCTTTATTGCCTTGTACTCAACAGTGCGAGATACAAGAACTCTTATGTATAGCCATCGTGCAAACCATGAGGTTGAGCTGCAGAAGAAAACAAATAATGGCATATGGATTGATATTATGCCGCTTTTTAAGGCTGCAAAAAATGAAGAATTATTAAAAAAGCAAATAGAATATATGTATAAATATCAGCGTATTGCGGTAGGCCAAAGAAAAATCAGTGCAATAAAAGGCAGTCATTTTTACTCAACAATGATAATGATATTAACGGAAATTTTTAAATACAGACCACTGGCGTGGTATTATTATTTAAGAATGCGTATGCTTCAGAGTGATGAATCAGATAGCTATATTCATTTTGGATTTTATTCTGTTGAATACTTCTTTGATTTTGAAAAGGTATTCCAATGTGCGAAGAAGTTTCTGATTCCGAAGGAACTTGTAGAAAATAAAGCGGAGTATTCTTTTGAACAGTATAAATTTACTTCGTTTGCAGATTATGACAGGTATTTAAGAATAAATTACGGCGATGATTATATGACACCTATAAAAAGACCGGGAACCGATGATTATAGCAGGGTTATTATTAAAGACCACAGATTAAGTCGGGAAGAAATAAAGCAGTATGAAAAGAATATATAGTTTTGGAAAAAGAGAAGGGTTATTCGCCCTTCTCTTCTCTCATTAATAACTCAACTATTTTTATATCATTAGGATAGGTTACCTTTATGTTGTTCAAATAACCAAAGTATCGATATTCGGTAGCCTCAAGCGGGAGCTGATGTCCGGGATGACCAAGCTCGGAATTTTCATCGAAGTGTTTGTACAGTAACGGAAACCTGTAAGCATCAGGCGCCTGGATTAAATAGAAATCTTCACGGTTGGCAACCCTGTTTTCATATGAACCGAGAGCATCGGTAATTTTATATGCCGCATTTACATAATCGTATTCATCGAGCAGATCGATAAATTCATCGATTAATTCAGGTTTTATCATAGGACAGGCGGCATTATTTTCAACTATTTTTTCACAGTCGGGAAAAGTTTCGTGGATATAATCCAATGCATTTTTAAAGGATTTGTTTCTTGTGCTTCCGCCGAGCACGGTTTTTACTCCGTAAGTTTTAGCAATTTCGCCCTTTTCAAATTGCTCCTTATCAAGAACAACAATGAAATCATCAATATTCTTTGCTTTTTTAAATGCTTCAATAGTGTACCATATCATTTCTTTGCCGAGAATAAGGCAATATTGCTTTGGACAGGATGCTCCGAAACGTGAACCGATTCCGCCTGCAAGAATAATTCCGATATTTTTGTTCATATAATCACCTTTTTATTTACGTAAAGTTACTTCATTTAATGGTGCTTCGTTATTTAAAAATCTTCTCAATTCCTCAAGCACCATTTTGCTTCCTTCAGCCTGCACATCATAGGAAGAACCTGCAATGTGAGGAGTAATTATCAGATTCGGAGCATCTAATAACGGCGAGTCTGAAGAAATCGGTTCTTTTCGTGTAACGTCTATAGCTGCTCCGGAAAGCTTGCCTGATTTAAGCGATTCTATAAGTGCGTCCTCAACAACAACATCTCCACGTGAAGTGTTGATAAAATACGCGCCGTCTTTCATTATTGAAAATGTTTTTTCGGAGAACAAGTCCTTTGTACTCGGAGCAGATGGAACGTGTACGGTTACAACATCGGATATTTCAAGCAACTTTTCAAAATCAACGAAATCAATTTCGGGATACTTGTCTATATCTTTTACGAATGGATCATAAGTACAGATTTTCATTTCAAAAGCGGCGGCTCTTTTTGCCACAAGCTTACCTGCATGACCGAATCCGACGATTCCTAGAGTCATATGGTTTAAACTGCTTCCGCGATATTTAATAAACGGACTGTTATTGTCAAGTCCCCATACGGTATCTTTATATTCAGACGGTTTTGTGCTAACCTCTGCTGTGATGGTTCTGCTGTGAATCAGCGCATTTGTTGCTGAAATATTACGTGTCATATCGAGCATAAAAGCCATTGTGACATCTGCAACGGAACGGGCATTTCTGCCGATATTGTTGCAGACAGTGATACCAAGCTCGTTGGTCTTTTTTAAATCAATGACCGTGCTTACGCCTCCTCTGCAGCAGACAATCAATTTGAGCTTTTCGGCATTATCGAGTATGTCCGCATTAATAGTATCATATTCACAAATCAGTATGTCGATATCTCTGATTAATTCAAGTAATTCATTATGTGGCAAAACATTGTGATCAAGTGTGTATCCCGCATAAACAAAGTCAATATTTTCGCAAAAAACTTCTATTTCCGAACGAATAATTTCTGCAGTAACCAATGCTTTTAATTTCATAACAATTGCTCCAGTTTTTTATTTTGTTGTACTTCCGAGTCCGCCGTTTCGCACATCGGTGACATTGTCATCATAGGTTATACCGTATTCAAGGAAAAGTCCCTGCGCGAAGCCTGTGCCTGCCTTAACATCAACTGTTTTGTCTGAGTGAGCATCGTTTGTTATTTTAATAAAAATGTGTCCCTCATTATCTGAGTAATAATAGTCGCTGTCGATAATTCCGACTGTGTTGTCGAGCTGAAGACGGAATTTGAAACCGAGTCCGCTTCTCGGGTAAATTTTCAGAACCCAGCCGTCATCTATTTTTGCACGGATTCCTGTCGGAACTTTGATTGTTTCGCCCTGCTTTAAGGTAATATCGGTCGGTGCAAAAAAATCATAGCCTGCCGAGCCCGATGTTGCTCTGAGTGGGAGTTTTATTGATTCGTAAATTTCACGAACAGTTTTTTCGTCTGTGCCGAATTCACCGTTCCATCCTTCGAAAAATTGTTCAAAGCTCACCTTTTGAAATTCTGCAATTCTTTTCATAATTAACCTCTGATAAATAATATTGATGTTGCGAGAAACATCTGTGCAAAGAAATATGTATAGATGTTTATTTTTCGTAATGTGCCGTGAATATTTATGCCCTTAATGAAGTTGAGCATGGAGAGCATATAGTCGGATGCAAGGAATAAAATTGCACCGATGGAAAGCGCCGCGGCTGTGTATATGTTTTGGGCAGTAAGTCCGTTTGAAACGATTTGTATGCTGAATGAAACTGCCTTTACAACCATAAGTGCAACGACGTTCATGTAAACGAAGCACGGAAGAAATGCACTGCCGAAGTCTGCACCGAGCTTCAGAACCGAGAACAATAACGCACTGATTAAGATAACATAAATAATTGTCTGAAGAAGATTCAGAAACGGTGTACCCGGGAACATTCTGCTGATTGCAACGCAGTATGCCGAGGTGAAGAAAATATGACCTACGAGAAAAGATGCAAGACCGAGAACGAAAAACAATTTGTCCTGCTTTACATGAAGCAGAAAATATCCGAGCCACGAGAAACAGAATCCGACAAGCATTAAAATCGCAAAGACGGAATAATTCTTCGCAATAATCATCGCAGAAACTGCCGAGAATAAAAAGATTGTCGAACAGGTTTGCTTGAAGAACAAAGATTTTTTACACGGATTCGGAATTTCCGCTTTCAGAAATTGCGGCACAAAAATAAACTGTAGAATAAAGAGAATTGCAAATACTGCGAGATGATAAGTACGCATAAAATCACCCTCTAAAATATATGTTTATTTTTATATTTTCTTTCCTTATTTCTTTCTCTTTTTAAATAAATATATCTGCGAAGCTATAAAAACTGCAAGACAAAGTATAACGGCGATTGCTCTGCCTATAGAAAAATTAAAAGAAAGTGTAACCGCCTTTTTCTCTCCGACGGTGAGATTTGCATATGCTGACTGCAAATCGTATCTTGCGTTGTCAATCTCACTCATTGAGCTTGCGTGTGATAATATATTTTCTGCATTTGACAAGGCTGTCGTAAATGCCTTTTCAGTATCTGTTGTATATGGTGCGGTGTCGGTTGAACTGTACAAATCATAGCAAACCGAAAGTGTGTTTTTAGCAGAATTTGTTTTCACAATATAGTCGGTAAGCTCCTGCGGATAGTCGGTTTCGATTACGCTGTAGCCACGGCCGATTAAATCATCCCATCCTGTTTCGTTGTCAGTACGGCCTCCGCATCTGCCGTTTACCATTGAGGCAAAAGCACGTAGTTCTCCGCCGAATCGCTTCATAAGGAAGTTGTCATACAGAACACCGCGTCCGTTTTTGCTCCCCATTTCAATGGTGTTGATTCCTGCATTTGCATATTTTTTAACGTCACTTGTTGCAATGAAAATTATGTTGCCTTGATAATTTCCGAGCATTGTAATGTCCTTGTCGGTTGAGTTGAATTTTGCGATAATATCCTTTGCCTTTCCGTTAAGACGGAAAATAACATCATACTGAGCAACAAGATTTTTGACTTCGGCATAAACTGTGTCAAAGATGGCAGCATCCATATTAAGAACAAGAACGGTTTTGCCTTTGATTTCTTTATAAACATCGCTCAACTGCGGAATAACACTTGAGGTCATTCTTTTGTCAGATGAGCCATTGTTTCTGCGAAGACGGAACTCACTTAACTGTGCAAATGTGTAGTCGGAAACCCTGCCCGAAACAGCATTGCCGTTTTTATCGGTGCACATTCTGTCAACCGTGTCATCAGCCATTAGCACAATTTTGTTATCGGCGGTCACCTTAAGGTCAACCGAAACTGCATCGTAGTAAGCACAGGCCTTGACGGCTTCTATCGAATTTTCGGGGAAATTGTGCCAGTCACCACGATGAGCAACGCAAATTATTCCATTGTCATTGGTGGTGAATGCTTTTACGGTTTCTCTTGTATCACCTGCAAAAGCTATGAAAAATGTACACGTTAAGATAATGCAGATAACAAAAATAACAGAAATACTTTTTTTGAAAAATTGAATCATACGTTTCTCCGTAACAAGAAAATTACAAAAATGTAAATATATACATTTATCTAACATTATCATATCATATTTCTGAGAAAAAATAAAGTAAAAAATTTTTAATTTTTAGCAAACAAATGTTTGCTTTTTTGAAAAGTATGTGTTATAATAAGAAAAAATAACAGAAAAGAGGTACCATTATGGACATTAATGATACTCAACGCAGAATATATGAATTCCTCGTTCAACGCAGTGCTGACGGAATTCCGCCGTCAGTTCGTGAAATCGGTGCGGCGGTTGGTCTTCGCTCGACTTCATCTGTTCAGTCTAATCTTGATGCGCTTGAGGCCGCAGGTTACATTCAGCGTGACCCGCTTTTAAAGCGTTCAATCCGAATTGTCGGACAGGCAGAAAATATAACACAGGTTCCTATTCTCGGTACAGTTACCGCAGGTGCTCCGATTCTTGCAGTTGAGCAGATTGAAGGCTATTTTCCGTACACAGGTGTGGTTTCGAGAGATAAACAGTTGTTTGCCTTGCGTATCCGTGGTGAGAGCATGATTCAGGCAGGTATTCTCAGCGGTGACCTTGTTATTGTCGAGAAGACTCCTTTTGCACGCAACGGCGAAATCGTTATTGCTCTTATTGATGACGAGGCAACCTGTAAGACGTTTTATAAAGAAAACGGACATTACCGCCTTCAGCCGGAAAATGACACATATGAGCCGATTATTGTCGACGAATGTTCAATTCTCGGTAAGGTTGTTGCCGTAATGAGATATTATTAATGAATAAGGCTGAACAACGTGCACGTGCGAGAGAAATCCTCTCGTCACTTGATGAGGAATATTTTTCCTTAGCAAATTCAAAAATAACAGCTTCTGTAATAAACAGCAGTTGGTTTGATAAAAGCGAAAATATTTTTGTGTATGTCAGCGTCGCAAATGAGCCGGATACAAGTAAAATAATTGAAGCCGCACTGAAAAGTGGCAAAAATGTTTTTGTGCCGAGGTGTATTTCAAAGAGTGAAATGCTTGCCGTGTTGATAACTTCTGTCAGAGAGCTTTCAACGGGAAGATTTGGAATACCTGAGCCGAAGTATTCGAACATAGTTGCATACCCGTCACAGGTCGATACTGTAATAGTTCCGTGTGTCTGTGCATCTTCGGACGGAAAAAGACTCGGACACGGTGCAGGCTATTATGACCGCTTTTTGCAGGACACACAGGCGATAAAAATATGCCTGTGTTATGATAAATTGATTTTCAGTGACATCGAAACCTCATCGCTTGATGTGACAATGGATATGGTTATTACAGAAAAAGACGAAGAATCTCAGGTAAAAGTTTTTTGAACAATTATTTTGCAGGTCAGGAGCAGAGCTTCTTGCCATACGTTTTAATATTATTAAATCTTCTGAACAAAATTTCGGTTTGCCGATACATTTGAATATCCAATCCTGCTCTCAGGCTGAGGGTGGGATTTGTTTTATCATCATATAAAAACGGGACCTGTTTGAAATTGATTTTCAAATAAGTCCCGATTCTTATAGTTAATCCGATTGTATTCTGCTTTTCGCTGATTTAAAATATATTAACTATCCACGCAATAATCTTCTTAAAGAAGTTTATGAGCTTTATCAGCTTTTTGCCCGAAATGTTTTCACCGCAAATGTCGCAGAATCCGTTGCCGTCCTCGTCAGTGTGCTTTGTCGGAGCAGAGGAAACCGTGCCAGAATAATTGTTTATTCCTGTTATTACTACATTGTCACCGTCTTTTGCAACAGTGTAGTTGACGTTTTCATAAAGCTCTTTGTCATTTGATTTAACTTCAACTTTTATTTCGTCACTTTCACAGCTTACCTTTGACGAAATCTGTAATTTTGAAATGTCATATTTCGGCATAACCATTACGGCACCGTTAAGATTATGAAGCCATGTTGTGTATCCGTACGATGCGCCTCTGCGTGTTGTGAGCGGTGTTACTGCGATATTGTAAACGGTTTTAACACTGTCTGAGCCTGTCGGTTCTACGGCTGTACCGAGTGCGCTGATAACATAGCTTACATTGCTCACAGTGCCGAGGTATAACATGGTGTGTCCTGAGAAGAACAATGCTGTGCCGCTCGGCATTGTTTCAACGAGATGTTGTTTTTCGTCATCGGTCATCTGACTCATATCAATAAATGTTGTCGGCACATTCTGCTGCCATCCTCCGTTTCTCGGATATGTAAGTCCGAAGCAACGGTATATTGTTCTTGTGTAAAGTGAGCAGTCGTAAGAATCAAGCATTCCGCCCCAACCGTATCTGTTGCCAAGGCAGGTGAATGCAACATCAAGCACATTTGACTGTGTGAATGGCAGGTATCCGATGCTGACACTGTAATGCTGTGGAATAAGCGCCATTCTTCTTACATAATTTCCGTCAGAATCTCTTGTCGGAATGTAGACAACATGGTTGTTCCACGTGTTTCTTCCGTCAATAGTTTCGGGAAGATTTTCTTCTTCAACGAGCTTTAATGAAGTGCCTAAGGTGAGCTTCAGTTCAGATAATTCTTCATCTCTCAAGGAAGGCTCAAGAGTTAATTTATCCTGCGTAACAACAAGAAAATCCTTTCCGTCAACCTCGTTATACCACGCATCAAGCCACTCTTCTCTGTCAGCGCAGATTGCAAGGTCATCAGCAGGAACCCAGCCGACGCAATCAGTTGTCCAGCCGTAGAAGAATTTTACTCCGTCAATTATGCACATCTGTCGAACGGCAAACGGCTCGTTGACAAGAAGATTTTCGTACTCCATTTCATCGTCGCAGTCGGTTGCAGAATAGCCGATTACATCGAGTGTCGGAATGTATTTCATATCGGTCTGACGGACTACAACGGCATATTCGGTGTCTCTGACCTCGTCGGTGTAGCCTGTGTTGAGTATCGCATCATTTATTTTTTTATAATATTCTGCGTTGTTGATTTTCTGACCATCAATGTACAAGGCTCTTGCCGGAACATCAAATTGCATGATCTGTCGCTGATAATTTGCGCTGTATGTAGGCTTAATGTTTTCAATGCCGACAACGTATGTTCCGCTACCCTCAAATGCGTTTTTGTTGAATTCTCTGATATTATCGGCTGTCATCAGTACCTCATCGGCGTCTGTGACAGTATGTGATTTCCAGTAATCAGCATTGCACATTTCCTCAGTTACTCCCTGGGAAAGACCCGTCTGTGCTAACGAAGGTACACTGATACCGACGGCAATGATAATTGATAATAAAATACAAAGTGTTTTTTTCATATTCATGATTCCTTTTAGTGATTTGAAAATAGTTTATCACTATTGAATATTTCAGTCAATTATTTTTTAAAATATGAACAAAAGTGATGATATTTCCGGATTAATATGATACAATTAACAACAGAACAAATATTGAAAAGAGGTAATCCGAAATGTATTTTCTTGTTCGCCGAATAGTATTACTGATTACGGTAATAGCTATGGAAATCAGTTCTGTATTTGGTGCAATTTTCTCATTGAATAAGGATATTGTTATTCTGTACACAAACGATATTCACTGTGCCGTTGAAGCAAATGAAGAAACGGGCTGTATTGGTTTTGCAGGGCTGGCTGCTTATAAAAAAGAAGTGGAAGAAAAAACTCCGTATATAACACTGGTTGACGGCGGAGATGCGGTTCAGGGACAGGCAATCGGAACGGTTTCAAAGGGTGAATATATAGTTGATATTATGAATTATATCGGCTATGACTACACGGCAATCGGCAATCACGATTTTGATTTTACGATGCCACAGCTTCACAAAATGATTGATAAGGCGGAATACTCTTATCTTGCCTGCAATATAACATATTCGGGCTTGGGCGAAAATGAGCTTACGGGAGTAAAGTCCTATGGCATAGAAGAGTACGGCTTCAGGTCTGTAGCTTTTATCGGCGTTTCAACTCCGTACAGTGTTGTTTCTTCGACTCCCGCATATTTCAAGGATGAAAACGGAAACAGAATTTACGGATTCTGTGAGGAAAATTTCTATGAAACAATCCAGTCAAATATCGATGAATGCAAGGCGTTGGGTGCGGATTATGTTGTGATTCTCGGTCATACGGGAAGCGGTGAGGATTTTTATCCGTACGGTGCGGAGGATATTATTGAAAATGTTTCCGATATTGACGTATATCTTGATGCACATGACCACAAGGAAATTGAAGGTCAGCTGGTAAAGGATAAGGACGGTGAAGATGTTATTATGTCCTCAACAGGAACGGGACTTGAAAACATCGGTCAGCTGACTATTTTACCGAACGGAGAAATGACAACTTCTCTTATCTCGGATTATACAAAGCAGGATGAGGACACAAAGACCTTTGTTGACAGTATAGTTGAGTCATACAATACAGATTTGAAGAGAGTCGTTGCGTACAATCCGATTAATCTTTCGATTTATGAAAACGGTATCAGAAAAATAAGAAACAGAGAAATGGCAATAGGTGATTTGATAGCCGACGCATATCGCAACGCAACAGAGGCTCAGATTGCACTTGTAAACGGTGGCGGAATTCGTGCCGACTTAAACTGCGGCGATGTGACCTACGGCGATTTGATTGCCGTTCACCCGTTTGGAAATAATGTTGTCAGCATTAAGGCAACAGGACAGCAGATTTTGGACGCACTTGAGATGGGATGCCGAAGCACACAGGTAAAGTATTCTGATGGAAATAACGCTGTAGGTGAGTGCGGCGGATTCTTCCAGGTTTCGGGTATAAAATATACGATTGATACGTCAATTTCGTCAGCGGTTGTTATGGATGCAAACGGAAATTTTATCAGAGTTGACGGAGAAAGACGAGTTAAAAATGTCAAGGTGCTGAACGGTGACACATACACAGATATTGACCCGACGGCAACATATTCTGTTTCGGGAAATAACTACTCGATGTTTAACGGCGGTGACGGAATGACGATGTTCACAGGCTGTGAAAAAATCTGCGCCGACGGATTAAAGGACTACGAGGTGGTTGTATCGTACTTCCTCAGCAACAGTGAGGAATTCATTGCAGATAACTATTCATCTGTGCAAAACAGAATTATAATAAAATAATAAAATCGAAAAACGGAGCTGTTTAACTGAACAGTTCCGTTTTGCTGTAGATATTAAAATGTATCTGAGAAAATTATTCCCATTCCACCGTTGCAGGCGGTTTACTGGTGATATCGTAAACTACACGGCTTATGCCACGTACTTCGTTTGTGATTCTGTTACTTGCCTTAGCAAGCACATCAAACGGAATTCGTGTGAAGTCCGCTGTCATAAAATCATCTGTGCAAACAGCACGGAGTGCAACAGTATATCCGTATGTTCTTGCATCACCCATAACGCCGACAGTTCTTGTGTCGGTGAGTACGGCAAAATACTGATTTGTTTCCTTCTCAAGTCCTGCATTTGCGATTTCCTCACGGAAGATTGCATCTGCATCACGAACAATGTCGAGCTTGTCAACGGTAAGGTCACCGATAACACGTACTGCAAGTCCCGGGCCCGGGAACGGCTGACGCCATACAAGGTCATAAGGAATTCCAAGCTCAAGTCCTACGGCACGAACCTCGTCCTTGAAAAGCTCACGCAAAGGCTCGACGATTTCGTCAAAGTCGATTACCGACGGAAGTCCGCCGACGTTGTGATGACTTTTGATTGTTGCGGCATCGCCTTTTCCGCTTTCGATTACGTCGGGATAAATTGTTCCTTGAACAAGCACATTGACGTGACCGATTTTCTTTGCTTCTTCCTCAAAAACACGGATGAATTCCTCGCCGATAATTTTTCTTTTTTTCTCAGGCTCTGTCACACATGCGAGCTTTGACAAAAATCTTTCCTGTGCATTGACTCTTATCAGATTCATTGAGAACTGATTTTTGAAAATTTCTTCAACAATATCGCCCTCATTTTTTCTTAAAAGACCGTGGTCAACGAAAACGCAGGTGAGATTATCGCCGATTGCCTTGTGCAGAAGAACGGCCGCAACAGATGAATCAACACCGCCCGAAAGTGCACAGAGAACTTTTTTATCCTTCAATTCCGTTTTATATTTTTCGATTGCATTCTGAGTGAATTTGTCCATAGACCAGTCACCGCTGCAATTACATACGTTGTACAGGAAATTGTGGAGAAGCTCTTTACCGAATTGTGAATGAGTAACCTCGGGATGGAACTGAACTCCGTAGATTTTCTTTTCCTCGTTGCACATTGCGGCACACGGACAGTTGTCGGTTGTTGCAATGCATCTGAATCCGTCGGGAACACGGCTGACATAGTCGGTATGGCTCATCCAGAAAATACTCTTTTCGGGAATATTTTCAAAGAGCTTGTTGTCTTCAACGGCAACTTCGATTTTACCATATTCACTGATGTTGTTTGCAGACTCAACAACACCGCCTGCCATATAGGTCAGGAGCTGATGACCGTAGCAAATGC
The DNA here is from genome assembly GCA_002315505.1 of Ruminococcaceae bacterium UBA1767. Classification (GTDB taxonomy): domain Bacteria; phylum Bacillota; class Clostridia; order Oscillospirales; family Acutalibacteraceae; genus CAG-488. The sequence goes on from DCGX01000023.1 coordinate 97,893, forward strand.
CCAAAATCGGAACACCTATGCTAAGAATATCAGCGGAAAAATGCGGAGATTTTTCATCGTAAACACTGTTAGGTCCGCCTGTGAAAATGATACCGCTGTAGCCTGCATTTTTAATTTCATCAACGGTTATTTTGTTGTAAGGCTTAATTTCTGCATAGGCCTTCTGCTCACGAACACGACGGGCGATCAGCTGATTATACTGTCCGCCGAAATCGAGAATTAAAATTTTGTCCATAATATCACGCTTCTAACATTTTTTGGAAATATAAAAAGCGTCAATGAGTCCTGCTCATCAACGCTTCCCCTTTTTTACGTTCGAAATTATACAACCGCACAGGCTGTTTGTCAATAAAAATCACGCAAAAAATCAATTATTTTTTCAAAATTTCGTTCGGAATTATTTTATATTCTCTGCCGCCGAAAATCAGTCTTCCTCCGTCAACATTTGTTAAAATATTTATACTTCCGTTGTCATAATTTACCTTAACATATCCGTCACCGACGGGAGCACAGGCGGAGAATTTTTTGTACTTGCCCGGATTCGGTCTGACGGTAAATCCGTCAGTATTAAAATCAATTCCTGCACATTGATTAATGAGAAGCAGAATCGGTCCGCTGCCCCATGCGTGACACAGAGATTTTCCGTAAGGCTCGCCGTACATTTCGTAGTGGTCGACACCGCACTTCTCGGGATTAAATTCCTCCCAGATACTTGTCGCCCCGAGCTTGAGCATCTCTCCCCAGTAAGAAGAAATATAATTTTGTGCAAGCTCGATTTTATCACACTTGCATAAAGCGAGAAGCTCAAACAGTTTAAAATACGGAGTTTTTATTTGCGGAAGAGTGTCATTTTCAAAAACATTTTTGATTATTTTTTTCTTCTGATTCCGGTCAGCAAAATCATATAAAACCGCCATAACATTTGTCTGCTTTGTGACAAAATTTCTGCCTGATGAAAAGCTGTCAATGAATGCACCTTTTTCTTCATTCCAGAAATCATTGTTGATTTTTTCTTTTAAGGCATCTGCTTTTTGTGAACAGCAATTTTCTTCACCTGCTGCGGATGCGAGCTTACCCATAACATTGTAAACATTCCATAAAAGAATCTGCTCGCAACAGTTTGCACCATCCTTGTCAAGCTCGCCCCAATCAATAAAAATCCAATCCTTTCCACGCTGAACAACATATCCGTTTTCGTCAAGACGTGAAACGATAAAGCCGTATAATTCCTTAATGTTCGGATAAACCTCTTCTAAAAATTTACGGTTGCCAGAATGAGAAAAATGCTCCCATGCGGAGAAAATCAGATAAGCGGAGTAGTCATTGATTCCGTTGATATGTGAGCGGTAAGGCGGTTTGCCGAGAAGTGCTTTTATTGTTCTTTCAGTGATTGCGTTGTCGTTAAAAAGGCAGCGGTTAATCATAAAAGACTGATATGCATCACCCGACCATACCCATCGGTCACGCTTGATACCGTCGAGGAAAAACTCTCTTGAATTGAGATGAAACGTGTAAGCACAGGTGTCCCATATTTTTTTGATTTCGTCATCCTCGCACTCAAAATATGCCTTGTCCTCAAGCGGAAGATATTCGTATTTTGCGATGAGCTTTACTTCCGTTTCTCTTTTAATAAATATAAATCTGAATGCCCTTGCAGGACGAACAGGAGAGTCGTTTTTCGTGAGAATTTCACGCAGAATTGCGTTGTTGAAATCGAGAGCTTCTTCTCTGCTCTCACCATAGGTGAGTGAAATTCCGTCGGGATTGTCGCACAAAAGCTCAATGGGGCCGAAGGATTCCTTGCCGAAATCGTAAAGAACTCCGCCGTTTATTTTTTCAATATTAACAGGTGTCAGCTCTTCATATTCAAATGGGAAAACTGACGGGTCATCATTCTCGTTGTAAAAGCATGGCTCACAGCCGACAGGCACATCAACCTTGTCATGAGAATCGCAAATCCAGCTTTCGTCTGACACAAGATATTCGCTGTCAAGAAACATTGACGGAAATTTTTCAAGGTCGAAAAGCTCGACAATCATATCATATTTTCCTGCTTTGAGCGGAATGTCTTCGTTTACTCTGTGAAGTCCGTCGGGCAGGCGAACCATTCCTGTTGAATGAGTAACAATTTTGATTGTTGTATCGGTCGGAACGTCAAATTTTTTGAAAAAGCATACACTTTTTTCGGGAGAGGACAAGTGCCACATACAAGGGTAGTCACAGCCCTTTTCCTGCCGTCTGCACGAAAGAATCAAATGGTGATACGTTTCAAAATCACCCTGATACCATATCCATTTTGCTTTGCTCATAATATCAACTCCTGCGATGATTATATTACAAAAAAGTAGTATCTGTCAAACAAAAAACTCTGCCACTGATGTGACAGAGCTGAAAAATAAAATTTTACATAAGACTCTTGTAAAGAGCGGTGATTTCTTCAACACTTGTATCTCTCGGATTACCCGGACGGCAGGCATCGTCGAATGCAGACTGTGCAAGGAATGCAACATCCTCGTCCTTAACAATTTCCTTGAGGTCGGCAGGAATTCCTACATCCTTTGAGAGCTGTTTAACTGCATCAACAGCGGCCTTGCGGTATTCCTCAATGCTCATATTTTCTGTGCCTTCAACGCCCATTGCCTTTGCAATATCTCTGTACTTTTCACCCGTTGCAGGTGCGTTGTATTCCATAATTGTCGGAAGAAGAATTGCGTTTGCAACTCCGTGCGGTGTGTCATAAAGTGCGCCGAGCGGATGAGCCATTGAGTGAACAATACCAAGTCCTACGTTTGAGAAGCCCATACCTGCAACGTACTGACCGAGAGCCATTCCTTCTCTGCCTTCAGCGGTGTTTTCAACTGCACCACGAAGATATTTTGCGATAATTTCAATAGCCTTTATGTGGAACATATCGGAAAGCTCCCATGCACCCTTTGTGATGTAGCCCTCGATTGCGTGAGTAAGAGCATCCATTCCTGTTGCGGCAGTTAGTCCCTTAGGCATTGATGACATCATATCCGGGTCAACAACAGCAACTACGGGAATATCGTGAACATCAACACAAACCATCTTGCGGTTTTTCTCTGTGTCTGTGATAACGTAGTTGATTGTAACCTCAGCGGCTGTGCCTGCTGTTGTCGGAACGGCAATAATAGGAACGCACTTGTTCTTTGTCGGAGCAACACCCTCAAGTGAGCGGATGTCTGCAAACTCAGGGTTTGCAATAACGATGCCTACACCCTTAGCGGTATCCATTGATGAGCCACCGCCGATAGCAACGATGCAGTCAGCACCGAAAGCCTTGAATTCCTCAACACCGTGCTGTACATTATTAATAGTAGGATTAGCCTTAATATCAGTAAAGAGCTTGTATTCAATTCCTGCCTCTTCAAGCAAATCTGTTACCTTTTTGGTAACACCGAATTTAACGAGGTCGGGGTCAGAAGCAACAAAAACCTTTGCAAAGCCTCTGCCCTTGATTTCGTCGGGGATAGCCTTGATTGCGCCTGCACCGTGGTACGAAGTTTCGTTTAATACAAATCTGTTCATAGTTTTCTCTCCTTAAAATTATTTGTTCCGTGGAACTGTCTTTATTATACAATACTTTCAAAAAAAATCAATGATAATTTTTTAACAAATTGTTATTTGTTTATGAACAGAAGCAACCATAATCAGTTTAAGCCGATTATGGTTGCGTGCTTTATTTATGATTCTTAATGTAATATTTGTAGAACTTGACGCTTTCTGCAAGTGCATCTGTATTGATACTTTCGTTTGCGGCGTGCATTGCGGCAAGCTGTTGAGGATTGAGTCGAATAGGACAGAAGCGAAGACAGTTGTCGCTGACAGCTTCGTAATGTCTGCAATCCGTACCGCCGGTCATATAGAACGGAGTAACTGCGATGTTAGGATAGCAATCACGAACACACTTTACAACATACTTGAAATCTTCACTGTTTACATCAACAACCTTTGACGGTTCACGTTTTTCAATAATTTCAATGTCGAGCTTGAATTTCTTTGCATATTTTCTGAGAATTTCAACCGATTCGTCTGCCCGCTGATGAACACAGGGACGAAGGTTGCAAATAACATAAGCCTCGTCGGGCAGAACATTCGGAGCCTTTGAGCCACCGCACATTGTGAATGCAAAGGTGGTCTGCATAACTGCGGCTGTCATCGGTGAAAGTACAGGTAAAACGAGGGTTAAAATTGGTTTGAACAGCCACAGATTGCCTGTAACAAGTCGGAGAGGAAATGAAAGGTACGGGGAAACACCTTCAAGCATTGCAATGAGTGGAGCTGCCATTTTTGCCTTGTAAGGACGCTTGTGCTCGAAGTAATTTATAAATGCGGCAAGACGTGCAAGCTGGCTGTTTTTCGGTGGGGTTGATGAATGTCCGCCTGCGCCACGAGCAATAATTTTAACGTCAACATATCCCTTTTCCACAATACCGATTGCGGCTGTGAGAACAGATAGTCCGGGAACAAGGTCACCCATGATTGCACCGCCTTCATCCATAACAGAGGCAAGACGGACGTTGTTGGCTTTGAGATATTCCACTAGCTTCGGTGCACCGTCGCCCGAGATTTCTTCATTTACCGAGGTTGAAAGATACACGTCACAAGGAGGCTCATAGCCTTCACGAAGAAGCTCCTCAACAGCAGTGAATTCAGCCATAACCGTGCATTTGCAATCCATTGCACCTCTGCCGTGAACCACACCGTCAATGATTTCGCCCGAGAACGGGTTGTGCTCCCATGTTGTTTCGTTTGCAGGCACAACATCCTGATGTCCCATAAGAAGAATGCCCTCGCGCTTACTGTCCTTGCCTGCCCATCTGAAAAGAAGATTTCCGTCGATTTCAGTTTTTTCGAGCTTTGAGAAAATCAGAGGGAAATGCTCCGCCATAACCTCATGGAGCTTTTCAAATTCAGTTAAGTCAGTATTTCCACGTGAAGAAATTGTCGGAATTTTAATCATAGCCGAAAGAGCTTCTGCGTATGATTTTTCTTCCTCAGGTGTGTAGCTTACCGCACTTTTTTTGTCGTCATATTTTGCCTTGATTAAAATTGTGCGGATAACCGCAATGAGTAACAGTAAAACAATGATTCCCAAAACTGCCAATAAAATGTACTTCATAATAATTCTCCTATTTCAATTCAGCCCGGATTTCTGAGGAAGCATTTCCTGCTCCGTCAAAGGCGGCCACGCTGTATTTTTATTTGTCGGTTGCATCATCCCACGAAAGATTTCCGTTGGAATCAGATTTTTTTGCACGAATGTCAAACTTCACAGCGACTAACACAATCATACGGCATTAAGCTGTTAATGTCAAGATATGGAAGCTTGTGTGACAATGCTTTAGCTGATAAATTTTGATTATTATAACGGAATTTATTATTGAAACTAACTAATTCGTTTAATAATAAAACTGACTCCGATGAAAAACCGAAGTCAGTGTGTAGTTAGATTTAAAAATTATTTTGTACTTTCGGAACAGATTTGAAATGTTTATTGGGTATCTTTTTGAATTCTTAGAATGATTTAATCTGTCCTACTGTGTACTGAAGAATCTTCAATGCGTCTGATGAATTGAGCTTTGAATCCTTGTTAACGTCACCGAGAGTTTTCTGCTCATCAGTCAATGTCTTTGAACCAACGGTGTACTGAAGGATAAGAAGTGAATCAGTTGAATTGATTTTTGAATCCTTGTTTACATCGCCAAGATTGTAGGATGAACCGCCTGTGCTGACCTTGAAGTTAAGAACTGCACCCGAGCAATCAAATGTCTGGTCCTCGCTGTACTGAAGAAGCTCGCCGGCAACATTATCTGTTTTGAAAATACCGCAGTACAATCTGCCGCCCGGATTTGACTTTGAACGCATACATTCAACAGGAATAAGAATACTTCCGGTTGAGCCGTTAGCGGCTTTTGAATTTACCTTAAATGTCATTGTAACAAGGTCTTCGTTAATATTTAATGCAGGAGTTCTTGATACGGCAGCATTTGGAGTCATCTGCATTGTTGCAAAATGATATGTGTTTTTGAAGCTTTCCAGCTTGGCAGCATCACTGTAATTTGGCCAGAAATCTGATTTTGTTTTATAGCTTTCGTGGATTTTTGTCCAGTCTGTAAAGCCGGAAGTCTGACCACCGCAGGTTTTGTACATTGCTCCGTCTTTATTAAAGGCATAAGGAACGGTGTCCTCAAACATATTTGCGGTGTAATAAATAATGGCACCGATAGGACCTGTCTTATAGTTGTTTGAAACTCTGAGAGTAACTGAAACAGTATCTCCCGGTTTTACGGTAATTGTATCATCAGAGTAATATGCTTTCCCATTTGCGGTTGCACTCAGATTCCATACAACCTTGTATGTTGTTTTAGCGAAAGAGAAAACTGTAAGACAACTGAAAATCATACAAATTGCCAAAACGACACTGAATAATTTTTTCATAGTAATGACCTCCGATTATTTTAAAATAAGAGCTACAATAAATCCTGTTACAGATGCGGCGAGAGTCAATCCTGCAATTGCGATGCCGATTATTTCCTTGAATCGTGTATCATTCTTTTTTTCAAAAGCGGATTCTTCGCTTTCTGAACCAAGCTCATCATAATTATATAACAAAAGCATCAATCGGTCAATACAAATCGAAATCAGCTGTTTGTCTGATTCATAATTGTCGGCAAAAATATGCTCGACCTTAGTGCCGCTTGAATCGGCGATTGCGATATAAGCGGAGCGATTACCCTCCTCATCGGTAAGTACCTTACTGACGGCGGCACCGAGCTGAGTGTTGCTTTTATCACGAACCAGTCTTGCAAGATTTACGATTGTGTTTTTCTCGTTGTCACCGAGTGTATCACTGTAGGTTTCTTCAATTGAAATTGACTGCGTATTCCCTTTTCTTAAAATGGGAGCAATAAATTCCCTTACGTTGTTTTCGGCAATGGCAACGCTGACGTTTTCCTCACTTAATTTTTCCGAAGCCCTGTAAATTATAGCTTCCTTGCGGTGCTCAATAGCCTTTTGAGCAATATCGTTGTCGCTGATACCTGCGAGATAATCATACAATGAGCCGAGAACAACCTCATCAGCATTCGGAGAATCAATCGGCATATATATTATGTGCTGATTTCCCGATGAAATAGCAAAGCCGCAATTCATGTAATTGTCGGTCGGAAGAATTTCGGCATTCGGTGGAAAAAGAATATTGCTGTTATATGCATTCGGCTTGATTTTTCCGCTGTTTAATCTCGGAGTAAGCTGTTCCATTACGAGCAGATTCTGTTCGGGTCTTATATCAAGAGCGGAGCAGAGCAGTTTTTTTGTTGCGTTGTACATTGTGCCCTGAACAGCAATAATGATAACCTCGGCGCTCAAAAGACTTTGCGACATTGCGAGAAGCATTCTTTTCTGAGATGTGAAATGAGAGAAGCCTTCGCAGTCATCTGCAAAATTTTTCACGCAATCAAAAATATATTTTTTGCCTTTGTCTGCAATCGGGGACTCTTCATTGCAAAGAGAAAAAAGTTTAATATCCATTTTCACACCTCTTAGTCAATTGTAAATTGTTCTGCATCTGCGAACGGGTTTGATTCACCTTTAACGTCGTACCATCTCTGAGGGAAACGCTGATTCTCGTTGACCTTTGCCTGAGTTACGTCAACCTCTTCACTTTCGCCGTCACGCACAAGTCTTGCCATAAGAACAAAGCGAGCGCCTGTAAAAACAGTGTCACAGGTAGAAAGTGTAAGAATTTTATCATCTGGCTTGATATCAATGCTTTCGTTTATGAAATATGAACGTGATTTCACCTCATCAATGAAATTCATAAATACTTCATCACTCGGGAATTTTGTTGTAAGGTAAGGGAAAATATAGTCGTTGTCCTGACTTCTTTCTGTATTTGTTATAAATGCGGCGAAAATCTTCCACTTATTGTTCTTGTAAATTGTATTAAAGTCTATTGTCGGATATGTCTTGTAGTTGTCGATATCTGCGTAAAGTACGAGTGAGCCGAGCTGAGAGCCGTCACGCATATTGTGACCGTAAATAATTGTGTTTGAGTCAAGGTCCTTGAGGTTGTTTCGGTAGTCAACGAACAATGTGCCGTATCGTGTTTCCTCACCTTTAAAACCGAGATAAAGATACTTTTCGTTGTCATCGGCCTGTACAACATTGTACCCTGTTTCGTCGATAGCTTCGATGTAGAGCTTTCCGACAAATTCGGGATTAATCTTCAGTAAGGCAGAATATTTTGCCTGAATGTTTTCACTTGAAATTTCAGTTGTCTGTGTGTCGCTCTCGTTTGTAACGGATGTATCCGAATTCTGAAGAGCATAGATATACGGGTCAACGATGTAGGTTTTAATTAAAAAACCCGAGCATATAATCAAGGCGATTATTGCAAGACCGAGAATAGTTTTGCGAATTACGGTCAGTATTGATTTTTTTATTTCTCTTTTGTCAGCCATAGTGTCCTCCTCAGCGCCTGAAAATACCTTTGCGCTTTTTAGGCTTTTCGTTTATGAATGCCGACGAAACTTCAAAATCATCTGTGCGCTTGATTCCGTCTGCGATACTGTTATCAACAAAAATCACCCTGGTGTTTGTGTTGAATTTTTCTGTTATTGAATTGGCAGGTTGCTCAACAGGTTGAGCCTTTGGCGGACGACCTCTCTTTTTCGGAAGTTCGGCAGGTGTGACCTCGTCAACCTTAACCTTCGGAGGTCTGCCGCGTTTTTTCTTTGTTGGTTCTTCCTTTTTTTCTTCGAGCTTTATATCGCTGAAGAGCACTTTGTCATTATCGTATCTGCTTGTTGCAGTTTCAAATTTCAGCTTTATGTCCGAGGTGGTGACAGGCGTGTCAAGAACGTCATGTCTGACGGGCTTTGAGCTGACGGGTGAAGTGTGAAACGAGGAGAACTCGTTCGGATTAAAATCGTTGTTGCGAATTCTTGAATCCTCTTCAGCCGCACCGTACTTGGCTCTCAGTTTTTCAAGCGAGGTGTCCTGAATATAGTCAACAATATCATCATTTTTTGCAAATTCTTCAGCCAATGAGCCTGTATGAACAGACTGATATTTCTGCTCAGGTCTGTTGGTTGATGATGACATTTTGTTCACTCCTTTTTACGGACGCCATTGAACGGCATTTTTATATGGATTGGTTTTGCCCTTATAATCGTAGTAAACCTGCGGTTTTCTGTAGTCGGGGTTGCTCTTTGCTTTGCTTGTGTCAACGTCAGTGCTTTCACCAGAGCGGAGAAGTCTGCCGATAACAACAAGTCGTGAATCAACTCTCTGTCCGCAAAGAGTATCATAGGTGTGGTTGCAGGTTGACAGAGTAATTATTCTGTCGGTAGCCTTAAGGTCAACGGCTGTTGTGTATAACGCACGCTGATTAACTTGGTCAATGAAGCCTGCAAACGAGGAATCGCTCATATTCGGCTCAATATAGTTGAAAACATATCCGTTATCAGCCTTGGCACGAACTGTTGAATAAAAAGCGGTGTAAATCAGATAGGTGTATGTGCCGGAGAGAGTGGAGTAGGTGATGGTCGGGTGTGACTTGTACCACTCGATGTCCTCAAACCTGTTAACGTCATAGAAATGAGTACCTGCAGGCATATTGTGACCGTATATAATGGTGTTTTTGTTCAGTGCGGTACGTGAGCCTTTGCAATCGGCATAAGCCTGACCATAGTTTGTGTTTGTGCCGTAGAAATTACTGCGAAGATATGACTCATTTGTTTTGCCCTGAAGAACAGGAGTGTTCACGTTTGTTCCGGGAATGTAGAGCCATCCGACAACATCGTTGTTTGCGGCATATACTCTTGCGAGTTTTTTCTGTATACCTGATGGGTATGTTGTTGCCTTGAATTTCGGAGTGATGCTTGAAAACTCGTTGTATCCGTCGCTTTCGGCTGTCGAGGTGTTGCTCGGCGTTGCCGCATCGGCGAAACCGATAACCGTGAAAATGTTGCAGACAATAATTGCAGCAATCAAGGCTATACAAATCGGAGCAAAGGCCTTGCTTTTCTTGGCTGTCGGATTTTCCTGAGCTTCAGCAGACTCGGCTTTCGGCTCTGTTTTCGGCTGAGGCTTTTCGGCAGGCTGACTTATCGGTGTAGCATCAATTTTAACAGGAGAAGGCTTTACCGGCTCTTTTTTCGGAGTACGGCTCAGAGAGTCAAAGTCAGGAAAATCAAAGGCCGAATTGTAGCCCGTGGAATATTCGTTTTTCTTTTTGTTATCGTCCATATCAGTTATTCCTCAAATATTTTAATATCATATTAAAGGCGGTTGAGCCTGTAACGTATCTGTTGTAATCCCTGTCTTTTCTGCCTGTGTGAATTTCCTCGACCCACACACTGCTTTTGTCGGCAAGTGCCACGAAAACGAGTCCGACAGGCTTGTTTGTCGAATCTGAATTCGGACCTGCAATACCTGTTACCGCAACGGCAATATCGGCACCGCTGAGTCTGAGCACGCCCTGTGCCATCTGTCTTGCGACAGGCTCGCTGACAGCACCGAATTCGTTCAAGTCAGCCTCGCTGACACCTAAAACTCTGTGCTTGATTTCGTTTGCATAGGAAACAACACCGCAATCGAAAATTTCAGATGAACCCGAAATATCGGTAATTCTCTTTGAAATATATCCGCCTGTGCAGGATTCGGCTGTGGCGAGCTTCATTTTTCTGTTCTTGAGCTTTTCAACAACTGCTTCCTCAATGCAGGTGTAGTCGATTCCGTAAACATAGTCCGTAAGTCTTGAATTGATTTCTGCGAGCATCGGTTCGCACAGCTTTTCGGCCTCAGCTTCGCTGTCTGCCATAGCGGTGACACGAAGAAGTGCTTCTCCGTCCTTTGCATATGGTGCAACCGTGGGATTCGAGCTGTCAAATAAATCATTGACAAGTGTTGCCATATTTGATTCGCCTATACCGAAGGTGCGGATGTTGTGCGAAATAATTATCTTATCCGAAAATTGTCTGAGATATGGAACCGCACATTCAAAGAACATCGGCTTCAGCTCTCTCGGCGGACCGGGAAGAATTAAAATATGAGTGCCGTCTTTTTCCATTGCAAGGCCGGGAGCAGTGCCGTTGTTGTTTTCGAAAATAACACAATCAACGGGAAGCATTGCCTGCTTGAGATTGTTTTCGGTCATCTCACGATTCTTGCTTTTGAAATAATTTTCGATTTTTTCTGCGCTCGGCTTGTGAAGGATAAGCTCTTTTCTGAAAAATGAGCAACAGACTTCCTTTGTGATGTCGTCGGGAGTAGGGCCTAAGCCACCCGAAAGAATAATGATGTCGCTTCTCTCTGATGCTTCTGTGAGCAAATCGGTAAGTCGCTTAGCGTTGTCACCGACAGTGCTCTGATGAAGGACACTTAAGCCGAGCTTTGCCAGCTCCTGTGAGAGGAACTGTGCATCTGTATTGAGAATGTCGCCGAGGAGAATTTCCGTGCCGACGCTGATAATTTCGCAAGTTGCCAAATTACTCACCTGTTATTGTTAAAAATTTAGTTTCTGCCAGTGCTTCTTCGACGAGAGCGTTAATGTCGAGAGCTTTTTCAGCTTCTTCAAGCTGCCATATCTGCGGCTTTGTGCGTGGATGCTTCGGTGTAAATACAGTACAGCAATCCTCGTATGGCTGAATTGAGGTTTCGAATGTGCCGATTTTTCTCGCACGTTCAATAACCTCGTCCTTGTCCATTCCGACAAGCGGACGGAAAATCGGAAGACTTTCAACAACAGCCTCGGTACAGTTCATTGCCTGCATAGTCTGACTTGCAACCTGACCTACGCTTTCGCCCGTAATCAATGCACCGCAACCGTTTTTCTTTGCGATAGCTTCGCTGCATCGCATCATAAACCGACGCATAACGAGGGTGAATAAATCCTCGGGACACTTGTCCTTGATTTCCTCCTGGATATGTGTGAATGGCACAACGTACAGTGGAATTTCACCGCTGTATTTTGATACCTGTTTAAGCAGGGAATGAACCTTCATTTCTGCACGAACGCTTGTGTACGGAGGAGAAGCAAAATGGATTCCGACGAGCTTGAGTCCTCGTCTTGCCATCATCCATGCGGCAACAGGGCTGTCAATTCCGCCCGAAATTAGGATAGCGGCTTGTCCTGCCGTGCCGACGGGCATACCGCCTGCGCCTTTGACCTGATTGCCGTGAATGTAAGCGAATTTATCTCTGATTTCAACATTGACAATGAGCTCGGGATTGTGAACATCAACTGTCAGATGCGGATATTTTTCAAGTATAGCACCGCCGACCTCCATACAAATCTGCGGAGAGTTGAACGGGAATTTCTTGTCCGAGCGCTTAGCCTCAACCTTGAAGGTCTTAGCCATAATAAGCTCATCACGAAGGTAATCGCAAGCGGCAGGCAGTATTTCGTTCATATCTTTTTCAACTGCCGCACAACGGGATATGCCTGCAATACCGAAAATCTTCAGAATTCTGCGGAATGCCTCGTCAAGGTCAACTCTTTCGTCAATCGGTTCAACGATAATTGTCGATTGTGAATTTGTGTAGCGGATTTTTCCGAGATCGTGAAGACGGAATTTCATATTTTTAACGAGCTGATTTTCAAAGGTGTGTCTGTTAAGACCCTTGAGTGCAAGCTCACCGTTTTTAAGCAGAATAATTTCCTTCATTTTGTACTTAACCTCAAATTATTTTAATTTACGCATAGTTTTCTGAGCATTCACGATTCCGAAAAGAAGGTAGTCGATTTCTTCCCGTGTTGTTCTGTGTGAAATGCTTATACGAATAGCTGTGTTGGCTCTGTCCTCGCTGAGATTCATTGCACGAAGGACCTTGCTCTTGTGACCCTTTGCACAGGCTGAGCCGCTTGAAACATAAATTCCCATTTCCGAAAGATAGTTTAACATAACCTCTGACGGAATACCGAGAACTGAAATATTCGTCACATACGGCAGGGCATTTTTAGGTGAATTGATAACGATGCTGTCCATCGCCGAGAGCTTTGACACCATATAATCACGAAGTGCCGTTGCGTGAGAAAGACTTTCACGATAGTCGGGGATGACTGATGCCGCACCGCCGAAGCCTGCTATTGCGGGCATTGGCTCTGTGCCGGGACGGATTTTATTTTCCTGCAAGCCTCCCATATTGTGCTGAGCTAAGCGAGTGCCTTTTTTTATGAATAAAGCACCTGCACCCTTCGGACCGTGAATTTTGTGCGAGCTTATCGACATAAGGTCAACACCCATATTGTAGGGCTTCAGCTGAATTTTGCCGAAGGCCTGAACAGCATCGCAGTGAATAATCGCATTGCCTGCACCTGCGTGAGTGACGGCTTTTCTTGCAAATTCGACGGGCTGAACGGAGCCGATTTCGTTGTTGACGAGCATCATACTGATGAGAACAACTGACGGATTGACAGCGGCGAAAAGCTGACGCTCGTCAATAACACCGTTTTCACCGACACGAAGTCGGATAACGTCAAAGCCCTGTGCTTCAAGGGATTTTATCGGCTCTTCAACGCTCGAGTGCTCAATGGATGTTGTAATGATGCGGCTGCCCCTGCGCTTCATCGCATTTGCCGCACCGAAAATTGCGATATTGTTGCTTTCCGTACCGCCCGAAGTGAAAACAATTTCGTCGGTTTCGCAGGAAAGCCTGTTTGCGATAATCTGTCTTGATTCCTCAAGAAGCTGAGAAGCGGCGATGCCGTTTGCGTGGAGGGAGGAAGGATTGCCCCAACAGTTCTTCAAAGCATAGTTCATCTTGTCAATCGCTTCATTGCAAAGCGGTGTTGTAGCACTGTTATCAAGATATGCTTCCATAGTTTCTGCCTCCAAACGACATTAATCCGATATTAACTTTTATATTATACAACAATATTCATCTACTTTCAATATTTTTATAGTTTTATATTTTAACAAATAATGAATTTTTACGTCCATTGTATAATATGCCGTAACAAATGGAAAAGAGCCTATTTCACGTGAAATAAGCTCAGTAAATTTTAATGATTATTTTTTGAAAATCCGATGAAACGGCTTGCTGAAAAATGAACGGATGTGCTGTTTTTTCGACATCCAGCTACCTGCATACCAGTGAATTGAAACAGTGTTTTCCGTCTTTTTGAGAACACCTGTCGTACTTCCGTACGGATTGAAATAATCAATCGGTAAAATTAATGCATCGGCAACTGTTTGCTCTTTTCCGTCGAGGATTAATCCGAGCTTCAGCAAAGCATCTGTGTTGAGCCTCGGGCAGGTGATAACACCGTGCTTTCCATCGAGGAGCGGAGTGTATTCGTCGAGCATTGCCCTGACGGTTTTACTGTGAGCGACAGAGCCGAAGCCGAGCCCTGTCTGCACATAATCGGGTGTTTCAAAGCCGAAATATGCCTCATTTTTCAGAAGAAAATCAATTGGCTTTATCAGCTCAACATCAGTATCAAAATAAATTCCGCCGTTTTCCTCAATTATGAGAAGTCGTGCAAAATCACTGAGGAAGGCATACTTTTTTTCGGCAAGACACATACGTGTGTAGCCGTTCATATTCACGTCGAAATTCTGCTCATTCCATTCGATTATTTCATAATCGGGACAGAATTTTTTCCAGCTTTCTATACACTTTTGAACCTTGGCAGGCTTTTCACCGTTACCAAACCAGCAGTAATGAATTTTCTTAGGAATCATATTATCACCGATGTAATTATATCATATTATCAAAGCTCTTGTAAAGTTTGTAAAAGTGAACAATTTTCGGGTGCTATTATTGTATATAGTTCTCTTGTAATTTTAAAAAAAATCCGATATAATATAAACGGAAAAATATATACTTCGGAAGTGATTTTATGAAGAGGAAAGTTCTTTCGATTTTATTAAGTATAATATTAGTAATGTGCTCTGTTGTTCCGTGTTTTACCGCTGTAAATGCGGCATCATGGAATGGCGGAATGACTGCGCCCTCAAGTGCTGATGGCGTGTATCAGATTGCTACAGCGGAGAATCTTGCGTGGTTTGCGAATGAAGTCAATAACGGTTCACAGACAATCAGCGGAAAACTGACAGCGGATATTCAGCTTAATTCCGATTACGCATGGACACCTGTCGGCAACGAAACATATCCGTTCAAGGGTACTTTTGACGGTGACGGATATACTATCAGCGATATGAAGGTTGATTCAACCGGCGATTATCAGGGTCTGTTCGGAAAAATCGAGCTTGATGCACCGATTTTCGATGAGGAAAGCACAGAGGCCTACAGTGTCGATGTCGACACAATTATGCATAATTCAGCCGTTGCGGTTAAGAATGTCATTATTACGAATTCAACGGTTTCGGGCAATCAGAATGTCGGTGGTATAGTCGGCTGCTGCGAGGAAGCAACAATAGAGAACTGTTCATTTTCGGGCAGTGTTACGGGTACGGCAAACAGTGTCGGCGGTATTGTCGGCTGGGCGGCAAGTGACTGCGTTGTGACCGAGTGCGTTTCTTCGGGTACTGTTGTCGGAAATCAGAGGACAGGTGCCATTGCAGGCTTTGCAAACGGAAATGCCGTTATTACAAAGTCATACAGTAATGCCGCTGTCACAGGCACTACAAATGTCGGCGGTCTTGTCGGCACCTTGTCTGCGGCATATTTTGAGGGTTGCTTCTTCCTCGGCTCAGTTACTGCAACAGGTAAGGCAGGCGGTCTTGTCGGCTATTCTGCTTTCGGAAATATGAAAAGTGCGTACGCAATTGCTCCGATAATCAGCACGGGCACATTGCTCGGCGGTGCGGTCGGAACTAAATACGGCGGTACATACAGCGGAATTTACTATTGCTATGAAACCTCGGGTGTTGATGGTGATGTCGGAATCGGACGAACACTTGCACAAATGAAGCAATCTGACTTTGTAAAGGAAGTCAATTCCGCAAAATTATTTTTCTGCTATGACTATACCGAAATCAATAACGGATATCCCGTTCTGACATGGATGCTGTCGAAGGATGTATGGCTCGGTGAGATGAGTATGCCTCAGAAGAATTCGTCGGGCACATATCTTATTTCAAAGCCGTCCGAGCTTGCATGGTTTGCGGCTCTTGTCAATGGAACCTTGACGGACTACGATGCCGTTCCGTCGGCAAATGCGACGGTTACTGACAATCTTCTTTTTAATATTGATGCTTTCGGCACAGCCTTTGAGCGAGTTGAATGGACACCTATCGGCACAGCGGACAATCCGTACACAGGAACATTCAACGGCGGCGGATATAATATTGCAGGTCTGTACACTACAACCTCGATGAACAGCGGAACAAATGTTGGCCTGTTCGGCTATGTCGGCACAGGCAGTATTTCAGATACGGTGGTCATTGACGGCAACATCAACGGAATTACAAATGTAGGCGGTATTGTCGGAAATCTTGTCGGCGGTACAGTAACTATGAGCTGCTTCAACGGAACTGTTACGGGCGATAAGGCGGTCGGCGGTGTGGTCGGATTTATTTCGTCAAGCACAAGTAATATCGTGAACAGCTGTGCTCTCGGTAAAATTGTCGGCACAAAGCTGAGTGGTGCGGCTTATGCACAAAATGTCGGCGGTGTGGTTGGCTATAACAATCGTGCCACTGTTGATAAATGCTTCTCATATGCAAAAATTGATGCCCCGTATTCACGATATGTCGGCGGAATTATCGGCAACAGTGCCGCAGGTATTCTCACAAACAGCTACAACACATCTTCGTCTGTGGTCGGCGGTACAACCGTCGGCGGAATCATCGGCTATAATAATAACGGAACGGCAAGGAGCTGTTACACCTCGGGCAAGGTTTCTGGCAGTTCACAGTGCGGTATAGCCTTCGGACTTGTTTCGGGTACGAATACCACGTATTGCTCCTATGATGATTCCTATGTAACGATTTCCAATACCGTTACAGGAGCAACTGCAAAAACCCCGACACAGATGACAGGCTCAGATTCGATTTATAACACGGGCTTTTACTCTTCCTATGAGTTCAAAGCAACCGCTGACGATACGTATTTCTATTACTATCCGCAAATCACCTCAATGTACAATTCGTCGTTGGATGCAATCAGCAATGCTTCTGTGGAAAGTGTTCGACGTGTTCAGGAAAAGTATCACGCACGTGTACAGCTCGACGGCAGAACGGATACATATTACGAAACTCTCGGTGAGGCATTCGACTATGCAATGTCAATGCATTCATCAATTCTGCCGATGGTTTATCTTGTTCGTGATACGGAAATGAATAGCACAATCACGGTAACGGGGGATGTCGGATTTTTCGGCACGGACGGAGTTGTTCTCACAAGAGCAACTGATTTCACATCGCCTTTGTTTATTGTAAACGGCGGTGCGTTGACAATCGGCTCATCGACCTACGGCACAGATGATAACAACAGCCTTTATATTGACGGCAATGAGGTTGCAGGTGCAAATTCGGGTATAGAGGTTAATGAGGATTCAACCCTGAATATCGAAAAAGGTGTGAATTTCTCGGGCTTCAGAACAATTGATAATGCGTCTGCTCCTGTTGCAGGTGCAGTGATTAAGAATGTCGGCACTGTAAATATCGCAGGCGGTGAGTTCACCGACAATATCGGTAAATCCGTCGGCGGTGTGGTATATAACTACGAGGGAAATGTTTATATCAGCGGCGGATATTTCCACAACAACGAAGGCAAGCAGGGCGGTGTTGCGTATAACAACAACGGTCATATGGAAATAACAGGCGGAAACTTTGAGTATAATAACGGCGGAGTTTACGGTGGAGTTGTTTCCACAAACGGACTTTATGCAGAAACCTATATCGGCGGCAGTGTGACAGCGAATTATAATGTCGCTGAAAACGGCGGTGCGGTCAGCGTAAGCAATTATTGTACTACCGAGATTTACGGCGGAACATTCACATATAACCAGGCGTATGCGGCAGGCGGTGCGGCTTATATAAACAGCGGTGCAGAGCTTGTTGTCAGCGGCGGTACAATCAAGAGAAATCTTGCGCAGAAGTCATCCTCGACAACGCAGGACGGTCTTGGTGCAGGTGTGTATAACGGTTCAACCCTTACAATCAAGGCGACCGCACAGATTCACTACACAAACGATGTTTATCTTGCTTCGGGCAAGAAAATCACTATCAGCGACAGATTGACCTGCTCGGGACTTGCGGTAACAGTTACTCCGTCAAGCTATACGGAAAATCTAAAGGTGCTCGACGGTACGGCAATGAGAGCAAACTATCAGAAAATAGCTCTGTCCAATACCACATGGCACATTCTTGCAACGGGTGCAATCACAAGCGTTGATTCGCAGACGGTTGCCATTGTCAGCAAAACGGATGCATATTCCGTTGAATACGTTTCGATTTTTGATGCTTTTGATTCTGTTCCTGCGGGAGAAGAAGCAGTAATTACGCTTGTCTGTGACGCACAGATTACGGCTGCACTGCCTGTAAGAGGAAGCATAACCTTCATTTGCGATGACACAACATATTCCGTAAGCAGAGCATCGACATTCAAAGGCTATCTCTTTGATATCGTATCGGGCGGCACACTTAATCTCGGTGAATCCACGATGACACCGACACAGCAGGCTCAGCTTAATTACGAAAGCGGAACAGATAACAGCGGTATGGTAGTTGTTGACGGTGCAGGCAATTCAGGCTCAACCGCAATCAATGTTCAGTCGGGCGGTATATTTAATCTGTACGATGATGCGGTTATTCAGAACTGTAACAATACGACCTACGGAACAGTAAGTGTTGCAGGTACAATGAATATGTACGGCGGAGCAATCCGCAATAACACGTCCTCCTATGGCGGTGCGGTTTACGTGAAGGGTACGGGCACGCTTTACCTTTGCGGCGGAATAATAGACGGAAATACATCCGCTCATCAGGGTGCGGCAGTTTATGCACTTGGAAATGTAATACGCAGAACACAGGCATATGATTATATGTACGTTGAAAATGTATATGACAGCGAAACAGGTGAGGTTGTTTCCACAAACAATCCTGTCTACAAGTGTACAGTAAGAACCGATGTGATTATTCCCGATATGTCAGAGGTATATCTCAGTAAGAACAAGATTACCATTGATGAAGCCACAACGGAATTCTTTATAAGAAGTCTTACGTATCTTCCCGAAACCACACAGCTCAACAGAGCGGTGATTAAACTCACTCTTGCAAGATATACCGAGGGTCTGGCCGTTGTCAGCGGAACGGATGTATCGAATCAGTATATGTACTTTACTGTTGCGGCAGACGGATATTATATAAAGAGTAACGGCACTCTCGGAATAAACAAGCTCATTGCAAAGGACGGCACAGGTCTTTCGGCAGACAGAAGCAATGCTTTGCTTCTCGGTGTTGATTTGACATATGCAACGGCAGGTCAGCTGGCCTTGTATTTTACAAATAACAGGAATTACATAAAATTCTATGACGCAGACGGCACTTTGCTGACAACGACCGGCAAGGTTTCAACAGGTTGTGTTGTGAAGCTCGTTGATACTGACGGAAGCGTGCTTGATGAACTGACAATCAGTGTTACGGGTGACGTGAATGGTGACAGCTTGATTGACGGACTTGATTCAACAATAATTCGTGCGATTGCCGAAAATATGTATCCGCAGATTTCGGCAGCTGAGCTGACTGCGGCCGATTGCAATTCGGATAATGCGGTGGATTATAATGACTCTCTTGTTACCGACTTGCACGGACTTTCCATGCGAAACGATTATGTCGAGGCTGAAAGCGAATGAACGAAACTATAAGGAAGAAAACATATGCTTGAACTAATTAAAGAAAATCCGTTTTCCCTGCTCGGGATAATGGTGATTGCAGATGTAATCGGTGTTGCGGTTTATGCGGTGTGTGCGATGAAAAAGGATAAAGCAACCGCTCTTAAAAGAATATTGATTTTAACTGCGGTTGTTATTTTACTCGATGGTGCGTGCGGTATTTATATTACAAAAATGAATACCTTCTATGACCGGAACATGGAGCGGTACTCGTCTATACAGGACGTAGTTTATTATAAGACAAACGGCAAGGCATATAAGCTGAAGGACGGCTATTTTGTCAGCCTTGACGGGACAGATATGTTTACTGCCGAAAAAGCGTATGTAACCGAGGACGGATTTCTCGTTTATGACAGAGATGGAAATATTCATAAAACCGAGCTTGAATGCTTCTATAAGGACGATGCAGGGAATAAGTATTATAAGGCAACGGAGGTAAAATGGAACTCCAAGGGCGAGGCAGGAATAATAATAAATTGAGAACAGAGTAATATTTAACGGTAATACCGAAGAAAAAAATAATATTTTGTAAAAAAGTCAAATAAGTATTGACAAGTTAAAATAAAACTGATAAAATAAAAAAGCTGTTGTAGGACGGTATGGACCATTAGCTCAGTTGGTTAGAGCAACCGGCTCATAACCGGTTGGTCCGGGGTTCGAGTCCCTGATGGTCCACCAATTAAATATAGGGGTATAGCTCAGTTGGTAGAGCAGCGGTCTCCAAAACCGCGTG
>DCGX01000023.1:118482-121531 GCA_002315505.1 Ruminococcaceae bacterium UBA1767
AAGTCCTTCTGCCCCTGCCAAAAAGTCCGATGAAAATCGGACTTTTTTTGTGCCTTAAAATACCATATATTGTGGTTTGTAACAGTTGCTATTACTTTATATTGACGAAATTACCGCTAACCATACGATTTTTATAATTTTCTGTTTTGGCATAATACCGCAAAATATCGTTAAGTTTTGATAACTATGTGCCCCTATATGTGCCCCTATGTGCCCCTAATGTGCCCCTAAAAACTGCTTAAAATGTATTGAATTATGCTTTACGAAAAGAAGAAAAGGGATCATTTTATATTTCATTATATTCGTTTAAAAATGTATAAAGCGATGCAAACTAATGCACCGCTTATAATGTTAATAATTTTTCTTTTTAATATGAATAATATTTTATAGCTTTCATTACAAGATTTTCAAATTTTTCCCGATATTCCGGCAGTATCACTATCTTTCGTTCTGACATATCAAAAACCTTTACCCGCAGCCATAAATTCCATTAGATTGATATGCTTGATACCGTTTCTGTTTTGGAGGGCGTAATCGGTTGTAATCACATATTTGTCATAATTGTCTTTTATGCTTTCAAGCGGCCTGTATTCTCTGTCCTCTGTTTCTTTGCTCTGCATAATTGTATATGAAACCTGAACATAAGAGTAGTTATTTGATGACTGCCTGAAAATAAAATCACATTCAAGTTTACCTATTCTTCCGACGCTTACGGAATAATCACAGCTTTTCGCATAAATATAAACGATATTTTCAAGAACGGGACCGTAATTTATTCTGTTATCGGTATTCTGTGAATAATAAAAACTGAGGTCGGCAAGATAATACTTTTTCTCTCCCGACAGTGATTTCTTCGACTTCATATCAAAACGATTGCACTCATACAATATTTTTGCATCAATGAGTGTGTCAATATATTTCGTAACAGTTGCACGGGAAACGTTGATTCCGTCATTATTCATGGCATCGGTCAGAGCTTTAACACTTGTTGTTGCACCGAAGTTATTTATCAGATATTTTCTGACTGTTTCAAACGTTGCAACATCTTTTATTTTTACACGCTGACGAATATCCTTTTCAAAAATCTCGTTAATTACACCTGTAACATAAGTCATTTTTGCGGTTATGTCATCAATTTGAATTGTTCTCGGAAAGCCACCCTCATTGATGTAATTGACAAGTTCAATGCTCAGATTGCTGTTGACATCTTTACCGTAAAACTGTTTCATCTGAATATACTCGTCAAAGCTGAGCGTAAACATTTCAAATTCAAGATACCTGCCGGTCAGTTTTGTGACAAGTTCACCGCTAAGAAGATAAGAGTTTGAACCTGTAATAAAGATCGAGCAGTTAGGAAAAAACGCAAGTTATCGTAGCACAAAATGAAAAAATTGCAAAAACTGCCACGATAACTCGATATTTTTATAGTTTTAGAGCAATGTCGGGACTACTGTTATAAGCAATCCCGACATTTATTCTATCCTTGAATTTTCAAAAATGTGTTTTTAAGAAACTCACTTTGAAGAACAGCAGCATTTTTCTTTGAATCCTCATTAGTGTGAGTGTAAACATTGGCTGTAACTTCATATTCGCTGTGTCCCATAAGTTCCTGTGCAATCTTGATGTCAACACCCGACCATTGAAGCATTGAACAATAGGTATGCCTTAACTGATGTGAAGTGAATTCTTCAAATACTTCATCATCTTTGCATGAAGTTTGGTTTTTCTTGATTTCCGCATCCTTTGCTTTGAGTGCAAGCATATAGCTTTCAAATAACCTTAACCACGCTTTTTCTGACATTCTTCCACCACGGGTTTTCTCAATTACAAAAGAGCCTTTAGCTTCAGATTTTGCTTCTGTGAGAATTTTTAACAGAATATCATTTATGGGTATCTGTCTTATGCCTGATTTTGATTTCGGATCTTTTATTACACACTCTTTAAAATCATATGATTTATTTATATCAATGATTTTCTTGTCAAGCATGATATCATCCCATGTGAGAGCCGTCAGTTCGCCACGCCTTAAACCTGCAAGAAGCATAATGCTTATCGCTAATTTTGCTCTGTGCTCCGTTTCAAGAATAAGTCTTATCATATACAGACTTATAGCATCCCGTTCTGTCTGCATTGCGCTTTTGGGAATTTTTACATCATCGCACGGGTTTGAATATTTATATGCTCGTTCTTTTTTTGCAAATTCAAATACATTTGCAAGCGCACGGACATACCTTTCAAGGGTTCTTTTTGCTGTCGGCTTGCCCGTTCGCGGATTTTTCTTAAAAAGTGCATTAATTGCAGGTTGAATATCAGAAGCAAGTATATCCTTCAGTCTTGTCATTGCAAGCAATCCGCCTTTGTAATCCGAAAAATACCTTAGACGGGAAACAAGCATATCGTATTCCGATTCTTTGTAATCTCCGCAATCAACCTGTTCCTGAACGGACGCTTCATATCTTTTTATCCATTTACCAAGTGTGTCATTGCTTTTCTCGATGTCACCACCGTCTTCAAGCGTTTTCTTAAATTCAAAAACTCTTTTTGTAAGTTCTTTTTCTGTTTTTGCTTTGAGCTTTTTGTATTTCGGTTTTCCGTTTTCATCAGTGCCGATAAATACTTTTGTGCAAAAGCTACCAAGCTCTGTGTAATATTTACTCATAACTTTTAATCCTCCGATAAAAAATCGAGGGATATTTTCATACCCCTCGTTCCATTGTAATTATTTATTTGCAACATTCAACACTGTCAGCTCTGCCGAGGTTCAAAAACTCATCCTGAGTTATACGCCATTCTCTGCCGATTTTGTTAGCTTTGATGATACCTTTCTGACAATGGCGTTTTATCGTTTCGTAATTGAGACCTGTAAGACCTGCAACCATTTCAATGGTAAGCATATACGGAAGTCCTTCAAGACTTGAAATATAATTCTTTTTGATTGCATTTACCTTCATCCGGTTTCCTCCTTAAATATAAGATTTTCGTCTATAACATAATTCTTGTGGATTGCTGAAAGAACATTTTTCTGTGTGGTTTTGTAAATTGTATTCAT
>DCGX01000040.1 GCA_002315505.1 Ruminococcaceae bacterium UBA1767
AAAATATCAGAGAAGCAAAGCCCCGAATTGAACGTGTTGAGATTGATATACTCAATAATTTCAAACGTCTTGGAGTGTCGGCGGTGGCACTTAACGGTGAGGAACGGTTAAAGGTGATGTATGATATGTTTCATCTTGACGCTACAAGCCCTTTCCGTTTTTCGTGGGATTGGCTTCCTATGTCGGGACTGTCGGTAAAGGACTTTATTGCCCCGTCTTCATTTGAATTTGCAAACGGTTATGAATTTAAGGTTGGCGATAAAATCGGGAGTGCGTATTTTATTCAGATATTGTCTGCCGATATTGAGGACAGAATACTTTCTGAATTTCTCGATATGCAAAGCTCTCTGATAGTGTCAATGCACATTCGGTCAATCGACCAAATCAGTGCTATAAAGACCATCAAAAGAAAAATCACTGATATTGATTCTATGAAGATTTCGGAACAGAAAAAGGCTGTCCGTGCCGGTTATGATATGGATATTATACCGACAGATATTGTATCATACGGCAGTGATGCAAAGAAGATTTTACAAGATTTACAGAGCCGTAACGAAAGATTGTTTGAAACAACCTTTATTGTTGTAAATTTTGCGGATACACGCAGAAAGCTCAACAACAATATTTTGCAGGCAAAATCCATTGCACAGAAAAATAACTGCACTTTGGAAAGGCTTGATTTCAGACAGGAGGAAGGTTTAATGTCTTCTCTCCCACTGGGACAAAACTTAATAGAAATTCAGCGAGGCTTGACTACATCGGGCGTCGCTGTTTTTATACCCTTTACTACGCAGGAGCTTTTCCAGACAGGCAAAGAAGCCCTGTATTGCGGTATAAATGCACTTTCAAACAACCTCATTATGGTTGACCGAAAGTTATTAAAAAACCCAAACGGTCTTATCCTCGGAACACCGGGTTCCGGTAAATCCTTTTCCGCAAAAAGAGAAATTGCAAATGTTTTTCTTGTAACGGAGGACGATATTATCATTTGCGATCCCGAAGCCGAGTACGGGCCGTTAGTGGAACGACTGCACGGACAGGTGATAAAAATATCGCCTACCTCGAATGACTTTATAAACCCAATGGACTTAAACCTTAACTATTCCGAGGAAGAAAGCCCGTTATCATTAAAATCTGACTTTATACTTTCTCTTTGTGAGCTTATTGTCGGAGGCAAAGAAGGCTTACAGCCTGTTGAAAAGACCATAATTGACCGATGTGTCAGATTGGTTTACAGAGATTATCTCAATAACCCCGTTCCCGAAAATATGCCGATATTGGAGGACTTGTATAACGAGCTTCGCCGTCAGGACGAAAAAGAGGCTCAATACATCGCAACAGCACTTGAAATCTATGTTACGGGTTCACTTAATGTGTTCAACCACAGGACAAATGTAAATGTTGAAAAAAGAGTTGTGAGCTATGACATTAAGGAACTTGGGAAACAGCTCAAAAAAATCGGTATGCTTATCGTTCAAGATCAGGTTTGGAACCGTGTTACCGTCAACCGTGAAGCACACAAGTCAACAAGGTATTATATCGACGAAATGCACTTGCTTCTGAAAGAAGAACAGACAGCGGCATATACGGT
Organism: Ruminococcaceae bacterium UBA1767; assembly: GCA_002315505.1. Lineage (GTDB taxonomy): Bacteria > Bacillota > Clostridia > Oscillospirales > Acutalibacteraceae > CAG-488. Next base: position 1,592 of record DCGX01000040.1, read on the forward strand.
TGAAATATGGAAGCGTTTCAGAAAATGGGGCGGTATTCCGACAGGTATTACACAGAATGTCAAAGACCTGCTTTCTTCCCGTGAGGTCGAAAACATTTTTGAAAACTCTGATTATGTGTATATGCTGAATCAAGCTTCGGGAGACAGAGAAATTCTTGCAAAGCAGCTTAACATTTCAAAGAATCAGTTATCTTTTGTGACGCAATCCGGCGAAGGTGAAGGGTTACTTTTTTACGGCAGTACAATTATACCGTTCGTTGACCGTTTCCCGAAGGACACAAAACTGTACGGTATTATGACTACGAAATTGCAGGAGCAATAGAAGGAGTGTGAATTTATGGATAATAAAATGGAGGTATTTAAGAACGAAGAATTTGGAGAAGTCAGAACAATGTTGATTGATGATGCACCTTGGTTTGTCGGAATAGATGTTGCAAAAAGTTTAGGCTACAATAAACCGAATAATGCAGTAACCATGCACGTTTCAGAAGATGACTCCCTAAAACAGGGAGTCATCGATTCATTAGGAAGGAAGCAAAAAACCACTATTATTAACGAATCGGGATTGTATTCTTTAATCCTTTCGAGTAACCTTCCGTCAGCAAAAAAATTCAAGCATTGGATTACGTCCGAGGTCATTCCGTCTATCCGAAAACACGGTATGTATATGACGGATAATTTGCTTGATGCAGTAATTCAGAATCCAGAAATTATGCAGCAGGCTGTTGCACGAATTTGTGCGGAGCGAGCTGAAAAACAAAATCAGCTTGCGGCTATTCAGGGACAGCTTCAAGATGCTCTGCCCAAAGCCGTGTATTATGATAAATTTGTTGATCCGGGTTATGCAACAAACTTCCGTGATACTGCAAAGGAATTTGGTATCGGACAAAAATGCTTTATCAATCTTCTGTTGCAATACAAATTTATTTTCCGTGACCAAAAAGGTGCACTTCGTCCGGAAGGACGCGCGGTAGAAAAAGGATTATTTATTATGAGGGATTATACGTCAATGACAAGCGGACACGTCG
>DCGX01000025.1:0-11075 GCA_002315505.1 Ruminococcaceae bacterium UBA1767
AATTATGTTAGATACAATAAGAAATATTATTTGTGACTTTGTTGAGATTGAACCCGAAGAAATTACCGAGGACAGCATTCTCCGTACGGAAATCGGACTCAATTCTCTTGATTATGTAAGCGTTGCACAGGAGCTTGAAAGAGAGTACAATGTCACAATTCAGAATAAAGATTTAGCATCGTTCAAAACAGTAGGTGATATTATCGTCTATATCGAAAAGAATATTTAATCTGTTTATTATACAAATATTATTCATCCTGTCAACCCGGTTCATTTGATTGTCGGATTTGGATTGTAAAGTCAAATTCGGGATAAAACAATCTCCGATTTTAGTGTAGGTAATCTCTGCATTGTCGAATGTACAAAATAAATGTGATAATTTCAATTTGAATAACTATTAAAAATACCGATGAAGTTTAACGCTCCATCGGTATTATGACTTTATGTCCGATATTATATTGTAATTATAGTATCCTTATCGGATTGTTCCTTTTTATTTTAAATTGTTCAGATTTTTGAAGCGAGGTCCTTGATGTATGCCTTGAAATCTTCACCGATTTCGCCGTGCTTAAGAGCCATTTCGCAGTTAGCTTTCATAATACCGAGCTTATTGCCCATATCAAATCTGTTGCCGTCAAAATCAAGTGCAACGAGCTTGCCTTCCTTACCAAGACGGGCAAGTGTATCTGTAAAGTAAAGCTCCTCGCCCTCAGGTGTGTTTGCAAGGTCTTCTGCAAGGTAATCAAATACCTGCGGCTGTGCAACAACACGACCGAGAATTGCGAAGCAGGACATAATCTGCTCCTCTGTCGGCTTTTCGATAATCTGATGAACATCCATTACCTTCGGATTGTCCTCGTGCGGTGTGATGTCAAGTGTGCAATACTTCTTAACTGCCTCACGAGTAACCTCCTGAACACCTACAACGCTCTTTCCTGTGTTCTCGTAAACATCAATAAGCTGCTTCATAACAGGCTGACCATAGCCGTCGATAACATCGTCACCGTAAAGGATTGCGAACGGCTCGTCACCAATAAAGCTCTTTGCACACATAATTGCGTGACCGAGACCCTTTGTTTCCTTCTGGCGAACGAAATAAACGTTGCAGATATTCGAGCACTCGAGAACTGAATCGTAAAGGTCTTTCTTTGAAGGATTCTTAGAGAGCTTGTCCTCAAGCTCGTAGCTGTGGTCGAAATGGTCTTCCATAACGCCCTTACCACGGTTAGTGATAATAAGAATATCTGTGATACCTGCGGCAGCGGCTTCCTCAACAATATACTGAATTGCCGGCTTGTCAACAATGTTGAGCATTTCCTTAGGTACACTCTTTGATGCAGGGAGAACTCTTGTGCCGAGTCCCGCTGCAGGGATAATTGCTTTTGTAATCTTTTTCATGGGTTTTAACCTCCGTTAAGAATTTATTGTTTCAGCTATCGAATAAATTATATCCGGTAAATACATTGATACCACTAATGCAAGAAGCGTCATAAGATATGACACACCGCCCGAACGTGCAATTGAATAAATACGTCCGTTTTCGTCGGGAATTTCTCTTGAAAGATGTACAATTCGTGTAAGTCTTTTTTTGAGAAGATAATCTGCGAGCAAAGCCGCAACTATACTCTGTGCGAGAATTACAGCGATTCTCACTGCAAAGGTTTTAATAAGAATATTGCCGTTTTTCTGACTTGCAAGTACAAATTTATTCGTTGCCTCGGTAAAAAGCTTAGTCTTGTCTGTATTTGAAAGTCCTGCCGTGTAATCCTCAAACGCCTGAGAATATTCCTCAATTGCGGCCTGAAATTCGGGACAAGCCGCCACCTGTTTTTCAACATACGTGCTAAGTGCGATTGTGCATAATATCGACATACAGAGAAAAACAAGGCCTGCCTTGTAGAGCTTTCTGTAGAAAAACCAGAACGGTGTAAGGAAAAATGCGCCCCAGTTCCACGTGATTTTCTTTTCCTTGTTGCGCATGAATTTTCTGATATATCTTTGTGCGCCCTGCTGAAAAAACACAGCCGCTTCACGAACCTTGATGCCGTCAAATTCATCATTGGGGTCAAACAGAATGCCCTTCATAAAAATATTTTCAGCCTTTGTGGCTGTCATCGGCATAAGCGGAGTGGTATTTCCGAAAGGAGTTCCATCTTCTTCGATTTTCTTTTCCACGGGTTTCGGCGGCTCGGGAACAAATTCCGCTTTCCACTTAAAGCCCTCGGAATGCAAATGCTCATTCACGCACTTGTTATTCGCTTTATAGCATTCACGATGCTGCGGAGTTCCGCATACAGGACAAACTACAATGTCATCTGTGTCATGCATAATCACACCGCAACCGTCACATTTATTATTATCGTAAAACATATTTTCTCCCTGAAAAAATCTTTTCGGTTATTATAACACATTATTAGTATTTTTTACAACAAAATTACCAAAATTTATAATTTTTTAACATTTATTGAAATTTATTTCTTTACATAAAGGGATTTTTCCTGTATAATTGACAGAGTATATTGAAGTAGTATGACTATAACGAGGTATTATAATGGTACAGTTTGAAGAATTAAGATTACATCTTCTTGAATTTGAAGATAAATTAAAGGAACTCGGTGAGGCCCTCGGTCTTGACGTTATGAAGAAAGAGGTTGCCGAGCTTGAAGAAAAAACCGCACAGGACGGTTTCTGGGACGATATCGCAAACACTCAGGTTGTTTTGCAGAGAATCGCCGCTCTCAAAAATAAAATTACAAAGTACGAAAACCTCAAGGCAACCTTTGAGGACGATCTGACTATGATTGAATTGTCCGACGAAGAGGAAGACCTTGATATGCTCGATGAGTGTACTGCAAGCGTTAACGAATTCATTGCAGAGCTTGACAAACAGACTCTCAGCACATTGCTTTCGGGTGAATATGACAATAAGAATGCCGTTCTCACCTTCCATGCAGGTGCAGGCGGAACTGAGGCTCAGGACTGGAATCAGATGCTTGTCAGAATGTACACACGTTGGGGTGAACAGCACGGCTTCAAGGTCAGCCTTGCAGATTTCCTTGACGGTGACGAAGCAGGTCTTAAATCTGCCGTTTTACGTATCGAGGGTGAAAACGCATACGGCTATATGAAGAGTGAAGCAGGTGTTCACAGACTCGTTCGTGTTTCTCCGTTCGACTCATCAGGTCGTCGCCACACATCCTTCGCCTCACTTGAGGTTATGCCCGAAATCGACGATACAATCGAGGTTGACATCAATCCCGAGGACATCAAGATGGAAGTTTACCGTGCTTCTGGCGCAGGCGGACAGAAGGTTAACAAGACATCCTCCGCTGTTCGTCTTATTCATATTCCTACCAACATCGTGGTTTCCTGCCAGGTTGAAAGAAGCCAGCATCAGAACCGTGAGGTTGCTATGAGAATGCTTAAATCCAAGCTCCTCGAAATCAAAGAGAGAGAGCATCTTGATAAAATCGAAGATATCAAGGGTGAACAGAAGGAAATCGGTTGGGGCAGTCAGATTCGTTCATACGTATTTATGCCGTACACCCTTGTTAAGGACCACAGAACTAATTTTGAAATCGGTAATATTAATGCTGTTATGGACGGCGAGCTTGACGGCTTCATCAACGCATACCTCAAGCAGGCCTCACTTGCAGAAAACAACTAAGGAAATGATAAAATGAATATCGTTGACATTTCAAGACCGTTACTTACCACAATCGAATACCCCGGAGACCCGGAAACAAGGCTGGAAACCGTGCGTTCTATTGAAAAGGGCGACAGCTGTAACCTTTCTGCCGTTTATGCGTGCGTGCATACCGCTACACACGCTGACGCTCCGAGTCATTTTCTCTCGGAGGGTGATACAATCGACATGGTTGATTTAAACAAGTACATAGGTCAGTGCACTGTTATCGAAGTTCCACCCGGAATCATCACAGGCGAATATGTCAATAAATATTTTCCGAAAAAATGCTCACGACTTCTCATAAAGGGAGATTCTCAGTCGTTTTTTATGGAAAGTGCGGCATATGAGGCTCTTGATTGCGGAATGTGTCTTATCGGAACTGATGCCGATTCCGTCGGTCATGGTGACGGTCAGCTCAAAACTCACAAAGCTTTTTTACAAAACGATATCGCCATTATCGAAAATCTCGACTTGTCAGAGGTTGAACCCGGCGATTATTATCTTATCGCTCTGCCTGTCAAAATGGGCGCTATTGAAGGTGCTCCTGTCAGAGCGGTGTTAATTGACGATTATATTCTCTGGAATAAAATCAACTAAAGGCAAAATAAGAGGAATGAATCATGAAAAGATTTCTTGATATTATTGCCAGCTTTATTTTGATTGTTTTGCTTTCCCCTGTTTTTATAGCTGTTGCAATAATACTTAAATGCTCCGAGGGCGGTTCTGTTTTATTCAAGCAAAAGCGTGTCGGACGAAATAATGAATTATTTACTATATATAAATTCCGTACCCTGCAGGAAAATATCGGAGATATGGCCACCGAGGACATTGATGTTGAACATCAGGTTCTCAGAATCGGTAAAATTCTCCGTGTTACAAGCATTGACGAGCTTCCGCAGTTGTTCAACATACTCAACGGAACAATGAGCTTTGTAGGCCCGAGACCGCTTATTCCTGCCGAGAAAGAAATCCGTGAGTTAAGATTACAGTACGGTGTTTACAATGTACGCCCCGGCATGACGGGACTTGCACAAATCAACGGAAGAGATAATATTCAGTATAAAGAAAAAGCTCTGCTCGACAAGGAATATGTCGAGAATCAGAGCTTAGCATATGATTTTAAGATTATTTTTAAAACTATTTCAAAGGTTTTAAAGCGTGACGATATCAAGGACGGCAAATAATTAAACCTTTGCTTTTCCGAGATACTCCTCAAGAGTGATTCCACGCTGAGTGATTTCCTTCGCAGCCTCAACACCAACGAATCTGTAGTGCCACGGCTCGTATACAACACCCGTGATTTTCTGCTTTGCTTCGTCCTTGGGATAGCGAAGAATGAATCCGTACTTGTAAGCGTTTTCACTCAGCCATTCGAATTCCTTTGTATTCTCAAAGCTGTCGGAAACTGAGCAGATATCCATCGCAAGACCTGCGTTATGCTCACTTGAGCCGGGAAGCATAATCACCTTTGCGGCTTCGATTGTTGCTTCTTTTTTGTCCATACCCTCATCCATATACTGTGAGATACGGGCCTCGAAATTTGTTTTCTGACGTTCAAGCGAACGATATCCCGAATACGGAGTTAAAAGAATTTCTTCCTTTGCAGCAGCATCGTACATTGCCTGATAATACGGAGCAACACGTGCATCCAATTCAACATCCGAGCCTTCTACTGCTTCTGCAAGCACAGGCTTGTAATTATCGGGCAGAATGTAATCTGTGTTGAGAAGAATTTTTGAAATGTTGACATTCGGGTCAATTATCTGAGGATTGAAGCCTGCATATGCATATTCATAATCCTCATTAACTGTCGGTTGTGTGGTTGTTGTGGATGCAGGTATAGTAAATGTTGTATTTTCAATTTTGTCCGATTTCGTTGAAGTCACCTCATTTTCTGTTTTTGTACCAGTATATGCAGTTGACTTAAATTCGTTATGAGCAATCACAGCTCCTCCGATTGCCGTGATTGTAACAATGAGCATCACACATTCGAGGAAAATAGCTTTAATTACCCTTGACGTAAATTTTTTATTCATATTTTTTCAGTCCTTTGTGTTTATCATAAATATATTTTATTCGTTTATTTTGTCATTGTCAACAATGACTTGAAATAATTTTTATTCTGAAAGGAATGGTTTATAAATGAGACCACAAGAAAGCGTAGCAAAATACGACTCGGAGGCAAGGCTTTACACTAATTATGCCATCAAACAGATTAAGACAATCTGTAAGTCCTTCGGTCCTCGTCCCGTAGGCAGTGAAGCAGAAACAAAAGCTCAGGAATATATGAAAAAAGAGCTTGAGACCTCCTGCGACACAGTAACAAGAGAAGAATATAAATGCTCAGACAAGGCATTTATGGCATGGGTTCCGCTCGGAGCAGTTCTCATTCTCCTTGCAAACATTGCATTTACATTCGGTCTTCCCGTTGTATCAATTGTTCTTGCAGGCTTAGAGCTTTTCTTCATCGTTACTGAATTTATTTTCTATTTACCCGTACTTGACATTTTCTTCCCGAAAAAAACATCAGGTAATGTTATCGGCGTTCGTAAGGCTACGGGCGAAACTAAAAAGAGAATCATCATCGCAGGTCACACAGATTCAGCTTTTGAGTGGACTTATACATACCACGGCGGTCACTTCGCTGTTCTCGGTATCATTCTCACAGCCGTTTTAGCACTTCTTCTTAACATCGGCGGCGGTATTTATGCAGTAATTGCAGTCGGTGCCAATAACGGCATTGTATGGCAGGGCGATAACCTTGCACTTAAAATAATCGCAGTTATCACTTATGTTACAATCCCTGTTATGGGTGCAGCCGTTATGTTCTGCAACTACGGTCGTCCTGTTATGGGCGCAAATGATGACCTTTCCGGTTGTTTTGTTTCAGCAGCAGTTCAGAAATTCCTTTCAGCTAACGATATCCGTTTTGAAAACACAGAGGTTGTTTGTGCTCTTTGCGGTGGTGAAGAAGCAGGTCTTCGTGGTACAAAGGCATATATGAAGGCTCATGCAGATGAATTTAAGAACGAAAAAGACGTACAGACTATCTTCCTCGCATTTGACACAGTTCGTGAGCACGAGTTCATGGCTATTTATGACAAGGATATGACAGGCGTTGTTAAGAACGATACAAGAGTTGCAAAGCTCCTTCAGAAGGCTGCAAAGAATGTCGGCTACGATGTTCCTATAAAGGCTATCGAGCTTGGCTCAACCGACGCAGCAGCCGCTTCTCAGGCAGGCGTTGCCGCAGCAGCATTCACAGCTATGGACCCGTCACCTGCACGTTACTATCATACACGTCTTGATACAGAGGATAACCTTGACCCGAAAACCATCGAAATCGGCTTAAAGATTGCTCTTGAAGCTGTTTATATGTTCGATGAGCAGGGAATATGATTATTTTTTAAAAAAGTATTGGATTTTTTCAGTATATATGTTATAATCACTTGGTAAACAACTTTCACTATGAAAATTGAGGAGAAGATTATCCATGAACAAAAAATTTATCAGAGTAATTTCACTTCTTACTGTAATACTTATGGTATTCTCACTTTGTGCCTGTAATGCGGCTACAGACGATGAGGAAGAAGATAAGTATATTTCCGTTATGCCGACAACAAAGGCTGAAATCGTTGAAAGATTCAATGACCTTCTTGCAGAAGCAAACGCAAACAATCCTGCTATCAGCTATGGTATGGATCAGAAGGCAAGAGGTGCTGAGTGTGAGAATTCAAACCTTAAGGCCGCTTTCAAGACTGTTGCAGATTTGGTAACAAAGGAAGGCTTCGGTGAGGAAACAGCATATGGTGAGCCGGCAGCAAAAATCCTTCCTGCAAATGGTGTTGACAAGCTCGAAAAGCTCCTTGTTTCCGATGTTCGTTCAGCATATGTTACAAACAACGATGCCGATAAGACATACACAATCATCATTAACCTTAATGGTGAAAAGGATCCCGAGCAGGCTAAGAGCATTTACGGTAAGCTCTACAAAATCAGCAACGATGAAGATATTCTTAAGAATTTTGACGTTGTAAGCAACGTTATGACAGTATCGGATTACAGTGCTACATACGGTGTCGGCACAATCAAGGCTACTGTTAACAAGACAAAGGAAGGCGCAACAAACACTGTTGACCATATTGTTAAACTCGAGCTCAGCCGTGAAGTAAAGGTTGAAACCGCAGTTACAGGTGTTGGCACTCTTGCTGATATCGGCGCAGATGTTCCGCTTTCATTCGACTACTCATCAACTGAGAACTTCTCATTTGACTGGGACAATCCTGAAACAAAGGATAACGTTGAAGAATAATTAAAAAATCAGAAGCTCGTCAATTGACGGGCTTCTTTTCATACTGTTTCAATATCTGTGAATTTGAATATATCTCCTGTTACGGCAACAATTTCATTTATCGGTATTACTGTTGAATCTGACATCGTAAGCTCTCTGCTTATGATGTTTATTTTTTTCAGTGCCGCAGTTACTGTACTGTATTTTCCGCCTTCTTTTTTACTATCGGGCACAAAATATGTTATCGACACGACGTGCCTTTCCTCAATGCAATCCTGCAGCATCAACAGCTTTGTATTAATCAGCTCCTTGGCATTCTCGTCAAGCTCAATTCTTTTTGTTGTAAGTCGGTGTGTTTCACTGACCTCATCGCCGTAGCCTGTCAATGCCGCAAACGGTGCAAACTGTGCGGCACGATTTTCAAGCGACATATGCGGTCTTGTTGCGGACTGATGATGAGGCATCGTCAGCATATCGTCATATTTTCCCATTATGCTCTGTGACCTCCGACCTGGTTATTTCGTTCAATGGATGTTGCACCCTCCTCTAAATTCATGCCCTTGAGTATTGCATTTTTGCCGTACTTTTCCTCAATCTGAACCACAGCATACTGAAGATTTTTTTCTTTTTCGAGCAGTTTGTTTTCCTCTTCCTTTTTCTTCTGAATTGCCTCATAGTCCGTAAACAAATCAAGCTGTTCATAGCTCTCTGTTGTCTTTATATCATCCTCATAAGAAACGTGATTTGCCACAACATAAATTCTGCGTACAAGCAAATCCCTGTTGACAATCCTGTCATAGAGCCTCATAACCGCATCCACAATCACCTTTGCCGAAGACATATGCCTTGTCAGATTTTCCGTTCCGTGAGCGTGCTTAGGCACACTTCTGCCGTAGTAATCTTTAGTAACAGTTCCCGTGTATTTCTTCTTGATTTCGGGATTCGTAAGACACTCAATATCGTAGCAAATCGTCAACACAAGCTGGTCTGTGACAAGTCTTTTTCGCACAAGGTCACGCACGAGCAATTCCGTCATTTCACGTACTATCAGCTTCGCTTTATCGCACGTGTACGGCTCCTTGAGCACCTGTCCCGAGCTAAGGCTGTTGGTTGTCGGCTTATATGCTTTTATCTGCGAAATGGTGCATGGTTCCCATCCCCATGCATGGTCAATCAGCAATTCCGCATTCACACCGAATAATTTATAAAGCAAATCCTCGTTATAAAAATCCGACGGCCTTCCGATTGAGCAACGGGCAACATCACCCATCGTGTACATTCCGTATTCCTCTAATTTTTTTGAAATTCCCCTGCCGACTCTCCAGAAATCCGTCAGCGGTTTGTGTTCCCACAACAGCTTTCTGTATCGTTTTTCATCAAGTCCTGCAATTCGGGCGCCGTTTTCATCAGGTTTCATTTTCTTGGCAACAATGTCCATCGCAATTTTGCAAAGATAAAGATTCGTGCCGAGTCCTGCCGTTGCGGTTATACCCGTATTCGCATAAACATCGTTTATAATTTTCATCGTAAGCTCTTTTGCGGTGCATTTATAGAGCTTGAGATAATTTGTCAGCTCGATGAACACCTCGTCAATCGAATAAACGTGAATGTCCTCGGGCGAAACATATTTAAGATAAATCCCGTAAATTCTCGTGCTGTATTGCATATACAATCTCATTCTCGGTTGAGCGACAATATATGACAACTCAAGTGCCGGATTTTTCATCAGCTCTTCATAATGATGTGATGAACCCTCAAAGGTTCGATTCGGAATTTTCATCCTCCTCTCGGCATTAATCTGCTTAACCTTCTGAACAACCTCGAACAATCTCGGTCTGCCGGGCACACCGAAGCTCTTTAACGCAGGCGAAACCGCAAGACAGATTGTTTTCTCCGTTCTGCTTTCGTCAGCGACAACAAGATTTGTAGTCAGCGGTTCAAGTCCACGTTCACAGCATTCAACGGAGGCATAGAATGACTTTAAATCAATGGCCGCATATATTCTCAATTTTTCAGACATATTCTACCCTCCTGTAAATTATGCTTATATTATATCGAACAAATGTTCTATTGTCAATAGCAATTTTTCACAAAAAAACACCGTCCGATTATGGACGGTGTTGATATAAAATTTCTGAATTATTCAGGGTCAAATGCACTCTTGTCAAGTCCGCAGGTCGGGCATGCCCACTCCTCCGGAAGATCCTCGAATGCTGTACCCGGAGCAATATCGTTCTCGGGATCGCCCAATTCGGGGTCATAAACATAACCGCAAGGACAAACGTATTTCATAAACTACCCTCCTTTACTGTATTGGTTCAAAGTCTACCACACCGTGCTTACACAACGGGCAAACAAAATCATCAGGAAGCTCATCGCCTTCGTAAATATATCCGCAAACCTTACATACATAGCCTTTCTTACCCTCTGTCTGTGGCTTTGGCTTAACATTATTCTGATAGTATGTGTAGGTCATTGTTTCCTTGTCGCTCATTACACGAGCCTCTGTGATAGAGCAAATAAACATTCCGTGCGAGCCGAGGTCAACGTAATCCTCAACCTTCAATGAGATTGCGGCATTGATATATTTCGGAAGAATAACAAGTCCGTTATCCGAACGTGACGGATTGCAATTTTCAAACTTATTCTTGTTTCTGCCACTTACAAAGCCGAATGCCTCAAAAACAGAGAATGGTGCTTCAACTGAAAGACAGTTAACATTCATAACACCCGTCTGCTTGATTACGTGGTGAGAATAGTTTGCTTTATTGATATTAACAGCAATTCTGTTCGGATTATCGGAAACCTGTGTAACTGTGTTAACGATAAGTCCGTTATCCTGCTTGCCGTCATTTGATGTTACAACATAAAGACCATATCCGATACGGAAAAGTGCCGTAAGGTCATTCTTATTAGCCTTATCGGGGTTGCGCTCGATATACTCTCTGCAAAGCTCATCTGCAAGAGCTTCAATCTGTTCCTTATTCTCGCTGTTCATAGCAGAAACAATTTTAACATTATTCTCTGTCCATGTTATATTCTTGCAGCCTGAGAGCTTTTCCTTCATAATTTTTGCCGCAAGAGGTGCCCATGAGC
>DCGX01000025.1:11122-19724 GCA_002315505.1 Ruminococcaceae bacterium UBA1767
ATGAATTCTCGCATAAACGGGAAAATATCTGCATTGTAAGTGGTTGTTGCAAGAACTATTTTGCCATAGCGGAAAGCATCCTCAACACATTCAGCCATATCACAACGTGCAAGGTCATTCACAACTACCTTCGGACAACCCTTTGAACGGAGTTTATCTGCAAGAAGCTCAACAGCCTTCTTCGTATTGCCGTAAACGGAAGTGTAGCAAATCAAAATACCGTCTGTTTCAACACCGTATGAGCTCCATGTATTGTAAAGTCCGATATAATAACCGAGATTCTCTGTAAGAACAGGTCCGTGAAGCGGACAAATTGTTTCGATATCAAGCTCAGCCGCTTTTTTCAATAATGCCTGTACCTGTGCACCGTATTTTCCTACGATACCGATATAATATCTTCTTGCCTCGCAGGCCCAATCCTCTTCAACATCCAATGCACCGAACTTGCCGAAGCCGTCAGCAGAGAAAAGAACCTTGTCCGTTGAATCATAAGTAACCATAACCTCAGGCCAGTGAACCATCGGAGCAAATACGAAGGTAAGCACGTGCTTGCCGAGTGTAAGGCTTTCGCCGTTTTTAACCTCAAGAGTATTCTCACAAAGTCCCTCGCCGAAAAAGTTGTCAATCATCTTGAATGTCTTTGAATTTGCAACAACAACTGTGTCGGGATATACCTTGAGGAAATTCTGAATGTTTGCGGAATGGTCGGGCTCCATATGTTGAACAATGAGGTAGTCGGGCTTTCTTTTGCCGAGTACGGCTGAAAGATTATCAAGCCACTCATGTGTGAAATTAATATCAACGGTGTCCATAATGGCAATTTTCTCGTCGATAATTACATATGAATTATATGCCATTCCGTTAGGAACTATATACTGTCCCTCAAATAAATCAATATTATGGTCATTAACACCAACATATTTAATATCATTTGTAATGTTCATAACTAATCACTCCTTTAAGATAATTATACCACCCAAAACAAAAAATTCAATATCAATATAAAACTAAAAAATAAAATTTGTTTTATTAATTCATTTCATAAAATCAGTTGAAGAAATCCTGCAAAAGTGATATAATTCTAAAAGAGGGAGGCAAAGCCATGAAAATATCAGAAATTTTAAAGCAGGACAAATTGCTTTTGTCCTTTGAAGTATTCCCACCTAAAACAGATACTGCATTTGAAAGCGTTAAGGAAGCAACACAGGAAATTGCGAAGCTCAACCCGAGCTTTGTCAGTGTAACCTACGGTGCAGGCGGCGGAACAAGCAGATACACACTTGACATTGCAAAAAATATAAGCGATACATACGGTGTGCCGACATTGGCACATCTTACCTGTGTTTCATCAACAAAAGTAACGGTTAAAGAACGCATTGAAGATATGAAAAAAGCGGGCATTAAAAATGTCATGGCTCTTCGTGGCGATTTAACTCCCGAGCTTATGAATTCCGACAGAAAAGAATGGGACTATAACTATGCTCTTCAGCTTGTACAGGAATTGAAAGAAAGTGACGGAGATTTCTGCATCGGCGGAGCCTGTTACCCCGAGGTACATCAGGAAAGCATCAATCAGAAGGAAGACATCATGCATCTTAAAGAAAAGGTTGACGCAGGCTGTGATTTTCTCACAACGCAGATGTTCTTTGACAACAATCTGTTATATAATTTCCTTTATAAAATCCGTGAAGCAGGAATTACCGTTCCGGTTATTCCGGGAATTATGCCCATCACAAACGCAAAGCAGGTTGAACGTGCAATCAATCTTTCCGGCTCATTTATGCCACAGAGATTCAAGGCACTCGTCGACAAATTCGGTGACAATCCCGACGCAATGAAGCAGGCAGGTATTGCATATGCAACCGACCAGATTATCGACCTTTACGCAAACGGCATCAAGAATGTTCACGTTTACTCGATGAACAAGCCCGACATTGCGCAGAAAATCCAGTCAAATCTTTCCGATATTATAGGATAAATTATGAACATTTTACTTCAGAAAAATTATACGGAAATACCGATTAACAAGGCGGAAATTCTTCGCTATGCAGGATGCAAAAACGATTGCGAATTGCCGCTCGTTGACGAATGTCTTTCTGAGGTTAAAGATAAACTTTTTTACAAAATTTGTTACAGATTTTTTGACGTAAAATTCACAGAAAATGAAATTGATTTAGGCTTTGCAAAAACAAATTCAGAATCACTCCGCAGGAATCTTGACGGATGTGAAAAAATAATTTTATTCTCTGCAACAATCGGAATTGAAATCGACAGATTGATTAAAAAATACAATAAAATTTCTCCGTCAAGGGCACTTGTTTTTCAAGCAATCGGTGCTGAAAGAGTTGAGAGTCTTTGCAACAGCTTCAATGAAGAAATGAGCGAAGAATTTTTACTGAAGCCACGCTTCAGCCCCGGCTACGGAGATTTATCACTCGACATACAAAAGGATATTTTCAACGTGCTTGAATGCCCGAAAAATATCGGTGTCACATTAAACGACAGCCTCTTGATGTCACCATCAAAATCAGTTACGGCAATCATCGGAATACAAGGGAGAAAATGACATGACAATTCGTGAATACATGAAGGATAATATAGTTTATCTCGACGGTGGTCTGGGCACACTTTTGCAGGCCGCAGGTCTTAAGCCCGGTGAAAGACCCGAAAGATGGAACATCACCCACAAGGATGAAGTTGTAAAAATTCATTGTGATTATTTTGACGCAGGCAGTAACGTTGTCTGCGCAAATACTTTCGGCGCAAACGTGCTGAATTTCGATGAAAAAGAGCTTGAAGAAATTATAAAAAATGCAATAAAAAATGTTCGCACTGCGATGAAAAAAAGCAAGTCAGCTCAGCCGAAATTTGTTGCACTTGATGTATCAACAATCGGCAGACTTTTAAAGCCTTACGGTGACTTCGATTTTGAAGATGCAATCTCGGTTTTTGCAAAGTCGGTTAAGCTCGGTGAAAAATACGGTGCTGATTTAATTATGATTGAAACAATGACAGATTGCTACGAAACCAAAGCTGCAGTTATTGCCGCAAAGGAGAATTGCGACCTGCCGATTTTCGTTTCAAATGCCTACGGTGATGACGGAAAAATGATGACGGGCGCAACACCCGAGGTTATGATTTCAATGCTCGAGGGACTCGGTGTTGATGCAATCGGTGTCAATTGTTCGCTCGGTCCCAAAGCACTTATGCCCGTTGTGGAGAAATACTTGAAATGCTCCTCTCTCCCTGTCCTTTTTAAGCCTAACGCAGGACTTCCGAGAGTTGAAAACGGGAAAACCGTTTTTGATGTAAAAGCAAAAAGCTTCGCAACAGAAGTGAGCAGAGCTGTCAAAAAGGGTGTTCGTCTTGCAGGCGGTTGTTGCGGAACAACTCCCGAATATATCTGCGAGCTTGTCAAGAAAACAAACGGCATTTTGCCCAAAGAAATCAAGCAGAAAAATATCACCTGGGTGTCTTCATATTCTCACGCTGTTGAATTTAAAAATCAACCGGTTTTAATCGGTGAGAGAATTAATCCGACAGGCAAAAAAAGATTCAAGCAGGCACTTAAGGAAAATGATATAAAATATATTCTCAACGAGGGAATCAATCAGCAGGAACAGGGTGTTCATATTCTCGATGTCAATGTCGGTCTTCCCGAAATTGATGAACCGACTATGCTCGAAACCTGCATTTGCGAATTGCAGACAGTTACGGATTTGCCGTTACAGATTGACACCTCAGACACAACTGCGATGGAAAAAGCACTTCGTCGTTACAACGGAAAAGCGATGGTCAACTCCGTAAACGGCAAAGAAGAAAGTATGCGTTCAGTTTTTCCGCTCGTTAAAAAATACGGCGGCGTTGTAGTTGCATTGACTCTTGACGAAAACGGAATTCCCGATACAGTTCAAGGCAGAGTTGAAATTGCAAAGAAGATTCTTGCAGCTGCAAAGGAATACGGAATTGATAAAAAAGATATAATTTTCGACACGCTTGCAATGACAGTAAGTGCAAGTGACAGTGCCGCAATGACCACTCTCGGCGCATTAAAATATATTCGTAACAATCTCAGATGTCATACGGTTTTAGGTGTTTCAAATATTTCGTTCGGACTTCCGAATCGTGATGCAGTTACAAGCACATTTTTTGCACTTGCCCTTGAAAACGGACTTTCCGGTGCGATAATGAATCCGTATTCATACGATATGATGAAGACATATTTTGCTTACAGAGCTCTTCGTGAGCTTGACTCAAGCTGTCTTGAATACATTGACTTTGCTTCAAAAATCGAAGTTAATTCCGCAACCGTAAAGGTTGAAAAAAACAATCAGAATACTTACGCATCCGACCTTCAGAAAGCAATTATAAAAGGTCTTAAAACAGAGGCAGCCGAGATAACGGAAAAGCTGCTCGGAGAGGTTGATTCGCTCGACATTGTGAACAACGAAATTATTCCCGCTCTGAACATAGTCGGTGAAGGCTTTGAAAAGAAAACCGTCTTTCTTCCTCAGCTTTTAATGAGTGCCGAGTCTGCAGGATGTGCGTTTGAAATTATCAAATCTCAAATGCCGGGCGGAGAAAATTCAGACGCTAAAAAATGCAAATTTGTCATTGCAACAGTTAAAGGTGATATCCATGATATCGGCAAAAACATTGTTAAATTAATTCTTGAAAATTACGGCTTTGACGTTATTGATTTAGGCAAGGATGTTGAGCCGAAAACGATTGCAGATACAATCAAAAAATGCGGTGCTCCCCTGCTCGGATTAAGTGCGCTGATGACGACAACAGTTCCTGCGATGGAAGAAACAATTAAACTTGTTCACAAGGAAATACCCGATTGTAAAATTGTAGTCGGAGGTGCGGTTTTAAACAAAGAATACGCAGAGCAAATAGGTGCAGACCATTATGCCGCCGATGCAATGGAAACCGTAAGATATGCAGAAAAGATAACGGAGCTCGTCTGAGCCCCGTTTATTTTTTAATATTCGTTTGTAAAGAATGCGGTCACCTTCGGGAACGCTTTAAAGAAATCCGAATCAGAATTTTTAATTTCAATGTCCGGCAAATACTCTGCATTTTCCACACCGCTCAGAAGAATTTTTGATGCAATATTTATGTCCATAATCACGTCAGGATCTGCATCGTTTTTTTTCAGAATTTCAACATTTTTTTCGCAATAATTTACGCAGAAAATTTCATCACAAATCCGAATTGTAAACTCGCCTTTTTCCTGCGGATATTTATGTGCCTTCAATACATTTTCGATGTTTAATATTCTTGCCGAGCCTGTATTGTACATTTTTATATTACAATTTTTAGTATCGCAAACAAAATTTAATATCGGTGAATTGCACGGAATTTTCAAGAAACAAACCGCATTCTGATTGCCCTCAAAGTTTCGCAAAAAACCTAAAATCCCGAGCAATGATTCACACGAATCAAAATAAATTTCGCTGACATTTACAAGACTTTTTTCTCTGTCAATCATAATAGTTGCGTACGAATTTTCTTTCCATATGTACGTATATTTTTTTGAGAGATACGGCTCGTCTGAATATTCATTTACGTTTTCACGCACAAAGCTGAGATTATATTTCTTCGCACAATTATTATAAATTTTCAACAGCTTTTCGGTGTCTGCTCCGTCATAAAGAGTGACATCGTTATTTCTTTTTATTTTGCGAAGCTCCGCAAAAGGAATGGTCGCTTCAATAGATTTTCCGACCTCCTCGTAGCCGAGCTTCCTGTAATACTCCTCTGAAAACGGATAAAGAATGCTTACGTCATATTCGTTCATATCAAACAAAAAATTAAACAGCTCTTTTACCGCACCCTTGCCACGATGCTCGGGCTTTGCGGCAACTCCGCCAACGGCGGCACAGGTAAGAATTTTTTCACCGTAATTACATTTCCACTCGTTTAATTCAAGGTCTGCGAAAAGAGTTTTGTTATCATCATCAAATGCGCCGAGAACCTTTTCACACGGCAGGACAGAATCCTTATCGTTGATGTCACACGCAATCGAGAATGCCTGTGACGAAACCTTATCGTGCTCCTGTATATCTTTTTGTGTCAAAAATCTTACTATCATTTTTCTTCTCCTATTCATATACTTTTTCATTTGCCTGTTTTTGCAATTAAAGTGTACGTTTTAACGAAATCTGTTTTTGCCGAAGTGTAGCCATCTCTGTCGTGTTCAAATGCTTTCCACAAAAGTAATTTCAGTGCTTCATATTCCATCGCAACATCAGGATTTTTAATTAAATAATCACGAAAATAAATTTCATCATTATCATCATAATATCGGAAATGCAAATGAAAAACTTTTTCTGCGAAGCCGTTTTCCGTATAGCCTTTGTTGAATGAAATTCTTTTTTCTTCCTCGCACATACAACGGTAACCGTTATCGTACATAATACTTTTTATTTGTTCAAAATCCGTTTCCTTCGGCATTTCAATCATAATATCCACAATCGGTTTTGCCCAAATATTTTTAATTGCCGTACTGCCGATATGATTAATTTTTGCATCGAGCGGAAGAATACTTTTCAGAAATTTTTCTTCTTCGCTGTACCATTCCGCCCACGACGGATTATATTCAGTTAAAATTATCGGGAACAATTCCCACAATTCTTCAAGTGTCATTTCGGATAAATTTTTGCCCACAAAATCACCGCAAATTTTAATTATTTTTGTTTAATATCTTCCCATTTTTGAAATCGGAAGCGGTTCAAAATTTTTAACCTTTTCGAGTGCCTTGCTGTTTTCGCAAAGGGAGTAGTCTCCGTTTTTGCAATCGGTGAAAATCTTATTTTGCTTTGTTAATTTAAACACTGCATTATTTTCAAATGTGCTGTATTTAATTACTTTTTCTCCGACTTTACCAAAGCTACCTTCTGCATTGACAAGAATATTATCTGTAACAATATTGTTTGCAGGGTTTGCCACAAAGCCTGCTTCGTCTGTTCTCGAAAAATCTGTGATAAAATCCTTCATCTGCGGAAATGCTTCCTGCCATATTTCGCTCTGCCACGGAGAATTGAAAAGATTCTGCCACATTCCGCCGTTTTCACCCGAATAGTCATGGAACCAGCCCTCATAAATGCAATCAATAGCACGCTGGTCATACTGAATTCCATAATCACCTGTATTGATAATCACGTTATTGCGGATATCATTGTCACGTCCGCCACCTGCAAGAATTCCGTTTTTCGGAACATTAATAATCAGATTGCCGTAAACCATCTGTCCCGAAAGTGCGTCGTCGAGATAAATTCCATCGGGAGTGAATCCGTTTGAGCCGAGATTGTAAACGCAGTTATAATTAATTTTATTGCCGTACCAGTCCCAATGTCTGCCTGCATAAATTGCACCTGCATCACTTGTCAGAAGACAAACATCGTGAATAACATTGTATTCGATTGTGTGATTGTTTCCGCTGAAGGTAATTGCCTCGTGCGGTGAATTATAAATTTCGTTGTGCGTGCAGTAATTTCCGACACCGCTAAGCGTAACGGCAGGCTGATAGGTCTGATAAATATCTGACCAGTCGTGAATAAGATTATTGTCCGCACGATTGTTGCCGCTGATTAGCTTTGCCGTATCGCCACCGCTGAGATAAATTCCGCCCTTGCCTGTATGCGTAATTTCACATTCGCTGACAAGGTTGTCCTGACCGCCGAGAACAATCGCATTACCTGCAACATTTTTTACAAGACAATTTTTAATCGTAATACTTCTGCCTAAGAGATTGATTGCGTCACTGCGTGTGCCTTTGAAGGTAAGTCCGTCAAAGGTGATATAATCAACCTTTCCGTCGACGATATTTTTTGTTGTAAGTGAAAGGTCAACTGTTGCATTTTCAAAATCATCTGACGGGTAAAGATAAATAATTCCGTTTTCTCTGTCGAGATACCATTCATTCTCTGTGTCAAGCTCTTCAAGAATGTTAAAGAAATAATACGGAGCATCCTGTTTTGCACCAAACATACTTACATACTTCGGTGAAATGGTTTTATTTGTGTAATCAAACTCACCTATCGGTGATGAGGCGTCTGCCCAATCGTATTTCCAGAAGCCGAACATCCACACATCGTCAAGAGTCTGCCACGAATTAATTCTTTTTGCAAGACTTGAGCTGACTTTATAAACATCACTTCTCGGATTCACGATTGTATTCCAGTAATCATGCAACTGATGGTTTGAATCCTCCCTTTGTTCCCCCTCGGAAACAACTTCGCCTGTTTTGAGATATCCCTCATTCGGATAACGTGCAACCGTCATTCTTGTGTCATTCACAAATAGCTCACTGTACAACGGGCCTGTTGTGTCACCTGTATATTTTGCCGCCGTGTTATACGAGCCTATTGCATAAATTTTGCCGTAATCTTCAGCTGTTACTTCGATATTTTTAAGGTCATAGCATACAATTTTTTTCTGTGCTTTTTTTGTAAATCTTCGGAGAACATTTTCGTCCGTAACCTTCACAAAATCCTTCGGTGAAATTGAAACACCGCCATTGATTACAACCTCACCGTCACCATATGCACAGTATGTAACCGGACATTCCGAAGTACCCGAATCGTCATATGTGAAA
>DCGX01000036.1:0-9039 GCA_002315505.1 Ruminococcaceae bacterium UBA1767
GGATCTAACCTTTAACAGTTAGGTCCTTTTGTCTTACTGGGAAGCCGAAATATGCATTCAATGACGGAAAATAATAAATATGAAATAGCCAATAGAGCCGTTTCCATGATTATGGATGCCGTGCAAGGCGGCACAGCGAAAGAAGCGGCTGACCGCAACATGGCTGACCGTTTGGATATATCCGACGTATTGCCGCGCATCAATACAGACAGTTGGTCGGAAGATTGAAACAGAATATGCGCTGATTGAGTTTTATCAAAGTTTTATCAAAGTGCAATCACATACAGAAGGCACGGAGTGTCGGCTTGTTGCACGGTCTGAAGGAATAAGCTGTCCTTTGTTCCGCATCGGAGGTCGGGAAATACGGTCCACGTTCAATAATGACCCTCTCAACGACAGTGTAGTTTTTTTCTCTGTCGAGAATGGCCTTCGGCAGCTCAATTCTATGCACCTCTACTGAAGAACGCATAACACCGTTTATCTCGTCGCAGAAAACCTCTCCTCCGACCTCAATCCACATAAGAGACGGTGTCTCGGTCGGTATGAGAATTTCATATCTGTCTTCAACGGTAAAAACTGCGGGAAGTGTTCTTTTCATTTTATCCCCCTTGATTGTGATTGAAAAAGTCAGACTTTTTTACATCGCCTTTTGTCATTATAGACTCATTTATCAAGTCGTTGTCTGTCAACAAGCTCCGAGAAAATCCCCTGCCTGTCAACAAGCTCCTCGTATGTACCCTCCTCAACGATTTTTCCTTTGTCCATCACAAGAATGCGGTCGCAGTGCCGTATTGTTGACAGTCGGTGTGCAATGACGATTCTTGTGCAATTCAGCTTATCAAGTGCTTCGGAAACCTTTTTCTGCGTTATGTTATCAAGTGCGGATGTGGCTTCGTCAAAAATCAGAATTTTCGGCTTCGGTGCAATTGCTCTCGCAATTGCAAGGCGTTGTCTCTGTCCTCCCGAAATTCCGCCTCCGCCCTCGGTAATAACAGTATGCATTCCCATGGGCATATTCCTTATATCATCGGCTACACCGGCAATTTCAGCAGCCTCCCATGCATCGGTCATTGTTAGTGTGGGTGCACATATTACAATATTTGAATATATCTCCCCGCAAAAAAGCTTATCGTCCTGCATTACCGTACCGATTTTCCGTCTGAGTGAACGCTTATCAAGGGTATTCAAGTCCATATTGTCGTAATAAATTGAACCGTGTTGAGGCTTTTCAAATCCCAAAAGCAAACGGATAAGTGTAGATTTTCCGCATCCCGTTTTTCCGACAATTGCAACATATTCGCCGGATTTTATTTGGAGAGAAAAATCGTCAATAACATTCACAGAGTTGTCTGAATACTTAAAGGATACATTATTCATTTCTATATTTCCCGAAAGCTTGCTTACGGAATATGTATTTGAAACATCCTCCGGCAATGTTTCAAGAATCGGCTTTATCATTTCCATTGACGGCTTCAGGTTTGCAATTTCCAATGCAATTGTTGCAAATCCCGTAAATGCGGCGGTAATCATACCGTATGAGGTCTGGAAAGCATAATAATCCGCAACCCTTATGTTGCCCTTCAGTGCAACATAATAAATTGCAAGTGTACCCACAATGGAAATTGCAGTCGCAATAACCGTGCTGTATTTATTGAAAAACGGCGGATTATACAGTAGCTTTGCCTGTTTTGAAAAATCCTCGCTAAAGCCGGCAAACATTCTTTTTTCCGAGCCGGACATTTTTATTTTTTGTATGCCGGAAATAATGGCAACGGACTTGCCGTTTGCCTTTGATGCCGCCTCCATCTGCATACGGGCAATTTTAGTTTGACGTATAGTGGCATACAGAGAAAACAAAATATTTGCCGCAATTACACAAACCGACGGTACTACAAGAGAAGGGGTAAAGCGGAATATCTGCGTTATGTATGCAATGGAAAACACTCCCGAAAGAACGGTTCCGAAGCAGGTAATAATGACACCTGAAAAAACGCTGTTTATCAATTCCATACGCATTGATAATTCACCTGTGGAATACTGTCTGAAGAATTCCGTCGGAAGAGACAGCACCCTTATCATAGAAGCGTTTTGCATCGTTGCATCTATTTTTACGGAAATGCGGTTGTTGAAAAGTGTTTTTACGGAATCCAAAAACAAAATCGAAATGCTTAATGCAACGATAAAGGTCACCGTACTGAACAACAGAGTAACATCACCTTCACTGATGACCTGAGAAAACAGATAACTGCTTAATTTCGGCATTAACAGTCCTAACGCCGTTGCTACTCCGAGTAAAATAAAAGTGATGATATAATCAACAGCATTCAATGATGATACGGCAAATTTAATCACATCTCCGAAGGTTAATTTACATCTCGGAAAGCTTCTGTAAAAGCATAATGCATTAACAGACAGCAGTTTTTCGGTTTTGCGGTTAAGCCGTCTTTCCCTGTGAGATGCGGTATCGTAAAAAACATATTTTCCGAATTTGTCGGGAATAACGGCAACATATTCGTTTGTGTCTTTAAGGCAACAAAGGAATGCACCAAAGGCATTTTTATACCAGCCCTCTGTCAGCTTTACTTTTCTCCGCATAAGTCCCGATACCCTGCAGATTTCGGCAATCCGTTCATTTTCGTCGGTTATTTTATCGGAGATTTTTACATCTTTTATTTTGTAATAGCTTAAAATTGTGGAGATTGCACTTTCCGCTTCATAGAAGGAAAAGCTCTCACCGACAACTGCGTTAACCGCCGATTGATAGGCGTTTTTAATTGCCTCCTCATCGTTTTTCCGGCAGGCTTCAATTTGTTCTTCAAAGCAATTCAAAGCACTGCCTCCTTAATCGTTGGTAACAAGCTCAGCATAACTGCCGCCGAGCTTCAAAAGCTCCTCATGAGTCCCCCGCTCTACTACCGTGCCCTTGTCAAGAACAACGATTTCATCGCAGTCTCTGACGGTGGAAAGACGGTGGGCAATAACAATGCAGGTAATACCCCTGTCCTTAATTGCCTTGACAACCTTGTATTCCGTTGCGGCATCAAGAGCGGAGGTTGCTTCGTCAAGAATTATTATATTCGGTTCTTGAGCCAATACTCTTGCTATTTCCAGTCTCTGACGCTGACCTCCCGAAAAATCCTTGCCGCCCTCAACGATTTTGTGACTGTAGCCGCCGTCCTTTGCAACGATATCAAAGTGCATATCGGCATCCTTTGCCGCCAAAATCATTTCAAAGTCCTCTATTGAGCCATCCCACATTTTAATATTATTTGCAACAGTTCCCTCAAACATGACTATATCCTGGTCAACAACGGCAAGAGAACCTGTGAATACACAGTGGTCGATTTCGCTTATTTTTTTACCGTCAAAGAGTATTTCACCCTGCCACGGAGAATAAATACCCGAAATAAGCTTTGAAAGGGTGGATTTTCCGCATCCCGAAGCTCCTACAAAGGCAACACGGCTGCCTTTTTCGATATTCATTGAGAAGTCCTTGATAAGCGGCTGTGCCAACGGAGAATAACCGAAGGTTACATTCTTGATTTCAATCTTTCCCGAAAGCTTTTTGATATTACCCTTATCGAATTCAACATCCGTGATGTTTTCGTCAGACGGATATTCCATAACATCGTCGATACGTTCCATACCGGTACGCATTTGCTGTATTGTCTCCCCTGCGGTCATCAGAGAATTCACTGGATTCATAAAAGCGGTGAAAAAGCCCTGAAATGCGATTACAGAACCAAGTGTAAAGCTACCGCACACCGTAAAATAAACGCCGAGTGCTATCATGAGGTTTGATGCGACAGATGATATTACCGAAGGAATAAATGCAAGCACCTGACTTTCTCTTGTGAATTTTTGCGTTATGCTGTTCAGGGAAGCAAAGTTTCCTGCCCATTTTTCAAAAAAGCCCTCCTCCGCACCGCTTGCCTTAATGGTTTCAATCATGGAAATGCCTGAAACGGTTGAAGAGGCAAGCTTACCTGCTTCTCTTGCTCTCACACGGTCAATGTTTACACGCCGTGCCGATATATATTGAGATACAAAAATATTGGCAACAACGGATAAAAGTCCGATAGCCGTCAGAACCAAGCTGTATCTTGCCATTACAACAAGATAAAACAGCATCATTATGCCGTTAATAAATAACGGAGAAACGGTATTTACAAGTGTATTTGAAATTATCTCATTTCCGCTCCGCCTTGAATTTATATCACCTACATAACGCTGTGAGAAAAAATGCATGGGTAAATGAAGCACCTTCCACATATACGAAAGGTTGCCCACAATACTCATTTTTCCGTTAATACGAAAATTTACATAAGAGGTAATACACTCTGTTATTATCTGTACACCGAACAGCAATGAAAGGGCAAAAATAAACGGAGTTGCCCAATCCGGATTAAGTCCGGTTAAAAGTCTGTCGTAAAAAACGCGGTTGAATACAGGAGCAATCAAGTTAATCAGTGCAGTAATCGCGGAAGACAGCACTGCAATGATAATAGGCACGCGAAGTCCTGCAATCCGCTTTTTTGAAAAAGCCCACAGACTTTTCTTTGTGCCGCTCGGAACAAAGCTCTCACTCGGCTCAAACATAAGACAAACACCGGTAAAGCACTCGTCGAATACATCCATGGTAACCGAGTATTTTCCCATTGCAGGGTCATTAATATATGCTTTGTTACCCCTGAAACCGTCAAGCACCACGAAGTGATTGAAATTCCAGTGAATAATACACGGGAAGGTTGCATCCTCCTTCAAATCCTGTACTTCAAATTTGTATCCGCCGGCATCAAGACCGTAAGCTCTTGCGGCCTTTATGATATTGACAGCAGATGAACCGTCACGGCTGACACCACAATCTAAACGCACCTTTTCAAGGGGAATCCACTTATTATAATATGCCAATATCATTGTAAGGCAAGCGGCTCCGCACTCAAGTGCCTCAAGCTGGATAACAACAGGCACCCTTGCAACTTTTTTTGACAAAGGTGCTTTAATATTCCGATTTTTCATCCGAGCACCTCAATTTCCACTGCCGAAAAGGAAGGAAACAGGGGATATTTCTTCTAAAACAACCTCTGCCCCCGAGCTTGTATTCAACAAATCTCCGTCGAGAGCTGCAGCATAAACAGTTTCTCCGTTCTTAAATCCGGCAAGGGTCATTTCATAGTCGTTTAAAACATCTTCAGAAAACAAAGTTTCATGTACTATTTCGGTAACACTGTATTCTGTTTTGCCTATTCTTACGGTTGTACCTATTTTGACATCGGCAATATCATCTGCACCGATATAACAAACATTTCCGTTTTCGCCTCTTACAGCAACTGCATCTGCAGTTGTTTCAAGCTTTGCGGTCAAACCCCAGAATACGGCACTTGACAAAAGCAGAATAACGCAAAAAAGGGTAGCCCAAACCGATGGATTGGTTACCCTCATATATTGATTTAAGTCTTCGGGGGAATTAACTCTGTCAAGGCTTTTCTTTCTGAAAATATCGCTCATTTTATTAATGTCTCCGCTGTAATACTCTGTAAAAATTCCCGCAAGGCATCCATTGTACAGCTTCCCTCAAGCTCCTTATCGCCGCACTTTAAAAACGGAACATGGCAGGGGTCCTTTATGGCTTTGACCTCATCCTCGTCAAGCTCGCGGTCAAGGTCAACAATTTCAAAATCGGGAAATTCCGGCATAACACGACGCATCACCTCACGCATGATTATGCAGGCGGAACAGGTTTCCGATGTGATTCTGATTAGTTCCATCCTATTAAATGCATAATTCATAATGCATAATGCATAATTGAATTATGTGTGCTCCTTTTTATTTTAATTGATGTTTATGTATTTTGAAAAGTCGTTTTTACAATGCTTGTTAAAAGTTTTATCAATTCAATACAGTCATTTACTATACTGTCATATTGGGATTTATTTATACTCTGTTTCAAATAACAGTTCTAATCAATATTCCGTTTCGGAGGCTTCTTTTAGGGCAATATTCATTTTTGAAGCAAAATCCGGTTTGCTTTGTCCTCTGATTGCCTCTTTGATGTTTGCTCCTATACTTGTGCCACTGCGAAGCAATTGCTTTGAAAGTACATACTCATTTTTCTCATTGCAAAGGTACTGATACAACCTGATAATCCTTATTGCAAACATTTTACTCTTACCTACAACAACATTATCCTTTTCCATCATCCCTCCGCTTAATTATGCATTATGAATTATGCATTGTGCATTAATCTAACGAGTTTTTCAATCTCATCTATTTCTGTCATAAAGCTTATGCTGACACGGACACTTGATTTTGCTTTTTCTTCGTCACCTGTCAGCATCAGTATTGCGGCTGACATATCCGTATGTGCCGCACAGGCAGTTCCTGTGGATATGAATATTTCATTTTCAGACAGATAATGCTGTAAATCTGCGGATTTTGTTCCCAAATAGCTGAAGTTTAATATCTGGGGTACGGCATTCTGTGCTGAATTGATTACTATATCTGGAATTTTTGCAAGTTCGTTTTTCAAATAAGAGTTCAGCCTCTTGACCCTCTCGTATTTTGCTTCAAAGTCGCAAAGAGTATCGGACAGAGCCGCACTCATTGAATGTATAAGCTCCGAGCAGGGGGTGCCGCTACGGAATTTTGTTGTACTTGAGCCGCCCTTCATTTGGGGAATGAGTACTGTCTTTTTTCTTTTAATCAGTCCCCCGATACCCTTGAAGCAGTAAAATTTATGTGCCGAAAAGGAAAGCATATCCACATCGGAATAATCGTTTTTTACCTTACCGATTGCCTGTGTGGCATCGGTATGAAACAAAACCGACGGATATTTTTCCTTTATGAACCTTGCAATTTTCTCTACGGGCTGGCGAATGCCCGTTTCGGAGTTAACAGCACCTATTGATACAATAAGCGTATTTTCCCGAATGAGCTTTTCCAGACCTTCAATATCTACTGTTCCGTCGGATAACAACGGTGCAAAATCAACCTCTGCCCCTGCTTTTTGCAGAGCGCTTAAGGGTGCGGCAATTGAGGAATGCTCAAGCTGTGTTGTAATGATGTGCTTTTTACCCTTTGGTGAAAAACGCTCAAAGACACCCTTTAATGCAAGATTATTCGCCTCGGTTGCACCCGAGGTGGGTATCAGCTCAAATATTTCGGAATCAAGTCCCAGTAGCTTCAGTATGTTTTCTCTGTCCGCTTCAATCATTTTTGCCGAAGAAAGCCCTGTACTATGCACGGAATTGGGGTTTCCCGGTGCTTTACAAGCGTCTGCAATTGCTCTTATTGCGGCATCGCCGACAGGTGTTGTCGCACTGTAGTCAAGATAAATCATTTTTCACCTGTTGTTTTTAATCCCACTCCTGATCACCGAGCTTTGTCACGCTGTCTTTTGTGATTTCAGTTTGCTTCTGCTTGTTCTTTATGTCTTTATTGTCTGACATTTTTATACCCTTTTCAAATTATTTTGTTATATTTTCCCAATAAACCTTCATCATATTCAAATCAATGAATAGCATTGCGAACTAATGCTGTAACCCAATGACCCGAGCCTAAAGTTTTTTCCGCTTCCTTAAGAACAGCTGCGCCACCGCCTTGCATATAAACGCTTATGATTGATTCGCCCAAAACTTTTGCAACTGTTCTCAACCAATCGGGAAATTCTCCGCCGGTTACTTTGTTCAAATCATCATCACTGAGCCTTATGACATTTTCTGCCTTATTGATTTCTGTGTCTGATATCATTTAATATTATAAATTAAAATTGATATTCAATTCTTCTGTGTTGAAACAGAAACACCTCTCAAAATTCCGATTACATCAACGCCGTGCAATAAAATCAGCATTGTTACATGTTGCATTTGTTTCCGAATCTTCAGGAGTATCTGTTTGTGTTTTGATACTTGCATCGGCATTTGAAATACCACCAGTTACCTTATCAAGTTCTTCGTCACTGAGATTTTCAACAATCTCTTTTGTGATTTTCAGCTGTACCTTTTCTACCTTGTTGATTTCTTTGTTTGATTTTATTTTATCCTCTTCTTTTTGTTCTGTCAATCGCAGTTGCAGGCATTCTGAATGTATTTGCATCCCGGGGGGCAAATAACGGCAACCGGAGTGTTATCGGGTATATTAAATCCGCCTGCTACCTTGTTAAGCTCATCATCACTGAGCTTTCTTAAATGCTCTTTTGTGATTCCCAGCTCTATCTTTTCTACCTTGTTTATTTCTTTGTTTGATTTCATTTTGTCAGCCTCTTCTTAACTTATCAATTTCTGTCATTCGTACAATTTCCCTGTTATCATCGTTGATACTGTAGTCCCCGGCGGCATTCACCATTAACAGCTCATCATCATTGAGCATTCTCTTTTGCAAATCGGAAAATTTATTTTCCTGCATAGGAGTATATTCCATAATGTCGCTCAGATTACAGCCTAATACATCGCAGATGCTGAAAAGAATACTCATATTGACAGCCTCATCACGTCTCAGCTTTGTCATTGTATTTGGAGAAATATTTGCTTTCTTTCTTAAATCTGCCTTGCTCATTTTTTTATCAACAAGCAATTTCCACAATTTGTTATATGTTAATCCCATAACCCCCTCCTTACATTTTTACTATAGCACACTATTCTCATATTGTAAAGCACTTTTCGCAAATATTTGCGATACATTCTCATTAACAGAGAAAATTAAAGGCGGTTGGTTTTATTTTCGACCTTGCCGATAAAACACTATTACATAGTTTATCTGTTCAGTTGCTCTGTTATCTCTCTTTTTTCTGCATCAACACCGCTATAATAATGATAGCTCCCCTAACGGCTTAACAAAGGAAAGTCGGAATGCCTATGGAATTCAGAATGTTATTCATAAGACCAATAATCAGCATACCGATAAACGCACCTAAAAGATTACCCTTGCCGCCGTTCATTGATGTTCCGCCGACAATGACCGCCGCAATAGCATCCATTTCGTAACCGCTGCCTGCATTGACAAAATCCATTGTGCCGATTCAAAACGGCAAGAGGATAAATG
>DCGX01000036.1:9085-10456 GCA_002315505.1 Ruminococcaceae bacterium UBA1767
CAGAACGCAAATAAACGCTCAAAATGTTACTATATGAGGTTGATATGAAAGTATTAGATGAAAACAAACTGCAAATGATGGCTGACTATATTAACGGTTACATCAAGAAGCACAACGGAGATTCACCGAAGTTCGGAGACATTCTCGCCTATATGGATATGAGTAAGTCTGTCGGTTACCGTTATCTTACTCGGCTGAACGAGCGCGGTATTGTGGAATACTCCGGGAAAGGTACTCTGTCAATTATCGGGCAGGAACAAATGAAATCATACTTCCGCCGCATTCCGATTCTCGGCATGGTTATTTGCGGTACGCCCGAAGAACAGGAACAGTATACGGACGGTTATCTCGCAATACCGGAAGAATGGATTGACGGAGATTGCTTCCTGCTTCGTGCCTACGGTGACTCAATGGTTGATATAGGCATTGAAAAATGCGCCAGTGCAAAGAAGCACACCGATTGTCATAAAAAGCCGATCAAAAAAGATTGGATTGAAGATCTCGTTATTTCCGAAGTTCGGCAGAAGTTGAATGACGAGGCTTTTATTAACGACCTGACTCGCAATTTTATGGAGTTCCAAACGCAGGAGAATACGGTCATTCCGCATTTGAAGCAACGCTTGAATGAGGTAAATCGTTCTATTGACAACCTTGTTTCCGCTATTGAGCAAGGCATTATAACCCCGTCAACGAAAATCCGTCTTGAAGAATTGGAATACAAGCGCAAAGAAATAGAACCCGAAATTGCAAAAGAAAGCATTTGCCGTCCGCTATTAACCGAAGAAGAGGTGCGGTTTTGGTTTGAACGTTTGAAAGAACTTGATATTAAGGAATTGGAGCATCGCAAACGGCTGAATGATACGTTCGTGAATTCCGTTTTCGTCTACGACGACCGCTTGCCGATTAACTGTAACTACCCGAATACAAGTAAAGTCGTGCGTTTTTCGGATATAGAAACAACACTCGACAGTTCGGATATACTCGCATGTGTTGGACCATAGAAGGACGTTAATTTTGATAGAATTAGCGCCCTTCTTTTTTGTATCTATATGGCAAAAACACTCAAATAACACATAAAACCATATAAATCTATTACTTTTCAAGCGCAAAGCTGATTCCGAGGCAATTCCCGGAACCGGCTTTCCTGCGTTATGGACTTATTCACCCCTAACAAAGCAAAAATAGATTCCTTATATAAAGCCGGTCGGATAGAATGGGCTCAGGAAAGAGCGATTATCATAGGTACGGACAATGAATTATAAAGCGTCAGTGCTAACAGTCAGCGTCTGAAAAAGAATATGAATAAATCGGAGCATCCTCGTTTTGCCGATGCTCCGATTTTTTATGGCAATACCGCATAATGCGGCAAGA
>DCGX01000027.1 GCA_002315505.1 Ruminococcaceae bacterium UBA1767
CCCTCAGTCTGCTTCGCAGACAGCTCCCCTATGGGGCGCCTGATTAAATCTTCACACTTTTAAGCTTTCCTCAGAATGACATTTTAATAAACAATGCAAGATAGAGCGTAATTGTGCATTGTGCATTGTGCATTGTTTATTGTGCATTGAAAAAGCCGACGCATTTCTGCATCGGCTGAAAAATCAATATGCTTTGCCCCAGTAGAGCATCTTTGTTGCAGGCTTGCCACAGCAAACACATTTATCTGTGATTGCATCCTGCTCGAAAGGAATACAACGTGATGTAACTCCCGCCTCTTCCTTGAGCTTATCCTCACAGGCCTGGTCACCGCACCACATAGCCTTGATAAAGCCCGGCTTATTATCTGCGATATCCTTAAGCTCTGCAAAATCCTTAGCTGTGAAGGTCATCTCAGCACGTCTGTCGAGTGCCTTCTGATAAAGACCGTCGTGAACAGCCTTAAGCAATTCAGGAATCTTCTCCTCAAGCTCATCGAGTGAAACAAAGAGCTTTTCGCCGTTGTCACGTCTAACGATTACGCACTGATTATTCTCGATATCCTTAGGTCCGATTTCAAGACGAAGAGGAACACCCTTCATCTCATACTCTGCAAACTTCCAGCCCGGTGAGTTGTCGCTGTCATCGAGCTTGACTCTTGCGAGCTTTGAAAGTCTGTCTTTAAGCTCATTTGCCTTGTCAAGTACGCCCGGCTTATGTGAAGCAACAGGGATAATAACAAGCTGTGTCGGAGCTACTGCAGGCGGCAAAACAAGTCCGTTATCATCGCCGTGTGTCATGATGATTGCACCGATAAGACGAGTTGTGCAGCCCCATGATGTCTGGAACGGATGATGAAGCTGATTGTCCTTGCCTGTGAACTGAATATCAAATGCCTTTGCGAAGCCGTCACCGAAGTAATGTGATGTACCGCTCTGCAAAGCCTTACCATCATGCATAAGTGCCTCAATTGTGTATGTATCCTCCGCACCTGCGAAGCGCTCCTTCGGAGTCTTGACACCCTTTACAACAGGCATTGCAAGATATTTCTCGCAGAAGTCAGCATACACGTTGAGCATCTGAATTGTTTCTGCCTGTGCCTCTTCACTTGTTGCGTGGATTGTGTGACCTTCCTGCCACAGGAATTCTCTTGAACGAAGGAACGGACGTGTTGTCTTTTCCCAGCGAACAACGCTTACCCACTGATTATAGAGCTTCGGCAAATCTCTGTAGGAATGAACAATATTTGCATAATGCTCACAGAAAAGTGTTTCCGAGGTTGGTCTTACGCAAAGTCTTTCCTCGAGCTTTTCCTCACCGCCGTGTGTTACCCATGCAACCTCGGGAGCGAAGCCTTCAACATGGTCCTTTTCCTTATTGAGAAGGCTCTCGGGAATGAACATCGGCATACATACATTCTCGTGACCTGTTTCTTTAAACATAGAGTCAAGAATATGAACGATATTCTCCCATATTGCATAGCCGTAAGGTCTGATTACCATACAGCCCTTAACACTTGTGTATTCGATAAGCTCCGCTTTTTTAACAACGTCTGTGTACCATTTTGCGAAATCCTCATCCATTGATGTGATTTCTTCAACCATTTTTTTCTGCTGTGCCATCAATCTGACCTTCTTTCTTATTCGTTGTCCTCGATATATTTAACCATATCGTCAACTGTGCGCATATCTTCAAGTGCCTCATCGGGTACTTCAAGACCGAATTCATCCTCAATGCTCATTACAAGGTCAACTACATCAAGGCTGTCTGCGCCGAGGTCATCAAGTATATCACTATCGAGTGTAATATCATCAGCATCAATTTCAAGCTGATCAGCGATAATATTCTGAAGTTGTTCAAAAACTGTCATATAAAAAATCTCCTAATAATATATTACAATGTCCTTTAAATATTAGTGACATTTTGTTGGTTTGTCAATAGATTTTTAAAATTTTTAATTTTTTGTTAATATTCATCATTTAATTTCTTACAAAAATCGGCAGGAGCAAAGCCCACTGCCCTACACAACACTTTTAATCAGAGCATAATTGTGCATTGTGAATTGTGCATTTTACCCGTTTTCGCTTAAAATATTATCACAAAGGCAATCGAGCTGTTCGAGTGAGGAAAGAAGACCGATTTCCTGTCGATACTGTGCGGCTCCCCGAATACCCTTGATATACCAAGCGGCATGCTTACGTGCCTCACGGATGCCGACCTTTTCGCCCTTATATTCGCAGATTGTCGAAATATGTTTTCTCATAACACTGAGCTTTTCACTGAGTGTCGGCTCTGTAAAGTCATTTTTTCCGTCAAGATATGAATTAATCTCACTGAACACCCACGGACTTCCGAGTGCACCTCTGCCAACCATCAGAAAGTCACAACCTGTTTCATTGAGCATTTTTTCAGCACTGACACCGTCAACAATATCACCGTTTCCGATTACGGGAACCGAAACATTTTGCTTAACCCTTGCAATTTCTTCCATGTATACAGGCGGAGCATACATCTGTGTTCTTGTTCTTCCGTGAACCGTGATTGCACTCGCTCCTGCGTCCTCAATTCTTTTTGCAACCTCAACAGCATTGATTGTATCGACATCCCACCCGATTCGTATTTTAACAGTTACAGGTACAGGCGAAGCTCTGACAACACTTTTTACGATTTCACTAATCAGCGGAGGATTCTTCAGAAGTGCCGAGCCACCGCCGTTTCCGGCAATTTTCGGTGCGGGACAGCCCATATTTATGTCGATAAAGTCGGGATTAAATGCAAGCGTTTTTACAGCCGCATCTGCCATTATTTCGGGATTATCACCGAAAATCTGTGCACCTGCAGGTCGTTCCATGTCGGAGAGATAAAGCAGCTCCTTTGACTTTTTATCCTGCATTGTAAGTCCCTTTGAGCTTACCATTTCGCTTATTACATAGGATGCACCGTATCCGACACACAATTCACGGAATGCCCTATCTGCAACTCCTGCCATCGGTGCCAGCGCACAATGTCCTTTAAATTCAATGTTTCCTATTTTCATTATATCACCGAAAAATATTTTAACATAACTATACCATATTTGTCAAAAGTATGGTAAAATAAGAACGCACAATTATTTTTTTGAGGAATATTTATTATGAGATTACTTGTTATTGACGGAAACAGCATAGTTAACCGTGCATTTTACGGAATAAAAATGCTTGCAACAAAGGACGGAAGATTTACAAACGGAATTTACGGCTTTTTAAGCATTCTTTTAAAGCTCATTGATGAATGCGAACCCGACAAAATTGCGGTTGCGTTTGACGTAAAAAAGCCCACGTTCCGACACGAAATGTATACGGACTACAAGGCAGGCCGACACGCAATGCCCGACGAGCTTCGTGAACAGATGCCCGTGCTTAAGGAAATTCTTGTTCTGCTCGGATACACTGTTGTTGAATGTCCCGGCTGGGAGGCTGACGATATTCTCGGCACACTGAGTGCAAATGTCAAGGGTGATGACAAATGCTTCATTGCCACAGGTGACCGTGATTCCTTACAGCTTGTAAGTGACAACACTACTGTTTTACTTGCTTCAACAAAAATGGGCAAAACACAGACTCTTTCATACAACAAGGAAAAAATCCGTGAAGAATACGGTG
The DNA here is from genome assembly GCA_002315505.1 of Ruminococcaceae bacterium UBA1767. GTDB lineage: Bacteria > Bacillota > Clostridia > Oscillospirales > Acutalibacteraceae > CAG-488. The sequence continues at coordinate 3,640 of DCGX01000027.1, forward strand.
TTGAGCCGTGGCAGATGATTGAAATTAAAGCCCTGCAGGGTGACAGCTCCGATAATATTCCCGGTGTTGCAGGTGTTGGCCCTAAAACTGCAGGTGAGCTTATTCAGAAATATGAATCAATCGAAAAAATATATGAAAGCATTGACACTCTCGAAATAAGAGAAAAGCTCCGTGAAAAGCTCATTGCCGACAGAGATTCCGCTTTTCTTTCTCACAAGCTCGGTACAATAGTTAATGATGCACCCATTGACCTTGATATGAACACTTATTCAATCCGACCTGCCGACAGCGGCAAGGCTTCAAGAATGCTTGCTTCTCTTGAAATGTATTCAATGATTGAGAAATTTAAGCTCGGTGAAGCTCCTGCTGCGGCTGAAGAAGGCTATGAAAAGAAAAAAGTCGAAGTGAAATATTATGACTCAATTGATTATATTAATTTCGGTGAAGAGATTGATTTTTATGTGACCTACGGCGATGGCGATATTGAAAAAATAGCATTTTCACTCGGTGAAGAGCTTGCGGTTATTGAAAACAACAGCTTTGTTTTTGCTTCACAGCTTTCGGAAATTCTCAGCAACACAAAAACAAAAATAACATATGACGTAAAGTCGCTTTATTCGTGGGCACTCAGAAGAGGTATTGAAATCAATGGTGAAATTAACGACGTTATGATTGCAGGATATATAATAAATCCGTCATCAACCGACTATTCACCGACACGTCTTGCACAGGAGCACAAAGTTGTAATTCCGGAGCTGAACGAAGAAAATGAAATAGCAAAGCAGGCCTCCGTTTTAAGTGAAGTCTGGGCAAAGCAACGCTCCTCAATGGAAGAATTAGACCAGCTGAAGCTCTATCGTGAAATCGAAATTCCGCTTTCAAAGGTTCTTTCATCAATGGAGGTAACAGGATTTTTAGTTGACAGGGACAGCATTGCACAGTATGGTGCGGTGCTTGAAGAAAAAATAAATTCACTTGTCAGTGAAATATACACTCTTGCAGGAGAGGAATTCAACATAAATTCCCCGAAGCAGTTGGGCGTTGTTCTCTTCGAAAAGCTCGGTCTTCCTGCAAAGAAAAAGACAAAATCGGGCTATTCAACCAATGCAGACGTTCTTGAAAGTCTTGCCGAGGATTACCCTGTTGTTGCACTCGTGCTTGAATACAGAACGCTCGCAAAGCTCAAATCAACCTACTGCGACGGCTTGCAGAAATGTATTGCACCCGACGGACGAATTCATTCGACACTCAACCAGGTTGAAACGAAAACGGGCAGAATTTCTTCTGCTGAGCCGAATCTGCAGAACATCCCCGTTCGTACCGAGGTCGGCAGAGAGCTTCGCAAATTTTTCATCGCAAAGGATGGCTGTGTGCTTGTCGATGCCGACTATTCACAGATTGAATTACGTGTTCTTGCTCACATTGCAGACGATAAAAATATGCTTGATGCGTTCAACAACGATGAAGATATTCACACAATAACAGCTTCGCAGGTGTTCAATATGCCTGTTGAAATGGTCACTCCGCTTATGCGAAGCCGTGCAAAGGCGGTTAATTTCGGAATAGTTTACGGTATAGGAGCATTCTCTCTCGGTAAAGATATAGGTGTAAGTCGTGCCGAGGCAGACAGATACATCAAGGGCTATCTGCACAATTTCTCGGGTGTTGACGAATATATGCAGAAGGTTATTGCAAAGGCTAAGAACGACGGCTACGTAAGCACACTCTTCAACCGTGTAAGATATCTGCCCGAGCTTACTGCTTCAAATGCACTTGTTCGTGGCTTCGGTGAAAGAGTCGCAAGAAATATGCCTATTCAGGGCACAGCGGCGGATATAATAAAGATTGCAATGATTAAGGTTTTTGAGCGTATGAGAGAGGAAAAGCTCAAGGCTCAGTTAATTATGCAGGTACACGATGAGCTTATAGTTGAAGCTCCCGAGAATGAAGCAGAAAGGGTTTGTGCCATTGTTCGTGAGGAAATGGAAAATGCCTGCAGAATGAAGGTTAAGCTCCTCGCTGACGTTCATTACGGTAAAAGCTGGTATGATGCGAAAGGTTGAGTCAATGCACAATTCACAATGCACAATTGAGATTTTTTGCATGAATAACAACTTGTAGGGGGCGACAACCTATCGCCTTAATTTCAGTAGATAATAAAAGATTTTTCGCAAAGTGTGACAAAAGGAGTATTTTTATGTTAAAAAAACGTGGTGCAGGTGTGCTTATGCACATTTCGTCCTTACCATCTGAATACGGAATCGGTGTTTTTGATGACAACTGTCTTAAATTCATCGACACTCTCGCTGATATGAAATTCGGCTACTGGCAGGTTTTACCCTTTAATCCTGTTGATGACTCGAATTCCCCCTACTGCTCAAGCTCGGCCTTTGCCGGAAACTATCTTTTTATTGATCCGGAAAGTATTTTTGAAATGGGACTTTGTACACGTGAAGAGGTTGAGGACAACAAATACAAGGGTACTCCTTACACCGCTGACTACGATTTTGCAAAAGAAAAAAGAATGTCTCTTTTAAAGAATGCCTTCACGAAAATTGACAGCTCTCTCGCAGAAAAAATCCACGAATTTGAAAAGCAAAACGAATGGTTGACAGAATTTTCATTATATATGGCATTAAAAGAGGAAAATAACTTCCTTCCGTGGTGGGAATGGGGTGAGGAATTTGCTCACTATGACACCTTCTGTGAAAAGCATCGTTATGATTTTGAGGAACGCACGGCTTTCTGGAAATTTGTACAGTATCTTTTCTTCACTCAATGGAATAAGATAAAGTCCTATGCAAACAAAAAAGGTATTGCGATTATCGGTGATATGCCGATTTATGTTGCTCTCGACTCAGCCGATGTGTGGGCAAATACCGAACAATTTCTTATAGACGAAAAAACTCTTAAGCCGCAAAAGGTTGCCGGTGTACCGCCCGACTATTTTTCAAAGGACGGTCAGCTGTGGGGAAATCCGCTTTACAACTGGAGCAGAATGGAGCTTGACGGCTATTCGTGGTGGCTTGAGCGAATCGGAATGAATCTCAAAACATACAATGTTGTCAGAATTGACCATTTCCGTGCATTTGCAAGCTACTGGGCAGTACCTGCCGACAGCGAAACTGCCAAAAACGGTGAATGGGAAGACGGACCGAAAATGAAATTTTTCGACAAGGTTTTCTCAAAACATCCTGATGCACCGATTATTGCAGAGGATTTAGGTCTTTTCGGTGAAGATGTTGTAAAGCTCTTAAAGGACACCGATTTACCGGGTATGAATGTTATTCAGTTTGCATTTGACCCGAGCGGTGACCCGTCTCATTTACCACATAATGCCGAGAAAAACTCGGTTTCATATGTCGGAACTCACGATAACAATACGATATTGGGCTGGCTGTGGGAAGCGAGCGAGGATGAACGTCGGTTTGCGCTTGACTATGTCGGCTTTAACGGCTCCGATTGGGGCAATGGCGGTTATTATTCCGAAAGCTGTCGAAAAATGATTGAAGCGGTATGGAAGTCATCATCGAACACCGCTGTTGTTTCCTTCCAGGATATGTGTGGCTTCGGCTCGGATGCAAGAATGAATATACCGTCTGTACCCGAAAAAAACTGGCGTTTCCGCACGACATCAGACACGATTAACGCACTTGATAAGCAGTATTTCAGAAAAATTAACAGCCTTTACAGAAGAACCTATGATGTGTTTGAAAAGGCATGATTTCAATGCACAATTAAGGCACTTGAGGGGGTAAGAAGTAAAACTATGTACAAAATAATGATAATTGAAGATGACAAGGGCATTGCGGAGGCTATAAAAACACAGGCGCAGATGTGGAATTTCGAGGCTGTTATTGTCGAGGATTTCCGCAATGTTTTAGGTGAATTCGCCGACATTTCACCTCAGCTCGTGCTTCTTGACATCTCACTTCCGTTTTTCAACGGATACCATTGGTGCAGTGAAATTCGTAAAATCAGCAGTGTGCCGATTATTTTTATTTCATCTGCATCTGACAATATGAATATAATCATGGCAATGAATATGGGCGCTGACGATTTTATCGCAAAGCCATTTGACCAGAGTGTGCTTATTGCAAAGGTACAGGCTCTGCTGCGACGTACATATGACTTTGCGGACAGTTCTCCTATTCTTGAGCACAACGGTGCAATTCTTAACACTAACGACAATTCGCTCACCTTTAACGGAGATAAAATTGAGCTGTCAAAGAACGAATACAGAATTCTGTTAGCTCTGTTTGAGCATCGAGGCAAGGTTGTAAGCCGTGAAAGCATTATGGAAAAGCTATGGGAAAGTGAAAATTTTATCGACGAAAACACATTATCCGTCAACATCGGACGACTCCGTAAAAAGCTCGACGAGGCGGGTCTTTCCGACTTTATTAAAACCAAGCACGGAGTAGGTTACATTATTTAGGTATGAATAAGCGTATGAAAATTTTACTGATTATAATATTGATATTATTCGTGGCTTTCCTTGCATTTTTTATTGCAGGGTGGAATTCCGGGCTTTCGGTTGTACATTACTCCGTCAAGAGCAAAAAGAATGCTCCCGAAATGAAAATTGCCGTTATTTCCGATTTACATTCGTGCAAATACGGTGAAAATGAGTCGGAGCTGATTGATGCTATTGACAAGGAAAATCCCGACATTGTTGTTATGACAGGCGACATTTATGACAGGGTTCTGCCCGATGACAATACTGATATTTTTCTCAGCCGTGTTTCAAAAAAATACCCATGCTACTACGTAACGGGAAATCACGAATACATTCAGGGCGATGAAATATTTGAAAAAAGAATGGAATATATTAAAGCCCTCGGTATCGTAAGGCTCAGCGAAGAGTGTGTCGAATACGAAAAAAACGGAAATTTCATTAATATATGCGGTGTGAACGATCCATACAGCTACAAGGATATTTATACCGAAGAGGAAGACCGGAACAAGCTGTTTTCCGAAAAGCTGACGAATTTATCAGAAAGGATCAACAAGAATAATTTTACAATTCTTATTTCTCACAGACCCGAGAAGCTCAATGAATATGTCAGCAACGGCTTTGACCTCGTTTTCTGCGGTCACGCTCACGGCGGTCAGTTCAGAATTCCCGGGGTAATGAACGGACTTTTTGCTCCGCATCAGGGACTTTTTCCGAAATATGCCGGCGGTGAATACGTCGAAAACAGAACAACAATGATTGTCAGCCGTGGTCTTGCAAGAGAAACAGTCAAGGTACCGAGAATTTACAACAGACCCGAATTAGTTATTGTAACAATCGAAAATTAAGGCAGTTATTATGGATTTTCTTAAATATTATCTAAAAAAAAGAACAAAAAGCATTCTTATGGTTTTAACCATCTATGCCGTTTTTGTTGCGTCATTCTGGCTGTATCGTCTGCCGTTTGATGCGATTTTATATCCGTTTGTCATCTGCACTATGATTCTTATTATGGCGGTTATTTACGATTCAACCAAAAAGCACAAGAAATATCGCAATATGAAGCTGTTGCTTGAAAATAAGGACATAGCTCAGACGGATGTTGAAGAAATGGTCAACGATTACGAATTTAACGCATTATTAAAGGAGCTTGTCCGTCAGAAAGAGGATTTGCGTGAAGCTGACCTTGAAAAATTTAACGGAATGGTTGACTACTATACAATATGGGCGCATCAGATAAAAACACCGATTGCTTCAATGCGACTTAATCTTCAAAACACTGACTCTGCCCTTTCGTATCAGCTTCGGTCCGACCTTTTCAGAATTGAGCAGTATGTTGAAATGGTGCTTACATATTTAAGACTTGACTCAGACAGTACAGACTATGTTTTCAAGGAATATAATCTTGACAGCATTATTAAAGCAAATATCAAGAAATTTGCAGGCGATTTTATCGGCAAAAAGCTCACACTTAACTACACTCCGACCGAAAAAACCGTGCTTACGGACGAAAAATGGCTGTCGTTTGTAATTGAACAAATACTCACGAATTCAATAAAATACACCGACAAGGGCGGAATATCAATCTATCTTGAGGACAACGAGCTTTGCATTGCCGATACCGGAATCGGCATTTCGCAAGAGGATTTGCCCCGAATTTTTGACAAAGGTTACACTGGAATGAACGGCAGACGTGAAACCAAATCAAGCGGAATAGGACTTTACCTTGTAGGAAGAATATGTAAAAATTTAAACCATTCTATCAGGGTTGAATCCGTTGTCGGTGAAGGTACAACCGTAAAGATAGATATTGCAAGAAAAGAAATTGAATTTGAATGATGTTATATGTATATGCGTATTTTTGAGATTCTTCGTCGCTACGCTCCTCAGAACGACATACCAATAAGGCTCCTGTTTTCCGTGTAACGGAAAAAGTTATTCCCCTGATAGGCGAAATGTCGCAAAGCGACAAAAGGGTTTACAAAGCTGTCACGAAGTGACTGATGGGTCAAAGGAAAACAATACAAAAACAATCCCTCCGTCTTTGACTTCGTTCCTGCTTTTGGGACGATGTGGGCATCGTCCCCTACGAAAAACTGCATATGTCATTCTGAGGAGCAAAGCGACGAAGAATCTCAAGAACAAACAATCCCTCCGTCATTGCTTCGCAATGCCACCTCCCTTTGCACAAAGGAGGCTGAAAAGCAGGTCATTCTGAGTGTAGCGAAAAATCTCAAAAAGTGAGAAAACGCGAGAAATTTAAAGAAAATTATTGAAAATTAAAGATAATTTAAAGCTATTTTTAAAAGTCAGGAAAAGTCAAACCAATTTGACCTTTTCTGACTTTTGACCTTTTCTGACTTTCGTTCTATAATGTTGCACAGAAAGGTCAAAGAAAGTCAAAGTCAAATTAATTAAGTTAAAGAAAGGAAGTGGCGTTATGAGTATGAGCAACATCATTGCACAGATGATTCTCGATATGCTTCAGGATGACGGCGAAACCGAGATTCAGCGCAACGAGCTTGCCCAGACCATCGGCTGTGTACCGAGCCAGATAAACTATGTTATTTCTTCAAGATTTACTCCCGAGCAGGGTTATGTCGTTGAAAGTCGTCGTGGCGGAGGCGGTTATATTAAAATCACCCGAACTCAATATAATGACAAAAGCTCAGTGCTTATGCACGTTATCAATTCGGTCGGTGAGGATATTGATGAGGCTACCTGCCGTGCTCACGTATACAATCTCAACTATCAGAATATTATTTCAAAGGACTCTGCGGTTTTAATTCTTGCGGCTACAAATGACAAAACTCTTCGTCAGGCTCCGCAGCCCTTCCGTGACAGACTTCGTGCTGAAATCTTTAAACAAATGCTTTTAAAAGCAATTCCACATAATTAGGAGGTAATATATATGTTATGTCAAAACTGCGGTAAAAATGAAGCAACCACTCACATAAAACGTGTTGTTAACGGTGATATGACCGAAACACACCTTTGCTCAGGCTGTGCCGAGCATTTAGGCTACGGCGATATGTTCTCAGGCTTCGGCTTTAATCTCGATGATTTCTTCTCGGGACTTTTAGGTGAGAACATTCCGATGCTTAATTCATCTCACGAGGAAAAATGTCCGAAATGCGGAAGTACATTTTCAGACATTGCAAAGTCGGGTAAAATCGGCTGTGCGGACTGCTACAGAAAATTTTACGACAAGCTTCTCCCCTCTTTACAGCGAATTCACGGTAAAATCAAGCACACCGGAAAGCAGGCTATGATTACAAAGCCTCAGGATACTCAACCGAAAATCAATCCTGTTGCAAAACTGAGAGAAGACCTGCAAAAAGCTATTGAAGAACAGAATTTTGAACAGGCCGCTGTTCTTCGTGACAGAATAAAAGAAATGGAGGCAGGCAATAATGAATAAGTGGTATATTGAAAATGGTTCCGAGGGCGATATCGTAATAAGCACAAGAATACGTCTTGCACGTAATATTGAAGAATATCCATTCCCCTGCCGACTTACGGTTGCAGGAAAAGAAAAGGTTTGTGACGAAATCAAGAATGCCGTACTTTCGGACGATTCGTGGGGCTTTTCCTACACAAAAATGAATCAGTTCACAAGAACTCAGGCTGTTTCACTTGCTGAGCGTCACATAATCAGCCCCGAATTTGCATCCGACAGAGCAGGAAGAGCCTTGCTTCTTACCGATGATGAGGCTATCAGCATAATGCTTTGCGAGGAAGACCACATTCGTCTTCAGGTTATGATGTCCGGACTTGCACTCAAGGAAGCATACTCAGTTGCCGACAAGGTTGATAATCTCATCGGCTCAAAGTTCAACTATGCTTATGATGACAGAATCGGATATCTCACACAATGCCCGACCAATCTCGGAACGGCTATGAGAGCATCGGTTATGCTTCACCTGCCTGCCCTCACCCGTTGCGGTCAGATAGGTAAGTTAGCTAACACGGTTTCTAAGCTCGGTCTTGTAATCCGTGGTGCATTCGGTGAAGGAAGCTCACCAACAGGAGAAATTTATCAGCTGAGCAATCAGATTACTCTCGGAATTTCCGAGGAAGCCGCACTCGACAATCTTCAGTCAATCACACTTCAGCTTATAGCTCAGGAACGTGCGGCTGCACAGAAGCTCATCGAAAACGTACTCGAGGAGGACAAGGTTTTCCGTGCAATGGGAATTTTACAAAATGCAAGAGTTCTTTCGACAGACGAATTCATGGAGCTGATTTCACTCGTCAGAATGGGCGTTTCACTTAAATTAATTGATATGAAATTAACCAAAATCAACGAGCTGACCGTAGCTGTTCAGCCTGCAACAATCAACGCCTGCGAGGGCAAGGATTTAACCGCAAGAGAACGTGATATTTTAAGAGCGGAAATGGTCAGAAAAGCGTTTTAATAATGCACAATTACGCTCGATTTTAAAAATGTAGAGAAAGCTACTTGTTGAAATTCTTCGTCGCTTTGCTCATTGGAATGATATACTATATAGCCTCACTTGTGCAAAGGGAGGTGGATTTGACGAAGTCAAAGACGGAAGGATTGTTTGTACGAAATTTCCTTTGATCCCTCAGTCACACCTGCGGTGTGCCAGCTCCCTTTTTCGCAAGCGAAAACAGGAGCCTGAAAGGTGTGTCATTTTGGTACAGCGAAGTATCTCAATTTATATTAAACAATAATTGTGCATTGTGCATTTTGCATTTTGCATTGATATGGGGTGATGTATATGTACAAATTTACCGGTTTTACACAGAAGGCTAATGTTGCCTTGAACAACTCAATCAGATACGCTGAAAATTTAGGTCACACCTATATAGGCAGTGAACATCTGCTTTTAGGTCTGCTTTCTTCACAGGACGGTGTTGCATATGCCGCTCTGACAAACAGAGGCGTACGCAGTGAGGATGTTGAAAATCTAATCAGAAACAATATCGGTGTCGGTACTCCTACTGTACTCGGTCCGAACGATTTTACTCCGAGAAGCAAAAATATTATCGAGCTATCCGTTTCCGCCGCAAGAAGTGTCGGACTGAGTTACGTCGGTACTGAGCATCTGCTTATGGCTCTTATCAAGGACAGCAGCTGCTATGCGATGACTATTCTCGACCAGCTCAATGCTTCACCCGAGGATATTGCCGATGACCTTACAAGAAGCAACGCTCCCCCGAGTGACAATTATTCTCAGAAGGACAGCAGAAAACCGAATCAGAAAACAGATACTCCCACTCTTGACCAGTTTGGCAGAGATCTGACCGAAATTGCGAAAAGCGGCAAAATTGACCCTGTAATAGGCAGGTCAAAGGAAATTGAGAGAGTTATTCAGATTCTGTGCAGACGTTCAAAGAACAATCCCTGTCTTATTGGTGAGCCGGGTGTCGGCAAAACTGCTATTGCTGAGGGACTTGCGTTGAAAATCTCATCGGGTGAAGTGCCCGAATTGCTCAAGGACAAGAGAATTGTTGCACTCGACCTTACGGGTATGGTTGCAGGTACAAAGTACCGTGGTGACTTTGAGGAAAGAATTAAATCTGCCATTGAAGAGGTTTCTAAAAGCGGAAACACTATTCTTTTCATAGATGAGGTTCATACTCTCATAGGTGCAGGTGCGGCTGAGGGTGCGGTCGATGCCGCAAATATATTAAAGCCGGCTCTCGCCCGTGGTGAAATGCAGGTTATCGGTGCGACTACAATCGAGGAATACCGCAAAAACATTGAAAAGGATTCCGCACTTGAAAGAAGATTTCAATCTGTGCTTGTCGGTGAGCCGAGTCAGGAAGAGGCAGTTGAAATTCTGCAGGGACTTCGTGACAAATATGAGGCTCATCACAAGGTTAAAATTACCGACGAGTCAATAATTGCGGCGGTTAAAATGTCATCAAGATATATCGGTGACAGATTCCTGCCCGATAAGGCTATCGACTTGATTGACGAGGCTGCATCAAAGGTTCGTCTTCGTGCCTACACTCCGAGCGATGAACTTAAGGAGCTTGAGGAAAGAATAAAACGTATTAAAATTGAAAAGACAGCAGCTGTAAATTCGCAGGATTTTGAACAGGCTGCTAAGCTGCGTGACAAGGAACGTGAGCTTTCCGAGGAATTACGTTCTCAAAAGGATGAGTGGCAGAAAAAGACAACTGAAACCAACGGTGTTGTTACCCCCGATGAAATTGCTTCTGTCGTTTCGGAATGGACACATATTCCAGTAGTTCAGCTGACACAGGAGGAAAGTCAGCGACTTCTTAACATGGAAGAAGAGCTTCACAGACGAATTGTCGGTCAGAATACCGCCGTCAGCGCCGTTTCAAAGGCTATCAGACGCGGAAGAGTCGGACTTAAGGACCCAAACAGACCGACAGGCTCATTCATCTTCTTAGGACCTACAGGTGTCGGCAAAACAGAGCTTTGCAAAACTCTTGCATCCTCACTCTTCGGTGATGAAAGTGCCATGATAAGGCTCGATATGTCGGAATATATGGAGAAGCACACAGTTTCCCGTCTTGTCGGCTCACCTCCGGGTTATGTCGGCTATGATGAAGGCGGTCAGCTTACGGAAAAGGTACGCAGAAAGCCGTACAGTGTTGTTCTCTTCGATGAAATCGAAAAAGCTCATCCCGATGTTTTCAATATGCTTTTGCAGATTCTCGATGACGGTATACTCACTGACAGCCAGGGCAGAAAGGTTGACTTCAAAAACTGCATTATTATTATGACATCGAATGTCGGTGCAAAGCTCATAAGCAACTCGGGTGGCAATTCGCTCGGCTTTGGAAATTCAGAGAGCAACACGATGAGTCAGAAAGACATTCACGATGCAGTAATGAGCGAGCTTAAAAAGTGTTTCCGTCCCGAATTTCTTAACAGAGTTGACGATATTATAGTTTTTGAACAGCTTAAAAAGGATGACATAAAGGAAATAGCAAAGAGAATGCTTTCAACGCTTTCTAAGCGAGTTGCTGATATGGAAATTTCAATCGATTTCGATGACAGTATAATCGAGCACATCTCCGACGCAGGCTTTGACCCCGTTTATGGTGCACGACCGCTCCGCAGAGCAATTCAATCTGAAATTGAGGATAAGCTCAGCGAGGAAATGCTTGACGGTAAAATCACAGCAGGTAATAAATATGTATGCAGATATGAAAATGATGAAGTAGTTTTTGCATAAGTTAAACGGCAGAGGGAAGCTTCTGCCGTTTTTTTATATGGAGTAGTACAATAATGACATATCAGAATTAATCATTCAATTTCTCCGCAAATTCGGCAGAAGCAGAGCCCACTGCCCTACTCAACACATTATAAACAGAGCGTAATTATGCATTGTGAATTGAGTCAATTTCCGACCAACATCAAAATTTCCTCAACAGACAGATGTGGTTGCAGGGCTCGATTTATTGAAAGTGCAATAATTTCTGACGAGCGCTGAACGACAAGGTCAATCTCACGTGGTGTTACAATCATGTTATTTTTCTCTTTTATTTCGCAGTGAGTAAAGTCATTTACAAGCGTAACGGCATCGACAACCGTCGGCACTCCTATTGATATAACAGGTACACCGAGGAGCTCTTTATTAATTGCACTTCGTGAATTTCCTACTCCTGAGCCCGGAACAATTCCCGTGTCCGACATCTGCACTGTATTTCCGAGCCTTGACACCTTTCGTGCTGCAAGAGCATCAATCACAATCACCGCAGACGGATTCACAGACTTTACCATACCGAGAATTGATTCTGCCGCTTCAATTCCTGTTTTACCAAGAACATCAGGTGACATACAGGCAACACTGCGAAGCTCCCCGAGCCCAAGTCCTGAAAGCTCCTCTTTTGCAATATGACGTGTCGCAAGTATCATTGATACGCTGTAAGGCCCGACCGCATCGGGTGTTATTTCATCATTGCCGAGACCTACAACGAGAATTATTCCGCTTTTAGGCAAAAGAGACTTGATTTGTTCTGCGATTGCGTTTATAATATCCTCGTTATCGACCGCACGTATCATTAATGACGGGATTTCTGCGGTAATATACGTTCCGATTGGTTTTCCGATAGCTTTTTCCCCGCAGGAATTTGTTATTATTATTTTAGTGAATTTCACTTCTCCGTCACAAAATTCCTGTGCTTTTACACCGTTTTTATCCGCTTCACTGAGCATTTCACGTCTTTCTATAGCCAAATCGGTGCGAAAATCCATGAATATTCCCCTTTATGCAAAAAAATCTTCATTTTTTTAATATTTTTTTCAAAAACACTTGCTTTTTATTAAGTTTAATGGTATCATATCTAACTGTGTAATGCAATTGTAAGGAGGTGGCACGATGCCAAACATTAAATCTGCTAAAAAGAGAGTTCTTGTTAACAAGACAAAGGCTGCTCAGAACAAGTCAAGAAATTCAGCTATGAAGACCGCTATCAAAAAGGCTCATGTTGCTGTTGAAACAAACGCTGCTGATAAGGAAGCTGTTGTTAAGAACGCAATCAAGTTGGTTGACCAGGCTTGCGCAAAGAATCTTATCCATAAGAATAACGCTGCAAGAAAGAAGTCAGCTCTTGCTAAGCTCCTTGCTGACTAATCAGTTTAACATTTCGGACGGACTTTTGGTTCGTCCTTTTGTTTTATATTTTTTATAGTTTTATTATTAAAAGTATTGACACATATGTCTATATGTTGTATAATACTCACAAATAAACATACGGAGGAAAATAATATGTGTGATAAAATCAAAAAGATTATGAAGATTATCGGCATCATTGCTGCTATCGGCGCTGCAATTGCAGGTATCTATTATGTTGTTACTAAGCTCATCCCTTGCAAAAATACAGTAGCTGATGATGACGAGAGCGATTACGTTTCATGCTCATGCTGCGATAAGGCAGACCCTGTTCAGGTTGCTGCTGAATAATTGAATTGTATAGATTAAGAGTAGGCATTTTGCCTGCTCTTTTTTGTTTTACAGAGATGTTCATTGAGATTCTTCGTCGCTTTGCTCGACAGACGGAATATTTGTAAATTCTACTGACATTTGGCGACAGATTGTCGTCCCCCTACGGGTATGTCATACTGAGCAAAGCGAAGTATCTCATTTTACTGCTTATTGAGATTCTTCGTCGCTTTGCTCCTCAGAATGACATTTTAATAAAATATTCAAGATAGAGCATAATTGTGCATTGTGCATTTATTTAGTTTTACTCTTTGTAACGAGGGCAACGCATAGTCCTGACATCAAGGCTGTTGAAATTCCTGCCGAGCCGGCTGAAAACGGTCCCGTAAAAATTCCGAGCCAACCCTGTTCGTTTACGGCATTAGCCGTTTCCTTTGCAAGATTAAATCCGAAGCCTGTAAGAGGCACGGTTGCACCGCACCCTGCTAAATCGACAATCGGCTGATATAATCCGAAGCCCTCAAGAACAACTCCCAAAACAACAAAGCACACAAGAATTCTTGCAGGTGTCATCTTTGTTTTATCAATTAAAATCTGACCGACTACACAAATCAGTCCGCCTATTAAAAAAGACATAATGAATATCATATTTACCACCGATTATATTTTTCAACATTAATTTTTAAAAATACTTAGCAAAATTTGCAAAATCACTTGACTTTAGTTAACTAATGTTGTATTATTGGATTGTAACAAAATTACGGAGGTTATTTTTATGAAAAAAACTATTGCACTTGTACTTGCAGTTATCCTTGCTTGTACAACATTTATGCTCGCAGGTTGCGGAAAAAAAGCTACCGGCAATGATACTACAAGCGACCTTGCTTATATCAAGAGCAAGGGTACACTCGTTATAGGTATTACTGACTTCAAGCCGATGGACTATCAGGACAATGATGGTAACTGGATTGGTTTCGATGCTGATATGGCAAAAGCTTTTGCCGAAAGCCTCGGCGTTAAGTGCGAGTTTGTTGAAATCGATTGGGACAACAAGGTTCTTGAGCTTAACAACAAGTCAATTGACTGTGTATGGAATGGTATGACACTTAACGATGAAGTTAAGGCTTCAATGGATTGCTCAAATCCTTACTGCAACAATGCACAGGTTGTTATCGTTAAAAAGGATGTTGCTGATAAGTACACAACTATTGATGCTTGCAAGGAGCTCAAGTTTGCTTGTGAATCAGGTTCTGCAGGTGAAAAGGAAGCTACAGCTAAAGGCTTCACAGTTACTCCTGTTAAGGATCAGGCTACTACACTTATGGAAATCAAATCAGGTACTGCAGATGCCGCTGTTATCGATAAGCTCATGGCAGGTGCTATGGTTGGCGAAGGCACAGACTATGCCGACCTCACATACACAGTAGACCTTAGTTCAGAAGAGTACGGTGTTGGCTTCCGTCAGGGAAGTGACCTTGTTGCAAAGCTCAACGACTTCTTCACTGCTTCACTCGCTGACGGCTCAATGGAGAAGATTGCTCAGACCTACAACATTGAAGATACACTCGTTAAATAATCATTATTAAAATTAAATCCACGCAGAGAGCACTGAGGTGTTCTCTGTTTTGGTGTCTGTCAGGATGGTAATAATATGTCATTAGTTGAACAGTTTCCGATAGTTTTCCAATCGCTGAATATCGGATTTTTACAGACAGTTAAATTATTTTTAGTAACGCTTATGGGTGCCTTGCCATTGGGACTGATTATATCATTCGGCTCAATGTCAAAATTCAAGCCGATTAAATCAATCATTAAGGTGCTTGTATGGATTGTTAGAGGCTCCCCTCTTATGATTCAAATGCTTATAATTTACTATTTTCCGGGACTTGTTTTTCACAATCCTATTTGGGGCGGTGGCGAAGACGGAAGATTCTGGGCAGCAGCGGTTTCATTTATAATCAACTATGCCTGCTATTTCTCGGAGATTTACCGTGGCGGTATTGAGGGTGTTCCCATCGGTCAGCAGGAAGCAGGCTATGTGCTCGGTATGACAAAGTCGGAAATTTTCTTTAAGGTTACACTTTTACAGATGGTTAAGAGAATTATCCCGCCTATGTCAAATGAAATTATCACTCTTGTTAAGGATACTTCCCTTGCAAGAATTATTGCATTGCAGGAAATCATATGGGCTGGTCAGGCATTCCTCAAAGGCTCACAGGGTATCGCAGGTCAAATCTGGCCTTTGTTCTTCACAGGTGTTTATTATCTCGTATTCTGCGGTGTGCTTACAATTCTTTTCGGCAAGCTTGAAAAGAAGCTGAGCTACTTTAAGGTTTAAGGAGGATTATTATGGCTATACTTGAAGTTAAAGACATCACTAAGAGCTTTGGAAAAGCCAAAATCCTCAAAGGTATTTCCTTTTCCCTCGAAGAAGGCAATGTGCTTTCAATTATAGGCTCATCAGGAAGTGGTAAGACTACCCTGCTTCGTTGTATCAACGGACTTGACACAGCAACAACGGGTAAAATCACTGTTAATGGTCAGACGGTTTTCGACAGCGACATTACAGACAAAAATCAGCTTAAGGAATTAAACAAAAATAAGCAGAATATCGGACTTGTTTTTCAGCAGTTCAATTTGTTTCCGCAGTACACGACACTTGAAAACGTTACACTTGCTATGAAACTGCAAGCAAAAAGACGTGATGACTACAAGAAGAAAAGAAAAGAAATTCTCGACGAAATAGACAAGACAGCGAAGTATTTTCTTGACAAGGTCGGTCTTTCCGATAAGCTGGATTTATATCCGTGTCAGCTTTCGGGCGGTCAGCAGCAACGAGTTTCAATCGCCCGTGCTCTTGCACTCAGACCGAAGATTTTGTTCTTTGACGAGCCGACAAGTGCACTTGACCCCGAGCTAACAGGTGAAATTCTCAAGACAATCCGCCAGCTTGCCGAGGACAATATGACAATGGTAATTGTTACTCACGAAATGAACTTTGCAAAGGACGTTTCAGATCAGATTATTTTCATGGATAACGGAATTATCTGCGGACGTGGAACTCCCGATGAATTTTTCAATTCAGACAACGAAAGAATTCGTCAGTTCCTGCAGAGCTATCAAAAATAAATACGCAAAAAATTATCACCGCATTACTCAAAGTAGTGCGGTGATTTTTGTTATGTCTTATTTTACCCAGTTGAGATTCTTCGTCGCTATGCTCCTCAGAATGACATGCTATATAGCCTCCCTTGTGCAAAGGGAAGTGGATTTGACGAAGTCAAAGACGGAGGGATTGTTTTCCTTTGATCCCTCAGTCTCGCTTTGCTCGACAGCCTTGTAAACCCTTTTGTCGCTTTGCGACATTTCCCCTATCAGGGGAATAACTTTTTCCACAGGAAAACAGGAGCCTGATAGGTATGTCATACTGAGCGGAGCGAAGTATCTCATTTACTGCTCATTGAGATTCTTCGTCGCTATGCTCCTCAGAATGACATACCTGACCTACTTATTCACTATTCACTATTACTTAATACTTTATTTACCCCCTCAGTCACACCTGCGGTGTGCCAGCTCCCCAAATGGGGCGCCTTAAAGGACGATATTGAATTATTTATTTAAAATACTTAACTGCTGCCTCGAACATTCTGATATCATAGTTACCCGGAACATTCTTATAAAGTCCTTCGCCGATACGTTCACTATGTCCCATTTTACCGAATACTCGTCCGTCAGGTGAAGTGATACCCTCAACTGCCATAAGTGAATCATTCGGGTTAAAGTGAATATCAGTTGTAGCGTTGCCGTCAAGGTCAACGTACTGAGTTGCAATCTGACCGTTCTTTATAAGCTCAGCCATAAGCTCATCACTTGCTATAAATCTGCCCTCGCCGTGTGAAATCGGAACATTCACGATGTCACCGACATTCATAAGTGACAGCCACGGAGATTTATTTGAAGCGATTCTTGTACGTACAACTCTCGACTGATGACGTGAAATTGTATTGTAGGTCAATGTCGGGCAATTCTCGTCAGTATCAATGATTTTACCATACGGAACAAGTCCGAGCTTAATAAGAGCCTGGAAGCCGTTACAGATACCACCCATAAGGCCATCTCTGTTTTCAAGGAGGTCGGTTACTGCGTCCTTAATCTCTGGATTACGGAAGAAGCTTGCGATAAGCTTTGCTGAACCCTCTGGCTCATCACCGCCTGAGAATCCACCTGGGATGAATACTATCTGCGACTCTCGAATCTTCTTTGCAAAGCTCTCTACAGAATTTTCAATTTGTTTTGCTGTGAGGTTATTAATAACGAAGATTTCTACCTCTGCTCCAGCCTTCTCAAAACGTTTAGCTGAGTCAAATTCACAGTTTGTACCTGGGAATACTGGGATAAGTACCTTTGGCTTTGAAGTTTTAGTCTTTGAACTAAATGTCTTGTCTGTCTCGTATCCGAATGTAGGTATATCAGTCTTTTCAGACTTAATGTTACATGTGAAGACTTTCTCAAGTTTTGCCTCGTAAAGCTCTGAGAGTTCGCTGATTACGAGTTTTTCATTACCAAGTGTGATATGTCCGTCATCTGTTGTAGTACCGAGTTTTTTATATGTAAAGCCCTCTGAGCCATCAAATGGGCAGACGTCACAGTCCTCTATTTCAAGGATGAATGAACCGTACTTGTAGCCAAATATTGTCTCAAGATCATAATCATCAAATTTGAATCCAATGCCGTTACCGATACACATCTTATAGATAGCTTCAGCTACACCACCGAATGTTGGTGTATATGCAGCGAGTACTTGTCCTCTAGCCATAACCTTTGAGATCCAAGTATAAACAGTCTTTAATGACTCTATCTCTGGAACACCGAACTCATCATAGTTAGGTGTAACGATAGCAACCCTATGTCCTGCTGCCTTAAAGTCATTTGAGATAACCTTAGAAATTTTATCTGTAGTTACAGCAAATGAGCAGAGTGTTGGAGGAACATCTAGGTCCTCAAAAGAACCTGACATTGAGTCCTTGCCACCGATAGCTGCACAGCCAAAGTCAAGCTGAGCTTTGTAGGCACCAAGAAGTGCTGCAAGTGGCTTACCCCAGCGCTCAGGAACTCTGTTTGGTCTCTCAAAGTACTCCTGGAATGTTAAATATACATCTTCAAATGTAGCGCCTGTAGCAATAAGTTTTGAAATAGATTCAACTACTGCAAGGTAAGCACCGTGATATTGGTCCTTCTCCATGATGTATGGGTTAAAGCCCCAAGCCATGAAGGAAGCTGTGTCTGTATCGCCGTGCTCAACAGATACTTTATTTACCATAGCTTGGATTGGTGTGCGCTGGTACTTGCCGCCGAAAGGCATGAGTACCGTGCCAGCGCCGATAGTTGAGTCAAAGCGCTCTGAAAGACCGCGCTTTGAGCAGACATTTAAATCGCACACGAGTCTCATATAGTTTTCAGTGAATGAGCCACTAATATTTTTCTGATATGACTCCTGAGCTTTTGTATGAACATCTATATGTTTCTCTGCACCGTTTGAGTTTAAGAAATCTCTAGAGATATTTACTACTGTGTTACCCTTCCAAGTCATTTTAAGGTAAGGGTTTTCTGTAACTGTTGCAACGATAGTTGCCTCAAGGTTTTCAGAGTTTGCAATTTCAATAAATTTGTCAGCATCTTTTGGCTCTACAACTACAGCCATACGTTCCTGTGACTCTGAAATTGCAAGTTCAGTACCATCAAGTCCCTCATACTTCTTTGGAACCTTATCAAGGTCTATGAGAAGACCGTCAGCAAGTTCACCGATAGCTACGGATACACCACCAGCACCGAAGTCGTTACAACGCTTGATAAGTCTTGATGCCTCTGCATTTCTAAAGAGTCTCTGAAGTTTACGTTCCTCAGGTGCATTACCTTTTTGAACCTCAGCACCACATGTGTCGAGTGACTCTAAAGTATGTGACTTAGATGAACCTGTTGCACCGCCACAGCCGTCACGGCCTG
>DCGX01000083.1:0-166 GCA_002315505.1 Ruminococcaceae bacterium UBA1767
TTTGTAACCTTATTGTAACACTTTTTTAATATTTTGCAATAGTTAAATTAAAAAAAGCAGCCGAATTTCGGCTGCTCAATCAAAAATTTTCAAATTATTTTGCTGAATTAGCTTTAGCTTCCTGAATAAATTTGAAATTCAATGCTGAATTTTCAGCCATATACTT
>DCGX01000083.1:182-2577 GCA_002315505.1 Ruminococcaceae bacterium UBA1767
TCAACAGCCTCGTCGAGCTTATCTTTCTTGTATATAGTAACTGTAACTTCCTCGCCTGCTTCGTTAGTGTATGTATACTCTTCGTATGCGCCTTTAAAGAGCTTAAGGTCATCCTTAACAAGTGCAAAGACAGTCTTGTCAAGACCAATGTACTCCATAGCCTGCTCTTCTGTCATGTAAGTAGGTGTAGCGGCAACCTTATCAGCTGTAACACTCTTAGCAACAGAAGCACCTGTAATGCAGATTGCTGCTGTGCAGATAACTGCAACGATTGATGCGATAATAGTATTTTTCATAAATAGAACTCCTTTAATTGTTATGCTAATATAATATCACACAAATTATAATAATTCAATGCTTTTTAATAATTTATTCCCATTCTTTCCATATTTCAGGTTTGTATCCGACAGTTACCTTTTTTCCGTTACGGACAATCGGAGTTTTGAAGAGAGTCTGATTTTCGAGGAGCTTTTCCTCAACAGCCTCCTTAGATGCAAGATACTTTATAAAGCAGGCTTCATATGCCTTTGATTTTTCATCAATAAGCTCATCAAGTGAGCCAACACCTGCTCTGATATTTTTGTATTCTCCGTTGCTCATCCCGTATTTATCAAGGTCAATATACTGATATTTTATTCTGCGTTCTTTAAAATAACGCTCTGCTTTTTTAGTTTCAAAGCACTTCGGCTTTCCGAAAATCTGAATATTCATACTGTTCTCCTAAAATTTTATATTGATAATTATAGCCTAAAATGGTAAAATTGTAAAGAGGTGTGTTCAATGAATATCGAATGTCCGAAATATATAAATACGGCTGTTTTGCTTCTTTCAAAAAGAGGCTTCGATGCCTATGCTGTCGGAGGCTGTGTGCGTGACACGATTATGGGAAACACGCCGAATGACTGGGATATGACCACATCTGCAACACCCGAAGAAACAATCAGAACCTTCCACGGCTACAAAACAATTCCTACGGGAATCCAGCACGGAACGGTTACGGTAATCATTGACGGAAATCCAGTTGAAATTACAACAATGCGAATCGACGGAGAATATACCGACAACAGACGACCCGACGAGGTTATTTTCACAGAAAAGATTGAGGAAGATTTAAGCCGAAGAGATTTTACTGTGAATGCGATGGCATATAACAATGATAAAGGCATTATTGACCCGTTTGACGGACAGGGTGACATCAAAAGAAAAATCATAAAATGTGTCGGTAATCCCGACAAAAGATTTAACGAGGATGCTCTGAGAATAATCCGTGCATTGAGATTTGCAAGTGTTCTCGGCTTCGATATAGACAATGACACCGCTGAAAGCATAAGAAATAATTACACTCTTCTCGGAAATGTTGCGAAGGAAAGAATTCGTGTTGAGCTGATTAAACTGCTTAGCGGTAAAAATGTCGAAAAAATACTCACGGAATTTAAGGATATTTTCTTTTTTATTATTCCGCAGTTAAAAAAGCTCGACGGCTTCGACCAGCACACACAATATCATATCTATGACGTATGGACACATACGATTAAGGTTGTTGTAAACTGTGAAAACACACCTATAATGCGTGTTGCTGCATTGCTTCACGACGTTGAAAAGCCTTCCTGCTTTGTATTAGACAAAAAAGGAACAGGGCATTTCAAGGGACATCCGCAAAAAGGTGCAGAAACAGCTTACGGTATTCTTAAGGATTTGAGATTTTCAAATGCGGAAATAAAAGATATTTGCGACATCATTGCTCTTCATGATGAAAGACCTGACGGCAACAAAATCAAGCTCGCTCATCTTTGCTCCGACTACTCAACAAATACACTCACACGGGTAATGAAATTTATTAAAGCGGAGCTTTATGCAAAAAATCCGAATTTCATTGAAGAAGACAGCAAAAAATGCGATACAGCACTTGAACAGATTGAAGAAATTAAAAGAAGCAATATCCCGTTGAAGACACAGGAACTTGCAATAAAAGGTATTGAATTGCTTGACATCGGTGTCAAATCAAATCAAATCGGCATTAATCTTTTTAAGGCACTCAATGCAATCATTGATGAAAAAATATCTAACGACAGAGAAAGTATTCTCGGCTATATTAAGGAACATTTATGGGACGAATAATTGACTACAAAATTCCTGCGGAGTATGACGGGCAAAAGGTTATTGCATATCTTCGTGGTGAAGTCGGAATTTCAAGCAGACTTTTAAAGGCTCTGAAAAGAATTGAAAACGGAATAATGCTCAACGGTGTTCATACAAGAACAATCGATATTCTTCACACAGGTGATATTTTGTCCGTTGACATTCCCTGTCCTGACAGTGAAATCGAGCCTGTTGACATACCGATTGATGTAATTTACGAGGACGACGACCTTGTTATTATTAACAAAAATCCGTT
>DCGX01000083.1:2670-4305 GCA_002315505.1 Ruminococcaceae bacterium UBA1767
CGTGCAACGGGCAGACTTGATAAGGGAACATCGGGTATTGTGATTTGTGCATTGAATAAGCACAGTGCCTATTCAATTCCGAAAACCGTAAAGAAAGAATACTATGCTATCGTTCCCGGAATGCTTGCCCCGACAGGAACTATTAACAAAAAAATATATCGTCCCGACCCGAACAAAACTCTTCGTGCTGTCGGTGACGAGGGTGACGAAGCAATTACACACTGGACGGTAATAAAGCAAAATAAAAAATATTCATTCGTCCGTATTAATCTCGAAACAGGCAGAACACATCAGATAAGAGTGCATTTTGCATCACTCGGAAAGCCACTCGTCGGTGACAGTATGTACGGCACGGATGAATTAAACTTAAAGCATCAGCTTCTTCATTGCGGACACATTACGTTTACTCATCCCGTCAGTGGTGAGATAATGGATATCCACGCGCCGCTACCCGTTGATATGCAGGAAATTGCGGACAGTATTTGATTTGCAATCATATTTTCACACAAAAAATCTCAGCTTTTAACGGCTGAGATTTTCTTTTCTTATTCACTTACTGTTCGTCCTCTTTGGTTACTGTCTCTTTTTCTTCAACAGCTTCAAGCTCGCCCTTCATGAGCTTATTGAACTTATCACCGTCAATTTTCTCATATTTAATAAGATACTGTGCAAGCTCTTCAAGCTTATTCATATGGTCAGTAAGAATTTTTTCCGTTCTTTCATATCCATTATGAATAATTGTGCTGATTTCTTCATCGATTTCCTGTGCGAATGCCTCGGAATAATCCTTTGCATGGCCATAATCTCTGCCGAGGAACACTTCACCGCTGCCCGATTTATAAGAAACAGGTCCGATTCTATCTGACATACCGTATTCGGTTACCATACTCTTTGCAACCTGTGTTGCACGCTCGATGTCATTCGATGCGCCCGTTGAAATATCACCGAGCACGAGCTTTTCGGCCACACGACCACCGAGAAGAACAACAATATCGTCAAGCATACTGTTCTTTGTCTTATAGGACTTATCCTCTGTCGGAACAGACATTGTAAATCCGCCTGCCATACCTCTCGGAATAATCGAAACCTGGCGGACAGGGTCCTGTCCTTCAAGGAAGAAGGTTGCAACGGCATGACCTGCCTCATGATAGGCAGTAAGACGTTTTTCCTTCGGTGACATCTTATGGGACTTCTTCTCTGTACCGACAATAACCTTAATCGTTGCTTCTTCAATTTCTTCCATTGTGATAGACATTTTATTTCTTCTTGCGGCAAGCAATGCTGCTTCATTAAGAAGATTTTCAAGGTCAGCTCCTACGAAGCCGACAGTTGAGTTTGCAATAATTCCAAGGTCAACATCCGGTGCAAGCGGCTTACCCTTTGAATGAACCTTAAGAATAGCTTCTCTGCCCTTTGTATCAGGATAGCCTACGGTAACCTGTCTGTCAAATCTGCCCGGTCTTAAAAGAGCAGGGTCAAGAATATCAGGTCTGTTTGTAGCGGCAATAACAATAACACCCTGATTTTTACCAAAGCCGTCCATCTCAACGAGAAGCTGATTGAGTGTCTGCTCTCTTTCATCGTGTCCGCCGCCCATACCTGCACCACGGTGACGACCTACGGCATCAATTTCAT
>DCGX01000022.1:0-17156 GCA_002315505.1 Ruminococcaceae bacterium UBA1767
CGGAAGTCTTTACAGTAAAGATATAAAAAAGCTATTTCCCGGAAAATTAGCATATAAAGCATCAAATCCCACGGAAAAACAGAGAAAACAAATGTGGGAGCAAATGAAATCTCAAGCACAGTCTTATCTTGATTCCATAGGCAGAAGTGCCGAAATATGCAGTTACAGTGAGATTGATCATATTATGCTTTCTGATCTGGGTATTTCAACGGAGGTTGATAATAGAATAAGCGAAATGAGATTACCATATAATCAGGAAATAGGAAACTATGAAAGAATCGAAGACGGTGTGCGTTATGTTTACCAGACAGATTATGATGGAAAAAACAAACTTATAAAATTCACAAAGTTTGAGTATAATACGGATAATATTGCTGAATATATCGAAATCAACGCAGAGACCGGTGATATTATTTCAGGTGCGGCTTATCCTTCAAAAGCTCCAGATTATATTTTCGGCAACAAAGCCGGAAAAGAACGTGAATTTACAACTGCGGCATACAAATTAACGGATAATTCGCCCGACAAAGACGAAAACGGTTTGGAAGACAAGGATGATGTAAAATTAGTTAGTATCGTTGATTTAACTGTAGTAAATAATATACCTACCGACACTGCATTGGAAGAATTTTACAGTGATTCTGATTATACGTATTATTTCCCGACAATCAGATCCAAGTACATCGAATGTCAGTTTTCCGATGGCCGCAAAATGACGATCACAGAGTCATTAAGCAAAGGAAAAGTTTCCGTTTCCGATTTAGATACCTATGGTGTAATGTATTGGATTGTTGATAAAGATGGTAACTATATCAACAGTCTTGACAGATAAACTATGCGATTACATACATTTTTGTAGTTATATTGAAAAAGTCGTCAGAGAAAAAATCTCTGACGACTTAGTTTTAGTTTTTAAAATAACTCAAGGCATCAACTCTGACACCGTTTCTAATCACTTCAAAATGCCAATGCGGGCCGATTGAATGTCCGGTTGAACCAACTTCAGCTATAACCTGACCTTGCTTTACTTTTTGCCCTGCAGTTACATGAAGGACAGAACAATGACCGTAAAGTGTAGCATAGGTGCCATCGTGCTGAATTTTGACATAGAAACCGTAACCGCTTGCATCGTAGCTTGCGGCTACAACAGTACCGTCTGCCTTGTTTTTTATGCGTAAATTAGTTTGGCATTTACAATTTCTGTTGCACAATTACGGATATTATTCATCTTCTGTACCCATGCCATTTGGTCTTTGGCTTTCAGTTCTTCGGTTACATCTTCAGATTTTTTCATATCTCTGACAAGATTATCAAACATTTCTTCCGCTTGCTCATTAATATCGGCGAGATAAGAATGAAGCGTATTTCTTGTCCGCATAAGAGAATACACAGCTTTTTTGTTTTCAATAAGGTAATCTCTGTGCCGTCTGCCCCATATACCGATTGGTCTGTCGTCTGTTTCCGGTGGTAAAACAAAATCGGGCAGATAATAATCACCATGCAAAGTGTAGCTGAATCCGTTAGCTTCATCAATAATATGTTTTTTCATTTTGTAACCCTCCAATTTGTTTTTAAATAAATAACTTACACATCAATCTGGCTGATTACAAAAGTGTGAAGGAGGCTACTTCTTTAAGTAGCCTCCCCCAAAGGGAGCCTTTTGTTTTATGTGTTTATTTTCTTTTCAAGCAAGGTATAGCAAGCTCGGATTGTGATTGGTCCTGCATAGCCGTCCTGTGTTATTTTTGCCGCCTTTTGCACCTGCTTTGTGGCGGTCTTTATTTCTTCGGTGAATTTATTATTGTCATCTATCGTCTGTGTTATTGTGCCTGCCTTTTTAAGTACAAGTAAAAGCTGTTTATATGCATACACACCCTCGTTTTCATCGCCGACCTTAAAATATCCTCTTGTCATATCACTGTCACTCTCCCCGATACGTTTGAAGCTCAACCCTGCCGAGCTGATTATTGTTGTAAATGATGAATCGATAAAAAAAGCGTTCTCAGGCTTACACGCTCCGTTTGTGGTTGTAAGCACCCACTTTCCGCTTGAGTTTTGTGTCCATCCCTTTCCTTTCATTGTTCCTCTTCCGACAGACATATGAAAATGATTTGCGGTTGCTCCGTCCTTCCCCTCCAAAAACATTTGTTGCTTTCTTCTGAAGGTCTGCCCGACCTTCAGTTTTTTCATTTGTGCATCATTCATATGAGTGACCTGCATAGTCATATAATCAGTTTTTCCGTCAGCGAAATCCACCTTGGTTGTCGATTGAATCCACAAGGTATTTACTCCGCTTGTATATATACGTGTTATCTTGACCTCGTCGCACGGGCAATAGAAATACGACTGTCCCCTGTCCTGTGCGGTATCATCAATCGGATAGTCCTTCGGCGAGCCTGTTGCGTGCGGCTTATGAGATGTTTTTCCGTTATACGTCTGAGAAATATTCATATACTTTAACGGATAAATAAGCTGATTCATTTTATTCCTCCTAATAAAAATAGCGTGCAGATTTCCATCTACACGCTAAATATATTTAATAAACTTAAAAATTATTCTGTTATTTTTGTTCCGAGTTCTCCGAGCTTTACTACGAGTACACCGTCAATATTCTGAATATATCCATCGCTCGGGTAACACGGCATTTCGGCAACCTCTTTTTTATCCGTAAATACCTTATCCGAATAATTAAGAGGATAATCGAGAAAATACTTAAAATAAGCCTGATAGCTGTTGTAATACCACTCATCCTCATAGCTGCCTTTTATTACACCAAATCTTACACCTTCCATACCACTGAGAGGCATATATTCTTCACTTTTTTCAAAGACATCAATTTTACCGACAAATATGATTTCGCTCTTTCCGACAACGTAATCATCTCTGTCCTCAAGGTCATCAATAACCCTCGTCATTACGGAAAGTGTGCCTGCCTGCTCATTGTCTCTTTTTATGTAAGCAGTATTTGAAATAAGAATATTATTCCACAATATTAAAATAACTAACACAGCACAAATCGGTTTGAAAATCTTAGTATTACTACCACGGTCTGAAAAAATTAATATTATCGGGAACGTGAAAAGTATCCAGAATGAATACACCATCAAATCGTGTACCTTCGTTCCTGTTACAGCGATAATATCAATTGAAATCAATGCAATAATCCCGAGAAGAGCAACAAGCAGCTTCTCTTTGACATTGCCTTTGCCGAGTTTTTTCATACAAATGATAATAAACACAACCACCAAAGCAAGAAGCAAAGCATTTATTACCCCGAACAAAACCGTTGAGTACACTGATGCAGGCTCAAGATAAAATTTTCCTATTCTCTTGAACATAGTCAGAATCGATTTCGCAGAAATATTGAATGTGCTCGTTCTTACCTGAGGCTCTATTCCTGTAATCAGAAAAACAACCTTATTGGAGACAAAGTAAACACCCATGCCTGCTGCTGTAACAATAAAGCCTTTGAAGATTTTCTTAAAAACATCGGCAAATTTATCTCCGTCAAGAAGTCTTACCACTGAGAAAAGAATCAGTAATATTACAAATACTTCAAAATAGCTTTGATACAGTGCAACACTCATTGCCAACAGTAAGCTCGATAAAGCATACCATCCAACTTTGTCATACTTGCTCCACAAATATGCCGCCAGGCATGAAAAAAGTAACGCCAGCATATCAAAATGCAGTTCGTAAATGTACGTACTGACACCGGACGTTATTGTAACATTAGTTACCATAACACCGGCAATAAGTATAATCGGTAGTTTCCTGTTATAATCCACATCGAACATTTTCGTAATAAAATACATCGAAACAGAAATAAACAGTAATGAAATCAACCCGATAACCCACGGTAATGCAACAGGACCGACAAGTATTTTTCTAAAAACAGGAACTAAAAATCTGCCAAGTGCAATTTTCCATTTCTCTTCTGTAGCATCTGCATAAAAGGCATTGAGTGAATCATGTGCAAAAATATTATGCAGAAATCCGTATGCATGAGCAATAAGACCTATTACAAATGTCGGAATGAGGCAGGCTTTAAGCCTGTCCCATTCTTCTTTCCTGTTATATTTTAACAAAACATTATTTTGCATTTTATTCATTCCTTAAAGCATTGAGCATCCATAGCTGTTCAGAAGTGCGTCAATTTTTTCACCATTTTTGCACATAGGACAATCAATCGATTTATAGCTGTGATAATCCGGCAAATCGTGAGGATTAAAAATCGAATAAATCGGCATTCCGTCAACCTCGCTGAAAATACCGAAAATAGCCGCTACACCCGCAACTGAGCCCTGGTAATACTGAATTGCCTCCATTGCAGAACGAACTGTATGACCGGTTACAACAGATGCAGCAAGAATCAGAACCTGTTTATTCTGAATCATCGAAACGATATTATCACGGAATAACAGCTGATTACTTGCGGTGTATTCAGGTGCAAGAATATGAATCTTATTATTTGAATTAATCGAAGCAAAATCGTTTCTTGTAAGCATATCTGCAAGACATGTACCGATTACCTCACTACCATCAAGACAGAGAATTGTATCGACCATTGTAGTAAGCTGGAAATTCGGCAAAAGCGCCTTTGCAACTGCCTTTGCTTCGGAAAGACAAGACTTTTGAGAAGTAATATCAATATAATAATTCGTATGGCTTCGTCCTGTTACGAAATGCCCCTTGTAGCCTGTAAGGTACAAATTCGGGCTCTTGGTTTCAATTCTGAATTTTTCACTTAATGACATAAGCTCGCCTCCCTGCGGACTCTTTTTTTAATTTTAACACGTGACAAAAATAAATGCAATATTTTTATTATAGTATACTTGAATTTTTTAAGTATTTGCATTATTATTATCCATAGTATGTTTAGGAGATTATTCGAAAAATGAACAAATTAGATGATAGAAATTCCACGAGGCTTACGTTTCTCTGCTCACTCGCTTATTTTGTAAGCTATCTGACAAGGATAAATTTCGCCGCCGTTATCACAGCTGTAATTGCCGACGGTGATATCGACAAGACCTCTGCAGGCGCTGTAACAACTCTCGGCTTCATCACCTATGGTGTAGGTCAGCTTATCAGCGGCTGGCTCGGTGACAGAATCAGTCCGAAAAAGCTGATGTTTTTCGGCTTCATTCTGACCGGTTTTATGAATTTGACTATTCCGTTTTGCCAGAATAGTTTTTCAATGTGCATAGTCTGGGCAGTAAACGGCTTCGCTCAATCCTTAATGTGGCCGCCTTTAGTTAAAATTATGCATACTTCAATGGAAACGGAAAAATATAACAAGGGTTGTGTCAAGGTAAGCTGGGGAAGCACAATAGCGACAATTTTAATTTATCTCGTTTCCCCTCTCGTTATTAAGCTGTCAGGCTGGAAAACAGTTTTTTATATTTCTTCGGCTTCGGCATTCATTATGTCTGCTTTATGGATTTTGTCTGTAACTAAAATCGAGAACACCTGCAATATTCAGTACACAACAGATAAAAGTAAAAAAACAAAGCACAGCTACAAAATAAGTGGCTTACTTCTTATCATTACCATGCTCGCAATTATGCTTCAGGGAAGTCTTCGTGACGGTGTAACGACATGGGTTCCGACTTATGTTTCCGAAGTATTTAATCTCGGAAGTGAAATTTCAATTTTAACAGGCGTAATTATTCCTGTTTTCGGACTTTTAAGTCTTCAGATGACATCTGTTTTCTACAATAAAATGGGCAAAAAACCTTATAAGTGTGCAGGTATATTATTTGCACTTACATTACTGTGTATACTTTCTCTTATTGTAATAAAAATAAACTCCGTAATTTACACAATCACGATATTCGGAATCATCGTGGCATCTATGCACGGAATTAACCTTATTTTAGTTTGCTTCTTACCTGCAATTTATGCTGATACAGAAAATGTTTCTTCCCTTTCGGGAACACTGAATTTTATGACCTATGTAGGAAGTGCGGCATCTACGTACGGGTTCGCTCTTCTTTCCGAAAGGTCGGGCTGGTCTGCAACGGTAATTTTATGGGCAGTGATTGCTTTGCTCGGTGGCGGAGCTTGTATTTTGTGCAGCTTACAATCAAAAAAGAATTGATGGTGATATTATGTTTGAAAAAATAAAAGAACTCAGACTTGAAAACGAATATACTCAGAAGGAAATTTCCGAAATTCTCGGTTGTTCTCAGCAGGTGTATTCAAATTATGAATTAGGCCAGAGAGATTTGCCGACTCAGGTATTGATGAAGCTCTCTGTTATTTACGACGTGAGCACAGATTATATTCTCGGATTGACGCAAAATCCTGCAAGAAATTCATAATAAATATTGAAATTTGAAATATAAAGTGATATACTATAAATGTAAAAATTTGTTTTTTGCGAAAGGATGAAAGATATGGCAATGACAACCAACAAGTCAGTTCTTGACTGGATTGACGGTAAAGTTGAACTTGTTAAGCCGGACAAAATTGTTTGGATTGACGGTTCAGAAGAGCAGCTTGAAGCTCTTAGAGCAGAAGCTGTTTCGACAGGCGAAATGATTAAACTTAATGAAGAAAAGCTCCCGGGCTGTTACCTTCACAGAACACAGCCGAATGACGTAGCTCGTGTTGAAGACAGAACATTTATCTGTTCTAAGAAAAAGGAAAATGCAGGACCTACAAATAACTGGTGTGATCCTGATGAAATGTACAAGAAGCTCTATGATATTGCTCGTGATTCATACAAAGGCAGAACAATGTATGTTATCCCGTTCTCAATGGGTCCTATCGGCTCACCTCTTGCAAAAATCGGTATTGAGCTTACTGACTCAATCTATGTTGTACTTAATATGGCTATTATGACTCGTGTTGGTACAAAGGTTCTTGAAACACTCGGCGACAGCAATGACTGGGTTCGTGGTTTCCACGCTAAGGTTAATGTTGACCCTGAAAACAGATACATCTGCCAGTTCCCTGAGGACAATGCAATCATCTCAGTTAACTCTGCATATGGCGGAAACGTTCTTCTCGGTAAGAAGTGCTTCGCTCTTCGTATCGCATCTTATCAGGGCTGGAAGGAAGGCTGGATGGCTGAGCATATGCTTATTCTCGGTCTTCAGAATCCAAAGGGTGAAGTTAAGTACATCGCAGCTGCTTTCCCATCTGCTTGCGGTAAGACAAACCTCGCAATGCTCATTCCTCCTAAGTATCTTCAGGAAAAGGGTTACAAAATCTGGACAGTTGGTGACGATATCTCATGGATGAGAATCGGTAAGGACGGCAGACTTTATGCTATCAACCCTGAAAATGGTTTCTTCGGTGTTGCACCGGGTACAAACGCTAAGTCAAACTTCAATGCTCTTGAATCAACAAAGAAGGGTACAATCTTCACAAACGTTTGTCTTAACCTTGATGACAACACAGTTTGGTGGGAAGGTCTTAATAAGAATCTCCCGACAAACGCACTTGATTGGAAGGGCAACGTTTGGGACGCATCAAAGTTCGACAAGGCTGACAAGTCAACCTATGCCGCACATCCGAACTCAAGATTTACAGCTCCTGCACAGAATTGTCCTTGCATCTCAGCTGAATTCGACAAGGGTGAAGGCGTTCCAATTTCAGCTATCGTATTCGGTGGCCGTCGTGCAAAGTGTGCTCCGCTCGTATATCAGTCAAAGAGCTGGGAGAACGGTGTATTCGTTGGTTCAGCAATGGCTTCTGAAACAACAGCAGCTGCTGCAGGTGCAGTAGGCGTTGTTCGTCGTGACCCGATGGCAATGCTTCCGTTCTGCGGATATCATATGGCAGATTATTTCCAGCATTGGCTTGACATGGGCGAAAAGCTCGGTTACAAGGCTCCGAAAATCTTCAACGTAAACTGGTTCCGTACAGACGATGAAGGCAACTTCATCTGGCCTGGTTTCGGTGACAATATGCGTGTTCTTAACTGGATTATCGACCGTTGCGAGGGCAAGGCTGATGCAACAGAAACGGCTATCGGTTACGTTCCGAAGCCGGAAGATATTGACCTTACAGACCTTGATATGGATATGGATACACTCAAGTCAATTCTTACAGTTGACAATGATACATGGACAAAAGAGGCTGCTGAAATCGAAGAGCATTACAAGAAGTTCGGTGACAAGCTCCCAGAGGAGCTCAGAACTCAGCTTGAGACACTTAAGGCTAATCTTCAGTAATTAAATAAAATAAACAGCTTGCTTCGGCAGGCTGTTTTTTTATGCATATATATAACATAAGAGGTACGGTTTCCCGTACCTCTTAAATTCACATCTTATACAAGATGGTCAATGTTTTTGATTACTGTTTTGTAATCTGAAAGGCCTGCAAGGATGAGGCTGAGAGCTGTAAGGTCGAATCCATCGATATTTCCGTCAGCATTAAGGTCTGCTGCTTCGAAATATGCACCTGTAGCTACGTCAGTACCTGCAACGATTCTGTTAAGCATATCATAGTCAAATGAATCAACCTTACCGTCGCCGTTGATATCACCGTTGATAACAATGATGTACTCATCAATTACTTCGTTTGTTGTTTCATTCTTAACGATAACCTTAGAATTTGTACCCATAAACATCTTTGAATTTGACTTCTGGATTTCAATTACAACGTTTGCATAATCAACATAATCTGTAAGGAACTGCTGATTTGTAAGACCTGTCTTAAGTCCGTCGATGTAATTTACATCGTTCTTCTTATAGATTTCTGTTGTTGAAGAAATCTGCTCAACGAACAACGGAGAATCCTTAGACTTAATCATGTTCTTGTACTCAACCAATGTTGCATACATTTCATCAATCTTATCCTGGTCTGTGATGAGCTTGTATGTTCTCTTAGCCTGCTTAACATCTACATTGTAGAAGTTATAAATCTGTCCCCAGTAAACATCAACATAGTTAACATAGAGATCCGGATTCATATCCTTGATTTCCTTGTAAAGATTATCAATCTGTGAGAAATCAGATGGCTTGTAAGCGAGATTATTTGTTGCATCCTTAATCAAACCTGTTACATAATCAACATCATCCTGATGCTCAATATCAAGTGAGTAATCAACCAATGTCATTACATCCTCAAGATTTGATACAGAATATGCTGTGTAGTAACCTGTAGCAATCTTCTCATTAGCAGTTGCAATAGCCTGATTAAGCTCTGTGTAATCTGCCGACTTCAAAGTAAGTGAATCAATGTAACCCTGAAGTGTTGCTTCCATTGCATCAATCTTATCCTGCTCTTCAATTGTGTAATTGCTGTTCTCAGGAATTGTATTTGATACATATGGTAAAATCTGATTGAAGTAAACTTCATTGTAGTTGCTGTACTTAGTGCTGTCAATCTTCTTTGTAGAAGCTGCAAGAGCATTGAGCTTTGAGTAATCACCTGTAACATAGCAGAGATTATCAATAGCCTCATTAATCATTGTTGCATAACCATCAACGATAGCCTGCTTGTCAATTGTAAGACCTTCAACAACAG
The DNA here is from genome assembly GCA_002315505.1 of Ruminococcaceae bacterium UBA1767. Lineage (GTDB taxonomy): Bacteria > Bacillota > Clostridia > Oscillospirales > Acutalibacteraceae > CAG-488. The sequence goes on from DCGX01000022.1 coordinate 9,484, forward strand.
AATTTACTGTCTTATTAAGAGCTGCAACTGAATCTTCTCTGTAGATTGTGAGATCTGCAGGAATATTTGCCTTAGCTTCTTCAACTGATGTGTAATCAGCGTTCTTCAATGTAAGTGATGCTACTGCGTCATTAATTGCAAGAGCCATTGCATCAACCTGTGCCTGCTTTGTTACGTCAAGGTCTCTGACAACATCATTAATTGCATTCTCAACTACGCTCCAGTTGCTGTAATTCTCAGGAATAAGGTTTGTAGTATTTCTGATTGCTTCGTTAACTGCTGTGTAATCTGCGCCATCCTTGTTGAGTGCCTTGATTGCATCGTCAAGTGCATCAACAAGAACATCAAATTCGCCCTGATTTGTGATATTCTTATCACCTGCAAGGAATGTGTTAATCTTAGACTGAGCAACCTCAACCTGATTTACAGATGTGCTTGTGTAGATTGAAAGATCTGCAGGGATTGTAGCTGAAACAGCATTATACTGTGTCATGTCAAGTCCCTTATAAGTGAGACCTGCAACTGCTTCATTAATTGCGATTGCGAAGCCGTTTACTCTCTCCTGCTCTGCTGACTTGAGGTTATATACAACTGCGTTGATAGCTGTATCAACTGCTGCATTTGACTCGTCAGTATAAACATCTGACTTAGCTGCTGTAGCTGCTGCAACAGCAACGCTAACCTTTGAATAGTCAGCAACGTCAACACCGAGGTTGTTTATTTCAGTTCTGATTGCATCAGCATATGCGTCAACAACGCTCTGCTGTCTTACATCATAACCTCTGATAACTAATGCGAATGCATCATCAACTCTCTTAACTGAGCTTGCTGTGTAGCTGTCCTTATTCGGATAGCTTGCCCATGTTGCGGTGAGTTCATCAATTTCTGAATAATCAGCACTCTTATACTTAAGAGCCTTAACTGCATCTTCAATAGCCTTAGCCATTGCATCAACCTGATCCTGCTTATCAGATGTCAAGCCTTCAACAACGCCTAACTGAGCGAGAAGAACGTTTGCTGCGAGCTCTTCGTCATACAAGCCTTCCTGGTCGATGTCTGCCGGAATCTTTGAAAGTGCTACGTTAACTGCTGTGTAATCAGCAACATTGTACTCAAGTGAGTTATATGCGCTTATGATAGCTGTGATGTAGTTATTGATTTCCTGCTGATGTGTAATATCAAGACCATATACAACATCGTTCAATGCGTCAACGAGAACCTGATAGGTTTCGTCTGTGTAGTAGCTGTGTCCGTCATAAAGAACACCATATGAACCCTGCTTGTTTGTGTACTGTCTTGCTGCAGAAACTGTATCATCAAGCTGTGTATAATCAGCCTTCTTCAACTTAAGATCAGCCATTGCATCGTTAATAGCCTGTGCGTAAGCATCAACTGTTGCCTGCTGAGAAATCTTAAGTGTATAGTCAACTGCATTTACTGCATTTGCAACTGCCATAACAGAAGCATCTGTGTAGTAGTTCTTGTTTGGATATGCATTCCATGTATTAACAGCTGTTCTAACTGCTGTGTAATCTGCTGCATACTCTACAAGAGAATTAATAGCATTGTTGATATTATCAGCATATGCGTCGATTTCAACCTGCTGTCTTGCGAGCTTTGTACGGTCAACAGAAGCGATTACGTTCTGAAGGCGTGTCCAAGAATCTGAAGTATAGTTTGAAGGATTAAGTGCGTTTGCACGAGCGATTGCATCGTCAACAAGGAGATAGTCACCGCCTGTTTCAACGAGTGCATCAATTGCATTGTTGATTGCTGTTGCATAACCATCAACTGTTGTCTGCTGAGTCTTATTAAGTGTATAATCAACTGCTGCGAGCTTATCCATCAAGTTATTCCATGATGCTGTTGTGTACCATGTTGAGCTTAACTTGCTGACTGCCTTAGTAGCAGCTTCAACTTCACTGTAATCTGCATCGTCATACTCAAGGTTATCGATTGCATTTTTAAGGTTTGCAGTCATTGTGTCAACATCGCTCTGATATCTCCAGTCGAGATTCCAGTTGATTGACTGATAAGCAACATTAACTGCACGCCAAAGAAGAACTCTGTAGTAATCCTTCTGAGGAAGAACCTGATTATATCTTGCTACCTGTGCATTAAGAGCGGTATAATCAGCTGCTGAATATTCCAATTCATCGATTGCAGTAGCAATGCTATCTCTGTAACCGTCAACGATTGACTGTCTTTCAGCTGTGATTGTATAGTCAACAGCATTAATTGCGTTAACAAGAGTCTGCCATGAAGCTGCTGTGTACTGACTCTGAACAAGTCTGCCATAGCTTTCAATCAAAGCCTCAACCTCGCTGTAATCGGCTGCTCTGTACTCAAGCTGACCAATAGCTGTGTTGATGTTCTTAGCAAAGATATCAACTGCACTCTGGAAGAAAATGCTATATCCTGAAGAAGCTGCATTAACTGCTCTCTGAACTCCAAGCCATGACTCGTCAGTATAAAGAGCTGAGTTAAGTCCTCTTACTGTGTCCTTAGCGGCATTAACTGCTGTGTAGTCTGCTGTATTTACCTCTAATCCCTCAACTGCTGCCTGAAGTCTTGCTGTAGCAGCATCGATAACCTGCTGGTTTGTATCACAGTCGCTGTATACATACTGTGCGTTCTGTAAAGCTGCCTTATATTCAGCCCAACCTGCAGAATAGAACCATTCGTTCGGGCAAACACCTGCTTCAGATGATGTAGCATATGGTGTTGTAAGGCACTGCTCGTTAACTGATTCGTTAATAGCAGCGAGAAGGTCTTCCTTATCATATGTAACGATACGAAGGTCAACAGCTGTCTTTGTATTACAGTTCTGGTCTGATTTACTATAGTATGCACCAAGTTCGAAGATGATAGTATAAGCTGCCATCTTATTTCCTGAAGGTGTATCTGTAAGTGAACTCTCATAGTTGTTACCTGACATTGCAAAGTTTGTAACACTACCCGGGCTAACCTGAATGTTAGATGAAATAGAACCAAGACCGATTTCATTTCTTGCCGAGTTGTTATCCAATGTACTTGAATCCCATGTAACCTCACCCGGCTGAACAATCACGCTTCTGATATAACGGGTGAATTTATCTGAACCTGTAATTTCGTAAACAGATGCACGAATGTTATAGTTTTCGAGTGCATATCCACGCTGCAAATAAATTGTGGAATAAGGTCTGTTACCGTCAAGTCCAGTATTAGAAACCTTATTACCTTCAGATGACTTATCAGGATCATGGTAAACCATTGAATACGGATAAGCACCCGCAGCTGAACCGTCGCCGCCCGATACGAATCCGGATTCATACCAGTTATAGATACCATGTTTCCAACCGGTATCTGTTGATGATCCATCATAGAAACCGCCAAATACGTTAGCACCTAAAATTCTCCATGCCCACTCAATAGTGATGTTTGAGTGAGAAGAGTTTGTACGCTCATATTCAGTATACATACCACCCGGCTGTGCACCAACTTCAACTGAGCTGGTTGCATATGCCTTATAAGACTTTGTGATAGACTTATTTGTGAGTGTATCTGTATAAGTGTATGAATAGTCAACAACGAAGTTAAGTGCACCTACCTCAGCAACTGCACCGCTGTTGATTGTCCATGTGTATGTATTACCTGACTTTGCCGGTCCGGTAAATGATACATTCGCATTATTTTCACAACTAATAGTCGGATCAGCAGCAAGTGATTTATCCGAAGTAAATGTAACTGTCGGAGATACAGGAGTTTCACCTGCGTAGTAAGCGGTTGTTCGTCCGCCTGTACCTGCTGATGTCAAGCCTGAATAGGTTGCAGGCTGAATAGTATTACCAGCCAGGCACGAATCAGTTCCTGCTGATGTTCTGATAACCGATGTAGCTTGCATAGTTACCTTGGGTGTAACAAGCTGTCCATCCGGCAAATCCGCTGCTTCTTCAACGTCTGTTGAATCTGCGGCATTGACATTGATTGCACCCATCGGAATTATGGTAAGAACCATAAATATTGACAGAAGTGCACAAAGAATACGTTTGCTTTTTTTAGCCATATATATTCCTCCTTAAATAATGCTGTAAATATGCAGACTACAATTCAGCATATCTATACTCCTAAATTATATATAATAAACCCTTAAATGTCAACCTAATAAAGTAAGATTTTAGCTAAAAAATGTGACTTTTTTCAAAAATATTTTAAGCATATTTTATTTTTTCGTGACATTGTACAAATATTTTTTGTTTAATATGTGCAAGGTGTTTATTGACAAATATTAATAGATATTGACGAGTTTAATCTTACAGGTTCATTTTCGATAATCGACTGTTGTATTAAGACTATCACCAACCCGGTACTCAAACTTTGTAGGTTCACTTGTCATTGCCCGGCTGGAACGAACAACATCGGTAAGGGTAGAAAATAAACATCAAGGAGGTACTGCTATGCTCGATTACTTACAAATTGAAAATTATATCAAGCCTCTCCCGACACAAGAATAAATGCACCCTGTTATTTCCTTCACTTTTTGATGTCCAACTCTCAGATTTGCTTTATTTTATTGGTACTTTTTTAAAATAAACCAAAATTTCTCAAAAAATTTTTATTTTTAATCACACTTAAGGTTTGGGGTATATAACGAAAATGTAATCACGGACAAAAGTCCGAAAGAAAGGAAGGTTTCTCATGAAAAAAATCTTATCAGTATTAACCACACTTTGCATGTTGATAAGTATGGTTGCAGTATCAGCTTCTGCAAAAACAACGGCAGACCACACAATCATCCTTTCAACTGTAAAAAACGGCGACGGCAGTTACACAAACTCCGCAAAGCTTGACGGTGCTTCGGTTACGGAGTACGACTACACCTGGCACGCAGACCCGTCGACCGACCACAAGCAGGTAAAAAATTCACCTGCCGAGTATTACACAGGCACAGAACCCGGTGACGAAAGTGTGTATATTGCACATGATATCGTTTATTTGCCCGAGCTTAACACATCAAGCTTTAAAAAAGTGCAGTACGACGACGATACCGAGTGGGCATATTACTACACAGCAGAGGGCTACACTAATTTCATCTTCGCTACCCTCCCCGTTCTCGGCAATTCGCTTCCGACATCAATGATGCACTCCGAGGAAGAAGCATACAGCAACGCTGTTCTTCACATAACCGAAGCAGGCACATACTCAATTTCAGGCACATGGCACGGTCAGATAAAGGTCGACCTCGGTGATGATGCCGATACAGATGAAAGCTGTAAGGTTACATTGATATTAAATGGTGTTGATGTCACCTGCACAGTTGCTCCTGCGGTTAATTTCTATTCTGTTTACGAATGTGACAACACCTGGGAGGACAAGGAAAGCTATTCAGCAAATGTTGATACAACTAACGCAGGTGCAAATGTAATTCTTGCAGATGGAAAAGTCAACAACATAAGCGGTGCAAATGTATTCCGTATGCTCAAAGCAAAGGTAAAGGGTGACGACGAGCAGAGTAGCAACTCAAAAAGTGTAACTCTTCAGAAAAAGCTCGTTAAAACAGATGCCGCTTTCTATTCTTATGAAAGTATGAATATTGACGGCAACGGCACACTTAACATAACGTCAACATATGAAGGACTTGATACAGAGCTTCATCTTTCAATAAACGGAGGCAACATCAACATCTACTCACAGGATGATGGAATGAATGTTAATGAAGACAATGTTTCAGTTCTCACATTTAACGGCGGAACAACTCACATTTTCACAGGTTTGGGAAGCGAGGGCGACGGCATTGATTCCAACGGCTATCTTGTTGTAAACGGCGGCATTCTTGTTTCAATGGCAAAACCACAGTCTGACTCCGGTCTTGATTCTGACTGCGGAACATATATTCATGGAGGAACAGTTGTTGCTCTCGGCTCAACAATGGACGGGGTTTCAAGCGACAACTCCGGCAAGGAGCAGGTAAGCGTAAACCTTCGTTTCTCTTCAATGCAGAATGCAGATGAAGCAATTATCTTCACAGACAAAGACGGAAATGTTGTATTTGCTTATGACCCGAATCAGGATTCCATTGCAAAGGACAATGCAAGAACCTATCAGGGTGCGATTGTTTCATCACCCGAATTAAAACAGGGTGAAACATATAACATTTACATCGGTGGAGATGTTACAGGAACAACCAACAACGGCTTCTTCACATCAAAAACCGCAACAGGATTTACTGATGAAGCAGTAATGCAGTCTTACAAGGGTACATCACAGGGCGGAATGATGCCCGGTGGCTTCGGCGGTTTCAGCGGAGAAACAACACCACCTGATATGCCACAGGATGAACAGCCACAAGGTGAGCAACCACAGGGTGATATGCCTCAGGGTGAGCAGCAGGGCAATCCTCCCGAAAAGCCGTCTGACGACCAGCAGCCGCAGGATAGCATGCCACAGGATATGGGTCAAGGCGGAATAACAAATATATTTGAAAATCTCTTTGCAGATGCATCAACAGATTTCACATTAGAAAATACAGTTAACAACTTCTCAAATGTCGGTGATTCTTCAGGCTCCGCAGGCGGATTTTTCTCGAATATTTTCTCATGGATTTCAAATATGTTTTCAATGATTCGCGGATTTTTTGCTAACATTATAAATCTTTTCAATAATTGAATAATAAACAAATCGAAAGCACCGAGTGGGTAACTCGGTGCTTTCTCACAGCGATTTTCGAAATCTCGATGCTTTATTTCAATCACTCGAATAATTGTGAATTTTAAAAAGGTTTTGCTTTTGAGTTTTAATGAAAAAGGGGTTAACTGACCGAAATATCAAAGCATTGCAAAGAAGAAAAGGGGTTACTTCTCTGTACAAACCGCTGATAAACAAATTTAACAAATCACATCAGCCTGTCAATTAAAGCATTTATTGCATCTACCGAATTGAAATTTTCCGGTGTGATTTCATCAAAAGAAATTTCTATGTCATATTCGTCTGTTATTTCCGATACAAGCGAAATAATATCCAGAGAATCAAGGATTTGCAAATCAACCATTGCTTTACAGTCCTCATAATCTATACCCGGTTTAATCTCTTCTAAAATTTCCTCTACTGACCTCATAATAATTCTCCTATCTATATTTTCTTCTCAACGGTTTACCGTTAAATGATTTATAAATCGAATAAGCCATCTCATATTTTTTCGGAATCATATAATATTCAAGGTTTTTTGATAAAAATGTAAACAGCTCTTTCTCCGAATAGTTCACCTTCGGCACAACAATCAGCTTTGGAACTGTTCCCATTTTCTCATCGTTATATGCAACACAAACACAATCCTCAACCATTCCGCTTAATTTTACGATGTCTTCAACCTCTTCGGGGTTTATCTTATTTCCGCCACAGGTAATAACATCATCACAACGACCGAAAACATAAATCATTCCGTCCTCGTCAATGTAGCCTAAATCATTTGAAAATATATATTTACCCATCATCACATCACGAGTTGACTTTTCATCATTCAGGTATCCGTTCATTGCCATACTGCCCGAGCAAATCAATCTGCCCATATTGTTTTCGTTTGAAATTATCAGCATATCGTTTTCATCAACAACCGCAAACGAAGAATTTACCGTTGGTTTTCCGATACAATTAGATAAATTCTTATCTTTACTAAAATCAATTACGCACGAGCAACC
>DCGX01000022.1:17218-20541 GCA_002315505.1 Ruminococcaceae bacterium UBA1767
TTTTTACTCTCTTCAGGCAAATGTGCGGAGCCAAACTGAACATAATTTAACCGCTTACCGACCTCACGAAATTTTTCCTTTGCGAGCTTATATATTATACTGTATGCGGACGGATTCATTGCAATAGCATTACAGTTGTTTTCTTCTATCAAATTAAAGAAATTTTTCAGATTTATTACGCCGTCACAAAGTACCGCGGTACTTCCGATTATCATATTGCTGAAATATCGTCTTAAAGCAAACGAATGATTTAACGGCATCGGTATCAGTTCAACATCATCAAAGTGTTTTTTTACGCCGTAAATAATGTTCTCTGCAACAGCAATGTCAGCTCTTTGCGAAATAACAACACCCTTTGATTTTCCTGTTGTTCCTGTAGTATATAAAATTTCGGAAACAGGATTTACCTTTGGTACTACAAAAGCATCGTTTGCACAAGCTCTTTTTATGTCATCGTATAGAATTGCTTTTACATATATATTTTTATCATCCGAGATTACTGCCGTAGCTTTTGTAATTTCATACAAATCCTTAATTCTGCTCGTCGTTGTGGATTTTTCAAGAGGAACAGGAATTGCACCTATGTATTGCACTGCGTGAAATGTGGCAAGAAAAAGTTCTGTCTGCTTTGCCACAATTAAAATTCGGTCGTCATAAGCCACTCCTGTTTGCTTAAGAAAATCAGCAATGCTTATTATGTGGTTAAGATAAGTTCTGTATGTATATTTTCCGTTACAGTCAATGAGAGCAATATGCTCGGGCTCGGCTTTTGATATTGCTTCTAATATTGTATTCACAAATTAGCCTCCTTTGCGTTTTCGTTCGCTTTTTCGCATAATCTTTCTCTCTCATTATCCCAAATGCTATATGAATTATCCCAATCGCTTGTAACCTGTTTTGAATGGTTAATTGTTATAGAATAATTACTTATTATATATTGTCCGATATAATCGGTGATTTTTAACGCTCCTAAAACATTAGCGTGTCTTTCGTCATAAAAATCCGTTGCAAAATCAATTTCTATATCGTCGTAGCAATCGTTACAGTTTAAATAATTGTACCCCTTTTCAGACAGATATTTGCCGATTGAATTTTCGGCAATTTTATAATTTTCTGTCTGATGAAACGGTGTTGATACAAATAAAACATTGAAATTATTCTGCTCAATATATGTTAGTAAGTCTTCAAGCACCGACAATGATTCCTGCGGTATGTCATAGGTTTCTTCTGTGCTCCAAAAGTCTTTGCTATAAGATTCACAGGTTGAAATCATATTCGGGCACTTCATATCAATGTAAGTTTCATAAGATGTGCTTGTAAATAAATGGTCGCAGAAAAGAGAAAACGACATATTGCTCCATTTTAAGTGATTTCTTATAAAATCGAAGTAAGAATAAAATGTGTCATCGGGCAGAATTTCCTCAATCATTTTGTAACGGTTGTAAGAAAACGGCATACAGTTTGCAAGAAATCTTTTCATTTCGTCGACTGCTTCTTCGTCCTTTGAAATATTATATTTTTCACGAATAACATCACTGACAAGCTGACGAATTTCTATAACAAACAGTGACGGATTTTGTGTTTTCAAAGTTTCTTCAATTAAATATTTTACCGACTTGAACGGCTGACTCATTGTCGCAAGTGAATATGATGTAAAACCAAATGAATTATAGCTTTCGATGGAAATAAAATCACGATAAATTGCACTGCTTCCGAATAAAACAACATCAATAGAATTTTCTTCCTGTTCGTAAAATTGTTCAAATGCGACCTTAACACGGGTGTCGGAATCACTTGACGAAACACGGGAAACAGCGGTGACAAGATAAAAACTGCCGACTATAAACGAGCAAAACACAATTACCGCAATTATTTTTTTTAATACTTTCATAATGTCCTCGCTTAGAATTGTTCATAGATAAATGATGATGTTTCGCCGGGTCCATAACTACCGAAAAGAATAGTGAACAGAATTAAGAACAATACAATCGCCCATCTGACAATAATTTTTCTTTGCCAATACCATTCTCTGAAGCTACCGTTTTTCTCACGAATTATACTGCAAGCAAGCATTAAAATTCCTGCTGTTGCCAAAACTATATATTCTCTTTGATTCAATCCAAGTGACAAAAATCCCTTTGGATAACCCATATCAAAGAACACTTTATAAAACATTGAAAATGCATATTTTACATTTCCTGCACGGAAGAAAATTCTTCCCAAAGTACACAATAAAAATGTTCGCAATATTTTTAAAAAGTTAAAAAAACCATTATTGAAATTGATTTTTGACTTTTGTTCTGCCTTTTTGAAATACGGTGAAAAAATAATACTCAGCATTATTAAATTTCCGTGGAACAATCCCCACAAAACATAATGCCATGCAGCACCGTGCCACAAGCCCGTCAGCATCCACACAGAAAGTACAGGAATAATGACAGAAATAATTCTGCCTGCTTCATTTCCGAATCTCTTACGGGTTTTCTTGTTGAGTTTCAGCATTGCCTTTGAAGATGACATTGCGTAGAATACATATTCTCTGAACCACGAGCTGAGTGACATGTGCCATCTTCTCCAAAATTCGGGTATTGTTTTTGCAAAATACGGCTGGTTGAAATTTTCCTGCAGCTTTATTCCGAAAATTTCCGATGCACCCAACACAATATCAACATATCCAGAAAAATCAGCATACATCTGAATTGAGTAAAGCAGTGTTGCCATCAAAATTATTGTGCCGTTGTATTCGGAATTGTTTGAGTATACTGTATCAACCACAGGCGAAATCACTTGTGCAACCGCTAATTTTTTAAATACGCCCCAAAGGATTCTCAAGGCTCCGTTTTTAAGTGAAACAACGTCGAATTTTTTCTCTGTAAATAACTGCGGCGAAAGATTACTGAACCGTGGAATCGGACCTTGAATAATCTGCGGAAAGTAAGAAACAAAGAGCAGATATTTTAATATATTTGTCTGTGCCGTTGCCTTGTTTCTGTAAACATCAGCCATATATCCTATTATTGCAAATGTGTAAAATGAACAACCGAGCGGAGCAATAATGTTTATTACATCGAACGAGTCCGTACCTAAAACAAGACCTGCATTTCTAAGTACAAATGATGTATACTTCACCACTACAAGTTCGAGCAACACCAAAGCTATTCCGAGTGTAAGTACTTTTTTCTTTGTTTTTGAATATGTTGCTTTTATTTCTTTTCTTTCTTGCTTATCAGCTTGCTCTTTTAGTGCCATATTCATTTCCGTATTTATTTTTTGCAGTTTTTTACCTGCAAAGAATGATACAACGGCAGAGAATAACAAATATA
>DCGX01000006.1:0-19958 GCA_002315505.1 Ruminococcaceae bacterium UBA1767
GCAGCATCATTATGTATTACTCATGTATGATTTATTTAATAGATATTAGTGGTAAGGATAATATGTAGTATTGATTTCTACAGTGTATGTGCCCGGTTCATCATGAGGGAGATAACATGAACCTTTTGCCGGACCATTTGATTTTCCACTTAATGATATGTTGTCCCAACTTGAAATAAGATAATCGTTAGAATCATATACATCAAAGTTTAACACAATCTGCGAATGGCCATTCACAAACTTACCATCTACAAATAACTCCAAACCATCCATTTCATTATATTTTATATCTAATGATGTAACTTCAAAACCATTCTCCGTTCTCTCTACAAATGTATTTGTATTTTCATCCCAAATATCATCATATGATATTTTAATTGTAAATGGCACTTTAACATTAAAATTAAATGTATATGTACCATCTGGTGTTTTTACTGTTTTTGAATAATTTGAATTAGATTTAGTGGTAGCTTTGGTTGTCGCTTTAGTAGTTGCTTTTGTAGTTGCCTTAGTAGTAGCTTTTGTAGTAGCCTTAGTAGTTGCTTTTGTTGTTGCTTTTGTGGCTGCCTTTGTGGTTACTTTACTTCTTGTCGTAGTGGTTTTATTCGTTGTCGCTTTAGTAGTTACTTTTGTTGTTGGCTTTGCTGTAGTAGTTGTTGTAGTCGTAGTTGTGGTGGTTGTAGTTGTTGTCGGAGTCTCTGTTGTTGGCTCAACGGTTGTTTCTGCAACTGCTTCTGTTACAACACTTGTCGGTTCTGTTGTTGTGATTTCTGTTTCTTTTTCCGGTCCGCAGGAACAAAATGTCAAAAGTGCCATTGTTGCCGCAAGAACTGATGCAATGATTTTTGTTTTCATAGTTCATAACCTCTTTCAAAATTATTAAGCAATTAAATTGTATGCTCCTTACCACTCAAAGTCAATTACCTAAATGTCTACAAAAGTAGAACTTTCGTATAACTAAGTTTTATTTGTAAAAAGCAATCTTAATTTAATATGTTTTCTCAATATTAACCTATTTCAGATTAAAAGTCAATACCCTGAAACAGGTTATAATATAATATGGGCAGAGGTGATGCCGATGTACAAACGAATCCGTGACTTGCGTGAGGATAACGATTTAAGTCAAACCAAATTAGCCAAAATTCTCGGAATGTCGCAAACGGGTTATTCAAAATATGAGACAGGCGAGAATGATATTCCCACGGCAATTCTAATTAAGTTATCACGCTATTATAATGTCAGCATTGACTATATTCTCGGCGAGTCGAACAATCCAAATAAAAAATAACAAGATTTGCAATTCATAAGAACGCAAATCTTGTTTTTATTTTGAACAAAATAATAAGGCTCCCTCTGACGAGGGAGCTGTCGAGCAAAGCGAGACTGAGGGAGAGATTTTTATGTGCAAACTTTTCTCTCCCTCCGTCTTTGACTTCGTCAAATCCACCTCCCTCGTCAGAGGGAGGCAAAATAATATTGTACTTCTGAGCGAAGCGAAGTATCTCAAATACCCCCTCAGTCTGCTTCGCAGACAGCTCCCCCGTGGGGCGCCTGATTAAATCTTCGCACTTTTAAGCTGCCCCCTTGGGTAGTGAGCGAAGCGAATGTCCGAACGGCAGTGAATGACAGTCCGGTGGACTGTCAGAGCCGCGAGGTGACCGAGCCACAGCGAGAAGGTGACATTGCAAAGCAATGACAAAAGGGATAATTTGTGTACTGAACAAACTTGAGATTCTTCGTCGCTTTGCTCCTCAGAATGACATAACAATAAAAAGCATGTCATACTGAGCGAATCGAAGTATCTCAAATACTCTTTATGCAAATTTTATCGGATTTTTCTGTTCAAGGTCGAATACCTCAACATTTGAAAACTCATTTTTAAGAAGCTCAACAACAACAGGCACAACAAGGTTTTCGGTTTCATAATGACCTGCCGCAAATACAGAAATGCCGTTTTCGAGTGCATCGAGGAAATTATGGTGTGATGCATCACCTGTTATAAACGCATCTATCTCCCCTGCTTCTTCGATAAGTGAACAGCCTGCACCCGTGCAGATTGCTATTTTTTTAATAGGCTTTTTGCTGTCTGTGTATCTAATTGTTGTACCGAGCACGGAAGAAATATGCTTTGCGAGGTCATCGGCAGTTGTTTCGTCAATCTCTGCATAACGAAGAATAGGATTTTCGCTCGTTGTCACGTTAAATCCGAGCAGCCTTGCGAGTGTGTCATTCGTGCCGCCTTGTGCCATATCGAGTGGTGTATGACAGCATATCGCATTCATTTCGTTTACTGCAAGCTCGTAAGCTACATTTCCCTTTATGAAGCTCTTCTGTCCCGAAAAAATAACAGGATGATGGCTTACAATCAGATTTGCTCCGCTTTTCTCAGCCTTTTCAACCGCTTCATTTGTTATATCAAGAGCAACGGCAATCTTCTTTACTTCGGCATCAAAATCGCCGACAAGCATTCCGCTGTTGTCCCAATCCTCCTGCGATTGAAAATCGGCAAAAGAGTTGATAAAATCATATACTTCTTTTACTGTAGGCATAATTCCGCCTCCGTAATTATTTTCTTAAGTCTTTCTGTTTCATCATTTTCTACACTCTGTTGAATTAATGCATCATATCTTGCCTTAAGTCGTTTGAGCTTTTTTTCAACGAAAGCCATTGATGGCTCGTCTTTCCTATCAAGGAAACTGCCGAAAATCAATTCTGCTTCGCTATGTTCACCTGTGTTTCCGCTGTATACGGCATTCATACAGATATAAACCTTATCATCCTCAAAGCAGGCTTGCTCATTCGTTATTTCATAGCCGTTTTCAAAAAGAAATTCACGCAAATTTTCACTGTGAGATTGCGGTTGCAGAACAAGATTTTTGGTGCTGTCCTTTGTCCATTCTGCCTTTGAAAGAATTTCGGCAATCAGAATGCCACCCATTCCCGCAATGACGATATCGTCAACCTCGTCAGGCTCAATATACTCAAGTCCGTCGGAAAGTCGTAGCTCAATTTTATCTTCAACTGAATTCAGCTTTACTGTGGATTCAGCGTTTTCCAACGGCCCTTTGCGCAAATCAGCCGCAATTGCGTGAGGTATTTTATTATTCAGTATCAATATAACAGGAAGGTACGCATGGTCCGTGCCGATATCGGCAATGCGTGAACCTGTGCGTACCATTTCTGCTGCCATATTAAGTCTTGGCTTTAATTTCAACATTATTTGCTTGCAAGATATGCGTTGATGTCTGCTACAAGTTCATCAACGTCAACACCATGAACGGCACAAGCCATTTCAAGACTCTCTCCTCTTGCGGATGGGCAACCTAAGCAATGCATACCCATATTGAGGAAGAATTCTGCTGTTCCTCTGTCAGCATCAAGAATTTCGCCGATAAGCATATCTTTAGTTACTTCTGTCATAATAAAATCTCCAATCTTAGCCGCCAATAGCTTCAATCAATGTTACTTTATACACTTTAATGGTTTTCGGATTGTTCTTTGCGAGCTTTCCGTCATACGTTATTTTAACCGAATCTCCGCAATTAAACTTGTCCACATCCATTTTATTGCCTTTATCATCATAGATTTCATCATCAGAGCCTATGAATTTAAGCACCAGACCATCCTGAGAATAAAGCTCTTCATATACACCACCGAGATCCTGAACCATTACAACAATATTTCCTCTGTCGTCAAGCTTTGAGAAATTTGCCATAATTTCATATGTTTCGTCGGTTGCATGTTTTTTGCCAGATGTACAAGCCACGCATCCGAAAAGCATAGCGAGTACCATAACAACAGCAATTATTTTTTTCATAAAAACAACCTCTTATCTGAATGATACGTGAAGTGTTTTGCCATCGCCTTCAAGGTAGAATTTACCGTCAACAAATGTGCTGTTATACTTCTCAAGTGAGCTGAACTCCTTAAATGAGATTTCTCGGTAGGTTGTTGTCGGAGCATTGTGCTCAACCTTGCTGACATTCTTAAGTCCGCCGATAAATGCCTGTGCCTCTTCAGGGGTTTCGAAATAGAAAATTGCATCCTGGCGAAGATATCTGTTCTTCTCTGCATTAACTACATAAGAACCTGCGTTAAGTGTTCCCGGAGTAAAGCCTGTGAGCCACCATGTCTTATACTTGCTTCTTGTAAAGAGCTTTGTAAAATCGGAAGAATTCTGAGAAGATGTACCTCTGTATACCTCCATGCTCATTGTGAGCTTGTCCTCATCATTTGCACAGTTATAGTATGTGTTGCCGGTTGTACCTACAGGTCTGTTATAAACACCGATTTCAGCACCAATCATAACAAAGCCATACTGACCCTTCCAGAACTGAACCATCCAGTCCTTGTTGTCATAGGTGTAGAAAACACGGATAGTATCGTAAGAAATAGCACCAACACCAGAAGCCTTATCGTAGGTTTCTGTGTAACCGAAGTTTCTCTGCCATGCATCCTCAGCAGTAATGAAAACATCGTCCTTTGTATTGTATTTAAATCCGAAGAAACCGGAGTCAACGTTTTCACCCTTAGGACTTAATGCTGTAAGGTTACCCTCAGAATCCATGTACCATGTTACAGAATTTGCAATAGCTGAGAAGTCAGAAGCAATTTTCTTGAATGTTTCAGGGTCGCTGATTCCGTTTTTAATCTTTGTCCAGAACGAAGAATTTGCACCGGCCTTTGTTGTTGATACAGTTGTACCGCCACCATTGGTTGAACCACCGTTGTTATTTGAGCCACCGCTATATGATGAGCCGCTGTCACTGCTTGATGAACCGCCACTGTATGATGAACTGCCACCATATGATGAGCCACCGCCAAAGTATGAGCTGCCATCTGCTGAAGTTGTGTTAGGAACAGTTGCAACAACATTACCATTGTCATCAACAACCTCAACTGTATTATTTGACTGATTCAAATCCCATCTGCTACCACAGGAATTACAGGTATAGAAACCATCAGCATCGGGACCTGCAACATCAGATGAATTACACTGCGGACAGCAAATTGAATTTGCATCTGCCACAAGAGCATTAGGGTCATTTATATTATCGGGAGTTTTGCCGACGAGATTACAGCCCGGCAATAATATTGTAGCTGTCATGGCAACCGCACTGATTGCGGCAACAGCTTTAATAATCTGCTTTTTACTTTCCATTATTTTGTCCTCCGAAGTAACAATATTTCAGTTTACAAGTTATTGTACCATAACAAAAGATAAAAAGCAACAAATATTCATAAAAAAGTGACACTCCGAAACAATCGAAGTGTCATTAACTTACGCTTTTTCAATTATGATTACATCACCGATTGACGTATTCATTGTGATTTCTTTCTCAGCGTTTTCTGTTGTTTTTCCGTTTACTGTAATTCTGCATTTGTCAAAAGGATTTACAAAACTGAGCTTTTCGCCACATTCGGATTTGATGGTAACAGTACCGATTACACCCTTTTTGATTGACGCAGACACGAGAAATGCACCGAAGGAGCGAAGATTTTCAAATTCGCAATCAATATCCGTATCCCACGCAGGGAAAAACCGCAATATATTCTGATGGCTCTGCAAAGCCATTTCGTTGAATGTATTTGCAATTATTGAACAATTTTCAAGGCATCCGCCACCATGCTTATAAATCATATTCGGCAAAAGATACTGTCGGTTATTCTCTCTTAGATTTGACGTAATTTTTTTCGGATCAATTCCGAGTCTCGCCGCCATCGGATAAAACGAGCAAACCGCATTTCCGTCAAGCCAGCAATGCTTACTCTTCTGTCGGAAGGTTTCACGTGCAATCTTCAAATCCTCTTTCGGAGAAGAAAGTCCGATACATCCGCAGGGATAAATATGCTGAAGTCCGACATCATTGGAATCGTTCCACATCTGTCCTTTTTCTGTGTATCTGTAAACCTTTCTGAAAAAACGATAATAGGTTGCAAACGGTGATAGCTTATCAAGAATATTCTGCCACTCTTTCTGCTTGTCCTCGTCAATACCGAGTGCCTTCGCCATATCAATTTCAGCCTCAAGGCACATACGCAAAAGTCCTAAGGTCAAAGCATTATTTGTGTCATTGATATATCTTTTGTATTTTTTCGGATTGAAATCGGGCTTATAGTACGGGACCTCGTGGCAGGCATCCTGCTTTACGGAATATCGTCCGTTTTCGAAGGTCATATAGTCCTCGAAGAATGCAAGACATTCTCTGATATACGGATATGCGTGATTCTTCGCATATTCCTTATCTCTCGTAGTTTTCCAGCGGAACACCATAATATCCGCAGGATGAATTGCGTTGCTCTTCTGACCGAGAAACAAACGAGGGAACCAGTATTTCAGCTCTTTTTTCATTTCGGAGAAAATTCCCTTTGGCATCATTCCGACAGGATACATAATTCCACGACAGCCGAATTTTTCAGCACACTCCCTGCCCTTTTCATAAAAATCCTCGAGCGGGGCATGGTAACAATCCGTAAATTCCACATGATTTGAGGAACAGGCGTGATAAAACGGAGCCTGATAGTTATAGTTAAGATGATAATCGCTGTGCCACATCGGAGTTTCAACTGTGATAAAATTAGCGAAAATACCGGGTGGAAATTTTTCATTACCTGCCGAAACGGCAAGCATATATTGAGAAGCGTACCAGCCGAGCTCAAATTCCTCATCGCTCATTTTGAATGACGATTTACTCCAGAATTCACGCCATAAATCGTAGTGATTTTTCTTTAAGCTATCGAATTTTTCAACACTGATTTCCTTAGCTTTTTTTACTGCAGTTTCCTTTGGATTATCACAATCGTGGTTAGTTGCAATAAAATAATACCACTTATTTCCATCAACCTGCTTTTCTGTGCCGAAAGCCATTGTCGGATATGTAACCTCTTTGCCGTCCATAAGTCGGCAGATTCCGTGAATTCCGTCTTCGTTAAAATCCTCGGTTACTCCGTCAATTTTATCGGTAAATCTGCACAGCTTCGGCTTAATGTCAACATTACCATCATTCTCAAGCATAATTGAATTTTCGCCCTTGCAGACACGGACAGTGAGCTTAACCTCTTCATTTCCGTTTTTGAACAGGCAACGAATTTCTCCGTTGTCCATATCCTGTTCAACATAATAGTTATCATAAAGACTCGCTTCAATCGGGATATCGATATTCCCGAAGGGGCGAAGTCCGCCCGAATCGTATCTTTCAACAAGATACCACATATCACTTTTTGCGATATGAAGTCTTAATCCGTTTTCACAGTTTCCGAGAATTACCGACAAATCTCCGTTTCCGCAGATTGCTCCGTCGGGAATAGATTCCTTTCCGCTGCGTTCGGGCTTGTTTTTAAGTATTGCAATATGTTTCATAAATTAACCATTTAATGCTTTGTATGCATCCTTGTTATTCTTGTAAAGTGTCTTGAACACTTCAAAATTCTTATCGTAAATCGGCTTGTTTGCCTTATTCGGCTTGAATGTCTTTACGGCAGGAACGTATTTTTTAACCTCTGCAATATCTTTGATTACGCCAAGACCGATACCGATAATTGCGGCAGCGCCGACAGCACCAACGTCCTGCGGACGGTTAACTGTTTCAATTGTTCTGCCCGTAACGTCAGCAAGAATCTGACAGGTAACACTTGAAAGAGCACCACCACCGACAAAACGGATAACATCCGATGTCTGTACCTTCTTCGCCTCTGCCTCAAGCATCCATCTCTGGTGGAAGCATACGCCCTCGATTACGGCACGAAGCATATCTGATTTTCTTGTGTTGATATTGATGTTAAAGAACATACCGGATGCATTCGGGTCCTCAAACGGGCAACGGTTTCCGTGAAGCCACGGAGTAAATATAACACCCTCAGAGCCTGCAGGCACAGAATCAATTACCTCTGACATATAGTCATAAAGGCTCTCATACTTGCTTTCAGTATCCTGAGTAACATTCTTTGACTCTTTAAGGAAAATGCCGATTTCGTCAAGACAAAGATGGTCACGCACCCATTCAAGGCACTTACCTGCTGTTTCCATTTCGGCAAAATAGTTGTAGCTGTTCGGGTCTGCACCGACAATAGCGGCAATCATTGCAGATGTATCAACAAGCTGTTTGCCTACAACCGTTCCAACCCAGCCCGAAGTACCGGAATAAATATGGGTGTCACCGATAGCACCGCTTCCTGCACCGACACCGATAAGTGAAGCATCTCCACCGCCTCCGAATACAGGTGTGCCCTCACAAAGACCGAGCTGCTTTGCACTTTCAGCGGTAACCTTGCCGACCATATCAGTTGATTTTACTATTTTCGGAAGATGGTTCATATTAACCTTGAATATATTTGAAACTGTTTTGCTCCAGCCCTCTTTACCCTTACGTGTATCATAAAGCAAGGTTGCGAAGGCAGAGTCGGTTGTCATGGCAAATTCACTTGTGCAACGGCTGATGAGGTAATCCTTAACATCGAGCCACTTATCAGCCTTTTTGAAATTCTCAGGCTCGTGATTCTCAACCCACTTGTATTTATAAACAGGGTCCTTAACACTGCACGAAACAGCTCCTGTAACGGCAAGGGACTTCAAAAGAGGAACTATATTCGCACCTGCAATCTGCAAGCCGTATGCCATATACTTCTTAAGCTCTTCCTTGGCACGCTGGTCCATGTAGCTCATTGCACGACGTACGGGCTTACCGTTTTTATCAACAAGAACGAGCGCCTGCATCTGTGAACAGAAGGAAATACCCGCAATCTGTTCGGGCTTGATATCTGTCTTTGTGAAAATTTCATTAGTGGTGTCGCACATTGCCTGCCACCATTCATCACAGTCCTGCTCCGCACCGCCGTTTTCAACTATGTAGAGATTATATGACGCATATGCATTGGTAATCGGATTAATTGTCTTATCAATTTCAAAAAGACAAGTTTTCAATCCTGTCGTACCTACATCGTATGCAATAACATAAACACCCATTATTAACCCTCCGAAAAAGTTTATTTTATATATTTTACCATAAAAAACAAAAAATGCAAAAAAAATATTTATTTTTTTATAAAAATGTGCTATAATCATTAAAAATTAATATTTCAGCTAATGGAGGTATATGAAATGAGCGGAAATTTTGCAATAACCAACTATCTTGATGCTGAAGCTGTTACAAAAGAGCTTGACGCACTTATCAAGAAACCGATTTACAGTATCAGACCTGACGCACTTAAAAAATACGAAACAGAGTACTATGCAAAGAAGTGCACAAAGTCAAAGGCTATGATTGACGTAGCTAAGACAAGAATCCCCGGTGGTGTTCAGCACAACCTTGCATTCAACTACCCGTTCCCTCTTGTATTCACAAAAGCAGAGGGCAACAAGCTCTATGACATCGACGGAAACGAATACTACGATTTCCTTCAGGCAGGCGGTCCGACAATTATCGGCAGTAACCCTCCTGCAATTCGTGAGAAGGTAATCGAGCTTCTTAACGATTGTGGCCCTTCAACAGGTCTTTTCCACGAGTACGAGTACAAACTCGCAAACAAAATTGCCGAGTGCGTTCCGTCTGTTGAAATGTTCAGAATGCTCGGTTCAGGTACAGAGGCTTGTATGTGCGCTGTTCGTGTAGCAAGACTTGCAACAGGCAAGAAGAACATTCTTAAAATGGGCGGTGCATATCACGGATGGTCAGATCAGATGGCTTACGGTATGCGTGTTCCGGGTACAAAGAATCTTCAGTCACACGGTGTTCCGATGTTCGTATTCAAACACACAGACGAGTTCTTCCCGAACGATCTTGAAGACCTTGAGAGAAAGCTCAAGAAAAATCAGCTTACAGGCGGCACAGCAGGTGTTTATCTTGAGCCTGTAGGTCCTGAAAGCGGTACAAGACCTCTTTCAAAGGAATTCGTTAAGGGCGTTGAAGAGCTTTGCCACAAGTATGGTGCATTGCTTATCTGTGACGAAGTTGTTACAGGCTTCAGAATCGGTCTTTCGGGCGCTCAGGGTTACTTCGGAATTGATCCCGATATCACAATCTTCGGTAAGATTATCGCAGGTGGATATCCTGGAGCAGGCGGAATCGGCGGTCACAGAGATGTTATGGCACATCTCGGCGCAGGTCTTGATTCTTCAGGTAAGAAGGTTAAGAAGGCTATGTGCGGCGGTACAATGGCAGCTACACCGATTTCCTGTGTTGCAGGCTACAATGCAATCTGCGAAATTGAAAGAACAAACGCCTGTGAAGTTGCAGGTAAAATGGGTGACAGACTCATCGAGGGTATCAAAAAGTCAATCGAAAAGCACAACCTTCCGTTCGTTGCTTTCAATCAGGGCTCTATCTGTCATCTTGATACAGTTGGTACAATGCACTTTGCTATTGACTGGACAAAGCCGTGGACAATTCCCGACATTCTCAAGCAGACAAGCGCAAGACAGAAGGAAATGGAGCATATGGGTGCTGCTTATATGGCTGAGGGTATGGTTACTCTTGCAGGCAGCCGTCTTTATACAAGTGCTGCATACACAGAAGCAGATATTGACGATGCAATTTCAAGATTTGACAAAATCTTCGCAAATTGCGGCAGAATATAATAACTAAAGGGGAAAATTGAAATGGCATACTCAGAGCAGGAAGCAAGAGAGCTTGTTGTTGAAGCAGGCAAAAGACTTCTTGAAACCGGACTTATTGCACGAACATGGGGAAATGTAAGTGCAAGAATTTCCGACACACAATTCGTTATCACTCCGAGTGGCAGAGCTTACGACACACTCAAGCCGGAGGATATGGTTGTTGTAAATATTGCTGATTACAGCTACGACGGAGATATGAAGCCTTCAAGTGAAAAAGGTATTCATGCTGATGCATACAGAATCCGTCCTGAAATTAATTTCTTCATTCACACTCATCAGGTCAGAGCATCTGTTGCAGGTATTGCAGAGAAAAATATCGATGTGATTCCCGAAAAATACAAGGCTTTGCTCGGCGATTGCGTTCCTGTCGCAAGCTATGGTATGCCATCAACAGAAAAGCTTAGAAAAGCTCTTGAGACAACATATACAAATTATCCTGATGCAATGGCATTTTTGATGGTTCATCATGGTGCAGTTTGTCTTGGTAAGGATATGGAAGAATCCTTCGCAGTTGCAGAAGCACTCGAAAATCTCTGCAAGGAAAAGGTTCATAAGGCATTCAGACTTTATGAAGGAACTGCAGATTATTCCAGAAAATCTATGATTAACAGCTTTATCAAAGCTAACGGCTCCGGCAAGTTACCCGATTTTGTCACTGACTTCGGTGAAAGTGTTCGCAATGGTTCAACCTTCGAATTAAAATTCAAAAACGGCAAGACCTTCACTGTTGATATTAAAACATTAGGAAGTGACAGTGACGCTTTGCCGAGGGTTGCAATGATTCACGCTGAGATTTACAAATCTTCTGACGTTACCTGTATCAAGCACCTTACAGACAACGAGGTTGTAGGCTACAGTGTTACAGGTAAGTCTATTAATCCGATGCTTGACGACTTTGCACAGATTGCAGGCGCAAAAATCACCTGTTCAACCTGGAATGGTTCAAAAGAAAATGCCAAATCTATCGCAAGGGCTGTTAACGGAAAGAATGTTGTCCTCATCAAGGACGAGGGTGCATTATGCACAGGTACAAAATTAAGCGACCTCGATGCCGTTGAGCTTGTACTTTCAAAGGAATGCCTTACTCAGATGGGTGCGGTATTCTTCGGTAGCGGTAATTCACTCAGCCCCGTTGATTGCAATCTTCAAAGATTTATTTATCTTACAAAATATTCAAAGAAAGCTGAATAAAGCCACAAATTATTAAGGACTTCCCAAAAACGGGAAGTCCTTATTTTTGCGTTATGTTGTTATTATTCGCCTTTTAATTCATCGAGATACTCATCGTATGTGATTTCTTTATCATAGAAATTACCCGGTGTAACATCGATTATTCTGTCCGCAATTGTCTGCACGAACTGGTGGTCATGAGATGTAAACAAAACTGACTCAGGGAAGTTAATAATGCCCTCATTGAGAGATGTGATTGACTCAAGGTCAAGGTGGTTAGTCGGCTCATCGAAGATAAGTACATTTGCGCCCGAAAGCATCATTTTGCAAAGCATACAACGCACTCTCTCTCCACCGGAAAGAACCTTTGCTTTCTTAGTAGCCTCTTCGCCCGAGAACATAAGTCTTCCGAGCCATCCACGAACGTCTGTTTCAAAAATTAAATCAGAATATCTGCGTACCCAGTCAATCAGCGAATCCTCGCATCCGTCGAAGAATTCTGAGTTATCCGACGGAAAATATGACTGTGAAGTTGTAACGCCCCATTTGAATGTACCCTCATCCGGCTCAAGCTCACCTGCAAGAATCTGGAAAAGTGTTGTCTTTGCGAGTCCGTCTGTTCCGACAAAAGCAACCTTCTGACGAGGCTTGATTGTAAAGCTGACATTGTCGAGAACCTTTCTGTCGCCGATTGTCTTGCTGATACCTTCAACAGTAAGAAGCTCATTACCAACTGAGCGGTCAGGCTTGAACGAAACGAACGGGAATCTTCTTGATGAAACAGGCATCGATTCAAGTTCAAGGTTATCAAGCAATTTTTTACGGCTTGTAGCCTGCTTTGACTTTGAAGCGTTTGCGCTGAATCGTGCAATAAATTCCTGCAGTTCCTTCATCTTCTGCTCTGTCTTCTTGTTCTGCTCACGCATCTGACGCTGAGCAATCTGTGTATAATCATACCAGAAATCGTAGTTTCCTACGAACATTGTAATCTTACCGAAGTCAATATCAACCGTGTGAGTACAAACTTTATTAAGGAAATGACGGTCATGAGAAACAACGATAACCGTACTGTTGTCAAGCTCAATAAGAAATTCCTCGAGCCAACGGATAGCCTCAATATCAAGATGGTTGGTAGGCTCGTCCATAAGAAGAATATCGGGATTTCCGAACAAAGCCTGTGCGAGCAAAACCTTAACCTTGACATCATTATCAAGCTCACTCATCTGTGCATAATGGAATTCATTTGTTACTCCGAGTCCATTAAGAAGAATTTCAGCATCACTCTCAGCGCTCCAACCGCCCATCTCCGCAAATTCTTCCTCAAGCTCACTTACACGAATACCATTCTCCTCAGAAAAATCTTCCTTCATGTAAAGCGCTTCTTTTTCATCCATAATCTCGCAAAGATGTGGATTACCCATAAGAACGGTACGAATAACATCATACTCATCAAATGCAAAGTGGTCCTGACGAAGAACTGACAATCTCTCGCCCGGATCAATAATAACTTCACCCTTGTTTGGCTCAATTTCTCCTGAAAGAATTTTCAAAAAAGTTGACTTTCCTGCACCGTTTGCACCGATAAGTCCGTAGCAATTTCCTTTTGTGAATTTTAAATCTGCTCCCTTGAACAGCTCTCGACCGCCGTACTGTAAGCTGACATTAACTGTACTAATCAATTTTACAATTCTCCTTATTTCTTTTTCAAGAACTTAATAAAGCTCTTCGTTCTATTATTCATTGAAACTGTATATTTCCAAAGCTCTTTTGTAACAGGCAACGCAGTTCGGTATGCCTTACTCGATTTATCTGACACTTTATATGTTTTTCCGTTTCTGTCAAACGATATAAGTAACGCGATGATTCTGTCCCTGCAGACATTGTATTCATATTCAGAACTGCTGTCTCCGCACAAAACAAAGGTTTCACCGCTGACAAATTTTATTCTCGAAAATGATAACTCATCGTTTTCTTTTCGATATAATACAATATCATTCTCGTTTAAAAGATTCTTTATTTTAGACACCGTTGCGATATCCTTACCTTTTCTGAGTAACGGCAACATATTGTCGGTATTAACCTTTAAGGAAATTTCTTCACTGTTATTGAGAATATCTTCTATTTCCGATGAAATCTCATCAATATCAAATACTCTGCTCAAAAAATCATCTCCTTAAATAAGCTATAAAAACACAACGGCTAATATTATATCATCCATATCTTAATATGTCAACTTAAAGGCAAAAGAAAAAAGCTCCGCAAAAAAGCGGAGCTTTTAAAATCAACCATTAGGTAATAACGTAAGCGTTCAGGTCGTCACCAACACCACTGATGAATGATGTCTTAATCGAACGTGTTCTTACTGTAAGCTTCCAAGGACCATCCTGATAGAAGTTAAGTGTTACATTCCATGTACGCTCTGTTCCTTCATCTGTGCAAATGCCCTTAGTAGCTGCACAATATGTCCATGTGTTGCCGTACTCGTTAACAAACTGAATCTTGTAAACATCTGTTGATGTTGTGAAGATGATGTTATGCTTACCGATTGTAACACGACCATTATTTGTGCAGGATGTACTACCGTCGCCCTTGAACATATCACAAACTTTCATTGTGTGAATCGTAAGATCTTCATAGTCACTTGAAACAACCTTAAGTGTAGCACTGTTCATCGAGTAGCCATCTGAATACTTTGCATAAGCGGTATATGTAGCCATTGCCTTCTCAACAAAAAGTGTTGTATACCATGTTTCGTAACCGTCTTCCTTTGTTACAGAAGCATCCTCACGGAAGATTGTAATTGTGTTTGAACGATCCTCTGTATCAACAATTCTGATAATTGACGGAGAACCCGCAACAACGAACTTGATATTAGCATTTGTATTTAATGCAGGAGCACCAACAACATTTGCCTCTGTGATACCCTTAACACGAAGTCCTTCGTATGCAGCCTCGATAGCAGCTGTTGCATCATTTACAATACGCTGATCGTCAACTGTAAGGTTCTTGTCAAGGTCTGCAGTAGCTGCATTCTTGAATGCTGTCCATGAATCAACTGTGTATGTACCTGCCTTGTTTACGAGCTTTGTGTACTTCTCAACTGCAAGATTGTATGCAGTGTAATCAGCATAAGCTACATCACCGGCAGAAAGAGAACAACCCTTAACTGTGTAAACGTGATCACAGAATGTCATCTCGTCAACAACCTTATACGGATATGCATTCTCTGTTACACGCTCAAAGCCGAAGAGTGAGCTTGAATTCTCATAGTAAGCAAAGAAATCCTCGCTCTTCCAGTCACCGTCTGTAGGTGCTGTGAATGTGATTGCTGCGCCACTCGGAGCAGAATCCTTAACAATGAATGTTGCAGAGCAAACAAGGTCATCATTAAATTTCTTTGCATAGTTGCCATATGCATTGTTTGTGTTTGCAGCAAGATAAATCTGTGCAAGACCCTTGTTAGCATATGCTGTTTTGTTTCTCATTGACTCAGGCCAGATCTTAGATCTTACATCTGTACCATTTGCAAGGAAACCATAATTTGTGTTCTTGGAAACTACATTCCAGCCTGAGAATGTAACAAGGCTCTGAGAGATAGTTTCAATATCTACAAGGTTTTTATCAAACTCAATACCGATAGCGGCTGACGGAGTATAGAAGTTAGTTGTAAGGTATACGTTAACTGTAATTCTCTCGCCTGCTTCTGCATTAAGTTTATCAGCAACATATCTAACACTTACCTGACCGTATGACTCGTCACGATGTGCATACCATACATCATCGAATGAAACGCCATCAAGAACAGCAGGAGTAGACATGAGGTTGTAAAGTGCCTCATAATCCTCGTTAGTTTCAGCAGCATTGTACGCAGTCTGAACCTCTTCATCCCAGTACAAAAGATTTTCCTGTAAGATTGCTTCATCGTCTGCAGTCTCCGGAACCTCTGTCATGTTTGTTTTCACTCTACCGCTGAGGAAAGTTCTGTCGATTAAATCTTTGTAGTCAACAGCCGCAAAGCTTGTTACTGCCAATGAACCGAAAACCATTGCTACAGCAAGCATTACGCATAAAACTTTCTTTGCCATAAAATTGCCCCCTTAATTATTATCTGTAATCCACTAAGGATCAAAAACTACTTAACCTCACCTGTCGCACGGTCAAGAACTGCTGTTCCTCCGATAATCGATTTGAACAAAGTCAGATCGGCATCGGTAACACCACCGTCCCCGTTGAGGTCCGCTGCTTTGAGTGATGCACCGTCAAGCCCGCTTTCAACTGCGCTCTCAACAGCAAACATATCGAAAACATCAACCTTCGCATTTCCGTCAACGTCACCGAAAATTACAATTGTGTATTCACCCAACTGAACACCGGTAACTGCTGACTTAACAATAACCTTCGCTCCCGTACCCAAGAACGGTCCGAAATCATTACTGTAGGTAACATCAACATTTGACATGGTAACAAAGTCGCTTTCAAAATTGCTCTTTGTTAATCCGCTCTTCAAGCCGTAGATGTAACCCTTGCTTATAATCGTTGTGCTGCCATCCTTAGCCTCAAAGATCTCACCGTTCTCAACCTTGATAAGAGAATCGATTAATCCCTGAAGATACTCAACCATTTCATCGACCTCATTTTGTCTGTCGATTGTAAGATTCATTCTGGACGAAACAGTGTTTTCACGATATTCTGAAACTTCACCCATAACTTCAGCATAGTTACTGTAAGTATAATTATAAATTTCTGAAGCTGAATTGTCAAGTAATTCTAAAAGATTTTGAAGTTCTGTATAATTTGCCAAATTTTTAGTCAATTCATTGGTAGCTTTGACTATATTATTGGTGCAAATATCGACTTCATTTTGGTAAGTTATGTCAAGATTTCGGTTTAACTTGCCGATTTCAAGGTTAAGAGCGGCTACACTCTCATCTGTGTACCATCCTGTTGCTATCATTTCATTCGCAATTCTGATTGCTTCATCGGCCTGTGAATAGTCCGCATTTTTATAAGTCAGACCATCAATCGCAGCCAGAATATCTTCAGCATACTTATCAAGAATATACTGCTCACGTATATCCGTTACCGTCGGAATTGATGACATAAGCTCGTTCAATGTGCTTACAGATTCATCCGTATATAAAGACACATCTGACGGAGCTCTTGACAAAGCATTGTAAACATTTGTGTAATTTGCAGCCTTGTACTCGAGTCCGCTAACGGCATTTTCGATTTCCGCTGCGTAGGCGTCAATGGCGCTCTGGCTTCTTGCATCAAGTCCGTATTCAACAGCTTCTGCCGCCGACGTAACAGTTGAAACACTCTTTGAAGTAAACAAAGATAAATCTGAAGGTATCCTTGCAAGTGCCGCATATACTGCTGTGTAGTCGCCATCTCTGTATGTAAGGGATGAAATGAGTCCGCTTATTTCCGAAACGTAACCGTCAACAACTGCCTGCTGACTTGCATCAAGTGTATAATCAACATTGGCAAATGCTGTATTAACAGCCGTAACCTTATTTTCGTCGAGATATTCTTTCTCAAGATAATTATCCCAGGTTGCCTTAAGACTGTT
The DNA here is from genome assembly GCA_002315505.1 of Ruminococcaceae bacterium UBA1767. Lineage (GTDB taxonomy): Bacteria > Bacillota > Clostridia > Oscillospirales > Acutalibacteraceae > CAG-488. The sequence goes on from DCGX01000006.1 coordinate 17,355, forward strand.
CAAAGCACTGTAGTCGGCATGGCTTGCCACAAGGTTCGCCAGTGCTTCATTGAGAGCGGAAACGTATCCGTCAACTGTGCTCTGCTGTGTAATATCAAGGTCAAGCTCTGCGTTATCAATAATATCATTAACCGCATCAATACTCGACTGTGTGTAATCACCGTTTTCGATAACAGTAAGTGCATTTGCTCTTGCTCTGTAAAATTCGGAATAATCAGCTTGTTTCAAAACAAGACCTGAAACAGCAGAATTAATCTGTCCGATATAAGCATCAACTTCAGCCTGCTGTGTGATGTCAAGTGAATAGTCAATCGAGCTGAGCACATCATTCAATACAGATACTGTTTCATCCGAATAGTTTTCAATATTATCTGGAATGCATGCAATTGCCTGTTCAACTGCCGTGTAATCAGCAGGCTTGTATTTCAGTGCGGCAACAGCATCATTAATTGCCGTTGCATACATATCAACCTCATCCTGATAAATAATCGGACGATTGGTTACAACTGCGTCAACCGCATCCTGAACAAGCTGCCAGCTTTCCTCCGTATATAATGTATGGTCGGCCGGTACATTATTCTTTGCGGCATTCACAAGAGTATAGTCTGCCGTTTTATATTTAAGGCTTGCAACAGCCTTATCAATTTTTGTAGCATAATTATCAACAGTCGACTGCTTATCAGCAGTATAAGTTCTGTTAACCGCTTTGATACTTGCATTTAGTGTTGCCACTGTCAAAGTGGTGTACATTGATGTATCGCCCGGCACATTTGCAATTGCAAGGTCAACCTTACTGTAATCGGCAGGTCCGCAGACAAGAGCATTTATTGCATTGTCAATCAATGTCACATATCCGTTAACAACACTCTGCTGTGTTATATCAAGACCGGTAATAACACTCGCAAGCGCAATCTCAAGCTCTGCCTTTGATTCCTCTGTGTAGTAAACATATCCCGGATGCTCTTCTTCATACTGAGCCGCTGTATTCAGCAAGCTGTTTGCCTGTGTGAGCTTAGTATTTACATTGGAGTAATTCGCTTCAACGTATTCAAGCGAATCAATTGCTTCCTGAATTGCCACGGCAAATTCATCAACCTCAGCCTGTCTGCTTATAAGATAACCGGATTGTACCGAAAGACAAGCATTAAGAAGATTCGTAATACTTTCTTCTTTATACAAATGAGACTCGTTCGTAATAATATTATTCGCCGCAGATGAAAGTGCATTTACCTGAGAATAATCAGCCACACTCTCTTCAAGAGCATCAAGTGCACCATCAATAGCAATTGCATAGTTGTCAACTGTTTCCTGATTTGTTGCATCAAGGCCACGGGTTACACTGTTGATTGCATTCGTAACATTTGTCCAGTTTGAATAAAATACCGATGCACTGTATCCGTACTGTTCCATTGTCTGTCTGTCAACATTATTAGCACGTTCTATTGCATCATCGACAACTGAATAGTCTGCCGTATTTGTTGTCAGCTTATCAATTGCAGATTGCAAAGCATTGATTGCACTGTTGACCTCCGACTGATATCGGATATCAAGGTCAAGCTTTGATTCAAGAACAGCAACCGCGTCATCAACTGCCGTCATGTCCTCGTAAAGCGAACGGTCGATTGCATTTGCATTCTGAATTGCCGTAATTGCTCTTGAAATATCCGCAGGCTTGTATTCAATATTATCGAGCCAATAGTTTAAATTCTGCGTTGCGCTGTCAACCTCTGCCTGTTGTGAAATATCTGCATTGTGAAGTGCAACAAGGCCGGTGTAAGCATTATACAACTGCTCCGCAATATCATCAACAACCTGTGATGGAACTATCGAATTATACCGGCTTTCCGCCGCCATTGCTTCGGTAAGGTCTGCACCCTTTAAGGTTGCCTTCGAAATTGCACCGTCAATAAGCACAACATATCCATCAACCGTTGCCTGCTTTGTAATCGGGAGATAGCTTGCGACAACATAACCTTCGATATCGTTGAATACACATCCCGAATTTGTAATAGTAGCGATTAACGAATTCCAGTTGTTATACACATTTTCAGGGGATTTGCCATAGAGCATAAACGCCGTATTTGACATCTCGTTAATAGTGCTTAATCTCTGATTAAGCTCTGAATAATCTGCAGGCTTATACTCAAGGTTGTTAATTGCATTTTCAATATCAACAGCAATTTTATCAACCGCAGGCTGATAAAGAATACTGTAATTGTCAACATAGCTGTTCAAAGCGGTCTGCAGCTTTGCCCACGATGAAAGTGTATAGTTGTTTTCGTTAAGAGTTGCGGCCTGGTCACGATAAATGTTCGCATAAGTATAATCAGCCTTTGCGAGCTTAAGCAGTTTAAACTTCGCAAAAAGTGCTGTTTCCGCCGCATCAATTTCACTCTGCGTTGTTCTGGGCTTTGAAAGAATTGCAATTGCATGATTATATGCGTTTAGGAAATCTTCATATCCCGAAGCAAAATACCATGATTGCGGATTATGTCCCTTATACTCCTCTGCGATAATACTTGTTGTCATTCTCGGCGGGTCGAGATTCTGAATATTTTCAACAAGTGTTCTGAGTTTTCCCTTATCATAAACATTAATCTGTAA
>DCGX01000006.1:19963-49026 GCA_002315505.1 Ruminococcaceae bacterium UBA1767
GTAAGCTCTGTGTGTGACCTACGTAAACACCTGCCCAGCCTGCGGCAGTCTGATATTTGACTGCAACAGTGTAATCAGCAGTACCCGATGACGGGCCCGTACCCGTGAAATACATCAATGAACTGCTTCCGATAGCTTTAAGTGAGGCTACTGTCGGCGAGCCGATTCCAAGTACTGCGGCCGTTGATGCATCATTTGTCGGGTCATCCTCTGTATCACTCTCAGAGAAGGTCTGATTGATTCCGGATGTAACAAATACACCATTAACCGAATCTGTCGTTCTCTCATCACTTTCACTCGCAACTGCAGGAACAACTGTCAGCCATCTGAGATTCAGGTCGGAAAGAGTTGACTGTATGCTCTTATCCATATATACATATGAAATAGTTCTGTTGCCGTCTGCTTTGAATCCGACGTTATAATTTCGGCTGGCATCTGAACCGCTGTAGCTTTTCATCATACCATATGCCGATGTCCAGCATCCTGCCGTTGACCAGTTAGCTGAGAAATTCAGCGTTCCGTCTGCTGTTCCGCTATTGTAAATACTGCCATATGTATTTTTACCTAATATAAGCGAAGCAAGATAAGAACGATTCTGCGTGGTTGTACCAAGTCCCCAGTCCTCATAGGTTCTTTTTGTTGAATATGAGCCTGCCGGAGTGGCAATTGATTCTACATAAGATATTGCTCTCGTCTGATAAGAATGAGAATACGTCTTACCTGTAATTGCGTTAACCTCACTGTAATTATAGCTTACCGTGAAAATAAGCGCAGTATCTATCATTGCAGTACCGCTGAGTATCGTCCATGAATATGTTCCGTTTGAAAAAACGGGCGATGACATTTTTACGGTAGTGTTACTGCAGGAAACAGTCGGGTCGCTGTCAAGCTCAACTCCCGGAGTAAATGTGACTGTTGTTGCAACAGGAGTTTCACCTGCATATATTCTCGAAGCATAGGTTCCTGTCATATATGGGATTCCTGAAGGTGTTGCTTTTACAATTTCAGAATTGCTTCCTGAGGGAGGCTGCATTGTATTACTCGCATATGCGACACGGGTTACCTCTGTAACTGTAACACTTGCACTCGGTCTTGTAAGGCTGAGATTACTGTCCGAAGATGCCGCATCAGCTTTAATTGAAAGCTGTCCTGCTGTAAACGGAAGCGAAGTGATTACAATTGCAATTGTAAGAACAATGCCGAGAAATTTACTGATTTTCTTCATTTGCATATCACCATCCTAAGCCAAAAAAATTTACACATATCTAATTATAATAATATCATATAATAAAAAACAAGTCAAATAAAAATTCTATTCATTTTGCACAAAAATTGTTAATTTTTTACTTTAATAAAAAAAGTGTGGATTTATTCATTTTTCTATGCTATAATTTAGAGGAACGACAACTATTTGTCGAGGATTTATAATTTTTAAGGAGTAGATTTAATGAAACAGACAGTCATCCAGTGCATTACCGCAATTCTTTGCGTAATTGCAGTTGCTGTAACCTCAGTTACAAGCATTTCAAAAATCAGCGACGCAACAATTGAAGCGGCTAAAAATGCACCTCAGACACAGGCTTCAGCAAACACAGACGATCCTGCAATAGCTGACCCGACAGCAGATCCTTCTGCAGACCCTGCAACAGCTGATCCTTCAGCAGATCCTGCAGCAGCTGACCCGACAGCAGACCCTGCAGCAACAGCAGATCCTTCAGCAGATCCGGCTGCAGCTGACCCGGCAGCATCAGCAGACACATCTGCAGCAACAGGCAAGACAAATGCTTCAACACCTGCTGCAAAGTCAGGCACAACAGCTCCGTCATCAAAGGCTGACATCGCAACATATTATAACAACGCACTTAACAAGGTAATCTCTTCAAAGGCAGGTTACACAAAGGCAAGAACAACTAACCTCGGTAAGCTTGAAGGCGCAGAAGCTATCATGAAATTCCAGGCTGCTGCAGACGCAGTTAACAGCTTCCTCGGAGTAGGCACAACAAACTTCACAAACAAGAAGGGTGAGGCAAAGTACCTCTCAAAGGCTTCTTTGACAGAGAAAGACATTTCAAGTGCTACCTGCACAGGTACAGATGTTTACACAATCACAATTAACCTTGTAAACGGTAACAGCGCAATGCCGGGCAACACAGACACATCTCCTCTTAAGAGAAGCGGTCTTTATGTAGGCACAGGCGACAAGTCAGAGTATGACTATAAGAACGCAGAAAACATCTACTCGGGTCTTAACAATTCAGGTGACGCTTCTGTTCAGGCTGTAAGAGAAACAACAAAGAATGCCAAGATTGTTGCTACAGTTGATGCAAAGACAGGCAACATGAAGACATTGAAGGTTACATTTGACTGGGAAGCAGGCCTTACAGATGTTAAGTACATCGTTACTCTTAAGGGCGAAAAGACAGGCTACGCTGATACAACAGTTGCTATCAACGCATTCCAGTTCTGATCAACAGGCAAAATTTAAGCAGACAGTTTCGGCTGTCTGCTTTTCTTTTTATATATTCAAAAAAGTTCTGAATGCATTTATGTACTCTGTCGCTGTTTGTGAATCTGTGCTTTCTGCGAAGATACGAAGCAACGGCTCTGTTCCCGAAAAACGGCAGATGACGAAATCTCCGTTTTCAAAATAAACCTTACATCCGTCCTCATAATTCACACGGGTAATTTTCTGTGAAAATTCGGGGAGTTTTTTATCAACCATAATAATCTGATTAATATTTGCTTTGTTTTCGGGAGCAAATCGAAGATTATCCTCAACCATTTCAAAATGTCCGAACTGTTCCTCAAGCTCGTCAATAAACTGTGACGGGTCCTTGTCTGTAACGCTGACCATCTCAGCAAAAAGTGATGCGGCATAGACCGAATCCTTGCCGTGAATATGTCCTCTTACAGTAAGACCACCCGAGGATTCACCACCAAGAACAGCATCCACCTCGTCAATTTTCGATGAGATATATTTGAAGCCTACAGGTACCTCGTAGCATTTTTCTCCGAAGCTCTCCGCAATTCTATCAAGCATATGAGTTGTGGCAAGATTACGTACAACAGGGCCCTTCCAGCCCTTGTATTTCACAAGATAGTAGTACAAAAGACAAAGAATTTCATTTGCACTGATATATCTTCCTGTTTTATCTATAACACCGAGTCTGTCGCCGTCACCATCCATCGCCATACCCAAATCGTAGCCGTCTTTGATTACGGTATTGGTAAGTGTTGTCAGACCTTTTTCGGAAGGAGCAGGCATCTGTCCGCCGAAATACGCATCTCTGTTAAGGTTGATTGCGTCAATCGTACACCTTGCCGTGTGGAAAATTACGAGCAATGGATACGAACCCGAGCCGTGCATTGAATCGAAAAGAACACGAAGTCCCCTTTCCCTCAATGCATCCATATCAAGCAAATCAATAATATCATCAATAAATTTATTGAACGGGTTTTTCAAAAATTCTATTTTTCCGTCCGCAACCGCTTTATCGAAATCATCAAATTCAACTGAATCAATATTTTCAACAAGCTCCTCGAGCTTTGCCGTTGTTTCAAGCGGAGCATCTCTGCCCTCTTCGACAATCAGCTTTATGCCATTATAGTTTGCAGGGTTATGGCTTGCCGTGATTTCAATTCCGTAGTAAAGCTCTTTGTCCTTTACCGTGTGCATAATCAACGGTGTCGGTGCAGAACGATTTAAAAACCATACCTTTATTCCGTTTCTGGCGAAGACCTCTGCGACCCATCGTGCCGCATTTTCAGAGAGTAATCGTCTGTCATAGCCGACAATAATCGGCTTTTCCGTTTTATTTTCTGCTTTTGCAAGCTCGGCAACACCTGCCGCTACTTTTCTGATATTGTCCTGAATGAAGTCCTCACCGATAACAGCTCTCCATCCACCTGTTCCGAATTTAATCATATCATACCAACCTTTCGATAGTTGAGCTTACTTCAGTTTTAAATTTATCAATATAACCATTAATATATGCGAGCGGCTCAATATCGCCGTCAACCATAGGCATAAGGTCGAGTCCGAAATTCATACTGTTGCAATCATCCGTATCATGCGAGGCAAAGAAAGTTGCGTTTGCAAATCTTCTGCCGATCGCGGCATTGTCATATCTTTTTCCGCCGACAACCTGTGAACGATGCACCGTGAGAAGCTCTCTTGCCACCTCTGGATATTTTGTTGTATCAAGACAGATTTTATCACTGTCGGGAAGCCAGTCAAGTGCACGCCATACCTCAAGTGCAACGAACCTTTTCGGTCGAAGCTCTTTAGGCATTTTCTTCACTGCCGCAATTGTTCTCAATGCAACCGCAACGTGAGTTTCGTGCTTATCTGCAATATTATGAGTATAGAGATTTTCGGGCTGAACCTTCATAAGAAGCTCGTATATTTCATCAACAGGCTCGTTGTTTTTTCCGTCCTTGACAGCTGATGACGGAAAGCCGAGCTGAATTGCGGCACGATATCTGCCGATTTCAGCCGCCTTTTGCTGTTCCATTATTCTTACTTCCATCATCTGCTCATTTGTAAAGTCAGCATACTCGCCTGTTCTCGGACTTCCGGCTCCGTCAGTCACAACTACTCCGACAAATGCCCTGTTCTTATTGTCATAGCATTCGGAAATCGGTCCGTAAGCCATAATTTCAATATCGTCCTGATGTGCGGCAATGCACATATCACTTATGTTATCGAGATTCTTTTCATTTGTGTAAAAAATATCCATATTATCACCTCAAAAAAGCAGGCATCCGAGCAAATCGAATGCCTGCAAAATTTTATTTCTTAAGCTTCTCGACTTTTTTCTTCTTTTCTTCAGCAGGAAGTGTAACGTAATACGCAAGTGTCCAGAGAAGAATTCCGATAAAAATAATAAGCACTGTAAATATAGCACTTTCAAAGCAGAATGAATCCACATTGATTGAATCGTTAAGAAACGCTGAACCGATTGACGAAAGAATTGTCGGATTGTCGCCGCTCATTGCGTTACCAATAAGCTTTCCGATATCCATATCACCATTCAAAAACGGTGCAGTAAACTTTGAAAAGCATTTGATTGCTGCGAAAATACAGGCAGCACCTGTTGCTGACAGACCCATAATTGTTTTGTATGCCTTTGTGAACAATCCACAGCCTGCAATAACTACTGCGATTAAAATTGCAATCGCAATAAGAATTCCCGAGGCGATAACCCAGTTCTTATTGGTAAGCAATTCTGTCGGAATTTTCGACAAATCGATTTCCGTACCGCCGAAATTGAAATATCCGCTCTGCCAGTATTCGATGGCTTTCTTTACGCTGATTGTAATTTCCATACCCGAATCAGCAGTATCCTTGATAATCTTTGAAAGAATAGTGTATATTGATGAATCTGTGTTCAGCGAAACAACAATTCTTATCAATGTCCGAAAATACATTACAGGGAGAACAGCTATTCCCAAAACAAAAATTATTATTCTGTTAAGAACTTTCATTTATATAACAGCTCCTTTTACGATAGCAATACGATTATTTACCCCATGAAGAATTAAGTGCAACAGTTCTGTTGAAGATGAGCTTATCATCTGTTGAATCCTTATCAACACAGAAATAACCGTTACGCATAAACTGGAAGGTATCGCCTGCTTTAAGATTTTCAAATCCGCTCTCAAGCATACAATTATCTATAACTGTAAGCGAATCAGGATTAATGTCATCGGTATACTCACCGTTTTTACCAGGCTCCTCAGCATTGAAAAGTCGGTCATAAAGGCGAACCTCACACTGCTTGCAGTCCTGTGCATTTACCCAGTGAATTGTACCCTTGACCTTTCTGCCGTCGGGTGAATTACCGCCCTTGCTTGCAGGGTCGTATGTGCAATGAAGGCAGGTTACGTTGCCGTTTTCATCTGTATCATAGCCGACACACTTTATAAAGTATGCACTCTTGAAACGAACCTCGTTGCCGGGGAAAAGGCGGAAATACTTCTTGACAGGCTCAACCATAAAGTCATCCTGCTCAACATAAAGCTCACGTGAGAAGGTAACCTTTCTTGTGCCCATCTCAGGATGGTCGGGATGAAGCTCAACCTCGATTTCCTCACTCTGTCCTTCGGGATAGTTGTCAATAACAACCTTAAGCGGTTTTAAAACTGCCATTGCTCTTGCGGCATTTGCGTTGAGATTATCTCTTACACAAGCCTCTAAAAGTCCGTAATCAACCATACTGTCAGCCTTTGAAACACCGATACGATTTATAAAATCACGAACTGCGGCTGATGGATAGCCTCGTCTTCTCATACCGCAAAGTGTAATCATTCTCGGGTCGTCCCAGCCTGCTACAATTCCCGAATTTACCATTTCGAGCAGCTTTCTCTTGCTTGTAACACAGTAGTTGATATTAAGACGTGCAAATTCAATCTGTCTTGGCGGCTCATTAAAGCCAATCTGCTCAACAACCCAGTTGTAAAGCGGTCTGTGATTTTCAAACTCAAGTGAGCAAAGAGAGTATGTTACACCTTCCCTTGCATCTGAAAGCGGATGTGCAAAGTCGTACATAGGATATACGCACCACTTATCACCTGTCTGATGATGTGTTACGTGAGAAATTCTGTAAATAACAGGGTCACGCATATTAAGATTAGGTGAAGCCATATCAATCTTCGCACGAAGAACCTTTTCACCGTTTGCAAATTCACCGTCTGTCATTCTCTTGAACAAATCGAGATTTTCCTCAACTGTTCTGTTTCTGTAAGGACTTTCCTTGCCCGGCTCTGTCAGTGTTCCTCTGTACTCACGGATTTCGTCGGCATTGAGGTCATCAACGTATGCCTTGCCGTCCTTGATGAGCTTAAGAGCACATTCATATACAAAATCAAAATAGCCCGATGCATAATAGATGTTATCCCAATGGAATCCAAGCCACTTGATGTCCTCTTTAATTGCATCAATGTATTCAACATCTTCTCTTGACGGGTTAGTGTCATCAAAACGAAGATTGCATACACCATTATATTTTTCGGCGGTGCTGAAATCAATGCACAAAGCCTTTGCGTGACCGATATGAAGATATCCGTTCGGCTCGGGCGGAAAACGAGTCTGTACACGGGTGTTAACCTTTGCCGCCAGGTCCTCGTCGATAAAATCATGTATAAAGTTGGAAACTTTTACTTCTTCCATTACTGTGTTTCCTTTCAATTATTTATATTCGTTAATTGCTTTTTCAATTCTTGATTTTACTTCTTCATTGCCGAGAAGTGCAATGATTGAATGCAAGTCGGGAGTATTCTTTCTCGATGTGATTGCAAGACGGATTATTGTTGATACATCACCGACATGACCCTTAAATGCTTCGGGATTTTTCTTATATTCCTTAACATTCGGAGTAAATCCGAGCGGCTCGCATAGAGCTTTGATTTTTTCAAACCATGTATCCTTGTCATCATTTGCATCGAATACATTGAGATATGCTTCAAGAATTTCCTTTGCGTCTTCCTTTGCAATATTCTCGGGAAGCTCATAGCAAGGAGTGTAAAGCTCGTTGTAGAAGAATGAAACATAGTCCTTGATTTCATCCCACTTTGCAATGTCCTTACGAGGCTTTGCAGTACCTCTGTCGATTGCAAAAATGCCCTTTGCCTTTGCCTCATCAGCTGTGAGGAGCTTATACAATTCCTCATCAAAGGCCTGCGCCCATTTAACAGCCTTATCATAAACCTGCTCAGCTGTCATTACTGAAATAACATTCTTGCTGACATCGTTGAGCTTGTTAAGGTCAAACAACGCACCGCTTGAACTCATCTTCTTTAAGTTGAACGGGAATGCACTCTGCGGAGCATCCTTGTTAGCCTTACGCCAATCCTCAAAGTTTGAATTAGCGATTGTAAGAAGATACTCGATAACGCTCTCCTTCGGATAACCGCTCTCTGTATAGAATGAAACGGAAGCCTCGGGGTCCTTTCTCTTTGAGAGCTTTCTCTTGCCGCCGTTATCCTCCTTCATAATCGGAGAAATGTGTGCATACTTCGGCACTCTGTAACCGCAGGCTTTGAAAAGCTGAATGTGAAGCGGTACAGAAGAAATCCATTCGTCACCTCTTACAACGTGAGTTGTACGCATAAAGTGATCATCAACTGCGTGTGCAAAGTGATATGTCGGAATTCCGTCAGTTTTGAGAAGAACAACATCCTGTATGTTTTCGGGCATTTCAATCTTGCCCTTAATCATATCCTCGAACTTAATTCTGTTGTCTGCACTGCCCATTGAACGAAGTCTCAATGTATAAGGACAGCCTGCTTCGATTTTAGCCTTCTGCTCATCAAATGTGAGATTTCTGCACCTTGCCCATTCACCGAAATATCCCTGAATGTCTGTGCCTGCCTTCTCCTGCTCTGCTCTGATTTCGTTAAGCTCTTCCTCTGAGCAGAAGCAAGGATATGCCATCCCCTGCTTAACGAGATTCTTCGCAATAGCCTGGTAAACATCCTTACGTTTACTCTGCTGATACGGGCCGTAAGCCCCGCTTTCCTTTTCGAATCCCATTACACCTTCATCGGGAACAATGCCGAATTCATCAAGTCCCTTGATGATTGCAGAAACGCCGTCATCAATTTCTCTCTTTTTGTCGGTATCCTCAATTCTTAAAAAGAATACACCATCATCAGTAGCTTTTGTTGTAAGCTGTGAAATCATTGATGCGAACAAGCCGCCCAAATGAAGAAATCCTGTCGGACTCGGTGCGAAACGGGACACTCTTGCTCCCTCACTGAGTCCTCTTTCGGGATATATGTTTTCGTAATCTTCTGGAGTCTTTGTTATATTAGGAAACAATAACTCCGCAAGTTTTTCGTTGTCGTTCATTTTTATGCTCCTTTGACACAAATATACTATTTTATTATCGCAGAAAATAGCAAAAGTATCAAGTGTTATTTTGAATTTTTTGCTATTTTTTTGTAAAAATTCAAAGGCTCCCATTTGGAAGCCTTAAATATTATTTTATTGCATTTTCAATTTGCTCTTTAATAGTTTGTACTCCTTCGCCGTTTGTTGCGGAAAACGGGATAACCGTTACTCCGTCAAACTCTGCAAGCTCGGTTTTAATGCTTTCCATTCGCTTGGCATACTCAGTTTTGTTGAGCTTATCACTCTTTGTCATAACAACAATGAACGGAATATCTGACTCTTTCAAAAATCGCATCATGTCAATATCGTCACTGCTCGGAGCATGACGCATATCGGTAAGCTGAACAACGAGCTTAATCTGTCTGTCTGACTTGAAGTAGCCTTCCATAAGGTCTGCCCAACGTTTTTTTTCGTTGAAATTTACCTTTGCATAGCCGTAGCCCGGCAAGTCAACGAGCTTTACTCCGTCGCAATCGAAGAAATTTATCGTTACGGTTTTTCCTGGTACAGAGCTGACTCTTGCAAGATTTTTTCTGTTGAGAACCTTATTGAGCATTGAAGATTTGCCGACATTTGAACGTCCTGCAAATGCAATCTCGGGGCATATGCTTTCAGGCAACTGTGCACTCGTGCCGTAGGATGCCTCATATTTTACTTTTTCGTACTTCATAATTATATCCTCATAGCATCAAATGATGATTTATTGGTTACAACTGCGGCAACACTCTTTCTGTCCTCAACAGCTTTTTCAAGTGCAGCCTCAAACACCTCATCAAGATTTGTCGCAGAAATGAATTTTATATTATTCTTGACCTTTTCGTCGATTTCGTTAAGGTCGGGCAGGTTTTTCTGAGGAATTACAACTGTTTCAATTCCCATACGATATGCCGCCATGGTTTTTTCACGAAGTCCGCCGATAGGAAGAACTCGTCCTCGAAGTGAAATTTCGCCCGTCATTGCAACCTTCTGATTGACAGGGGTGTTCGTCAATGCAGACAGCAATGCCGTTGCCATTGTAACACCCGCACTCGGGCCGTCTTTAGGAACTGCACCCTCGGGAACGTGAATATGAATATCCTTTTCTTTATAGAATTTCGGGTCGATGCCGTATTTATCGGCCTTGCTTCGGATATAGCTGACCGCCGCCATAGCGGACTCCTTCATAACGTCACCGAGTGAGCCTGTAAGCTCAACCTTACCTGTGCCGTCCATAACAGCAACCTCAACCTGAAGCATTTCACCGCCGACACTTGTCCACGCAAGTCCGTTGACAACACCGACAATCGGCTCATTTTCAAGCACATCGGGAATAAAAATTCTTGCACCGAGGAGTTTTTCAACATCCGTATCGTTTACAACAACACTTTCAGTTTCGCCCGAAACAATAATTTTCGCACTCTTTCGGCAAAGTGAAGCAATTTTCTGCTCGAGCTTACGTACACCTGCCTCACGGGTATAGCCATCAATCAATGTGTAAATTGCCTTATCTTTGATTTTCATCGTCTTTGAAGTAAGTCCATGCAAAGCAATCTGCTTTGGTACAAGATGCTTCTTTGCGATATTGAATTTTTCTTCACGTGTATAGCTCGGCAACTCGATAAGCTCCATTCTGTCAAGAAGCGGAGCGGGAATTGTCGATTTATCATTAGCTGTTGTGATAAACATAACCTTGCTCAAATCAAACGGCAAATCAACATAATGGTCTGTGAAGGTTGAATTCTGCTCACCGTCAAGCACCTCTAAAAGTGCGGCAGACGGGTCGCCCTTGTAATCGTGACCGAGCTTGTCAATTTCATCAAGCAGAACAATCGGATTTTTAGTGCCTGCACCCTTGACCGCATTGATAATTCTGCCCGGCATCGAGCCGATATAGGTCTTTCTGTGTCCACGGATTTCGGCTTCGTCGCTCACACCGCCAAGAGAAACCCTTGCAAAGCTCCTGCCCATCGCTTTGGCAACACTCTTTGCAATTGAGGTTTTGCCGACACCCGGAGGTCCGACAAGACACAAGGTCTGTCCATATGCACCATCTGAGAGCTTTCTGACGGCAAGTGATTCAATAATTCTTTCTTTTACCTTTTCAAGTCCGTAATGGTCTTTATCAAGTATCTTTTTTGCGGAAATTAAATTTAATTTATCGTTAGTTTCCTTATTCCACGGAAGCTCAAGACAGGTTTCAATATACACCCTTGAAACAGTTGCTTCGGGTGAAACAGGTGACATTTTTTCGAGCCTTGCACATTCCTTAAGGAGCTTCTTCTCCGCTTCCTCATTTAATCCGAGGGCAAGTATTTTTTCTTTTAATTCATTGCATTCCTCTTTCGGAGATGTTCCGTCATTAAGCTCCTCGCTGATAACCTTCATCTGCTCGTTAAGATAATACTCACGCTGTCCCTTGTCGATATTCTCCTGAACACGCTCGTTGATTTCATTTTCAAGGCGAAGCAAATCGCTCTCCTTTGCGAGCATTGCGCAAACCTTTTCAAGTCGTTTAATCGGGTTTATTTCATTGAGAATCAGCTGACGTTTCTTATATTCAAGCATAATATTGCCTGCGATAAAATCAGCCATTTCACCGACTTCGTTCTTTTCGAGAACCTCGAGAATCACTTCACCCGGAAGCTGTGGTGCAACCTGTGCATAATCCTCAAAATAATCCTTTGTCTGTCGCAGAAGTGCAAGTGCGTAGTCCTTATCTTCATCCTTTAAGGACGGCTCTTTTCTTGCCTTTGTATCGCAAATAAGATACGGCTCTGTCTGTAAAACCTCGAGCAGATTTGCCCTGCATATTCCGTCAACGGAAACACGCACAACATCACTTTTCGGCAATTTTAAAATATGACTGATTTTTGCAATCGTACCGATTTTATATAAATCCTCCTCGCAGGGGTCATTCTCACGAACATCCTTCTGAGCCACAAGGAATATTTCTCTGTCGTCAGCCATTGCCGCCTTGACAGCATCTATTGACTTTTCCCTGCCGACGTCAAAGCTGATTGACATATCAGGAAACACAACAAGTCCCCTGAGTGCAACGGTCGGCATTACTTTAAACATAGATTTATTCAAAACATCTTCTCCTAATAAACATATGCTGACATTATAACCCATAATATTATTTTTTTCAACATAAAAACTTTAACTCAACTGTTGAATTCTTGAAGTATAAATGGTAAAATACTTCAAGAAAGTAGGAAACTGTATGGAAAGACATCAGCTTATTGAAAGAAGCATAATAAAAAAATACAGAAAAACCATATGGAATAACTTCGTCGGTTCGATTAAGGACTACGAGCTTATTGCCCCGAATGATAAAATTGCCGTATGTATTTCTGGTGGCAAGGATTCAATGCTCCTTGCTAAATGTATGCAGCATTTGCAGAAATACAGCGATTTTGAATTCGGTGTGGAATATATTGTTATGGACCCGGGATATATCGGCAACAATCGTCAACAGATTATTGAAAATGCAAAAATAATGGACATCCCCGTTCATATTTTCGATACGCCGATTTTCGAAACGGTTTATTCTGCACAGGGCGGTTCTCCGTGCTATCTCTGTGCTAAAATGCGCAGAGGTTATCTCTACAAAATGGCTCAGGAGCTTGGCTGTAACAAAATTGCGCTCGGTCACCATTTTGATGATGTGATAGAAACAACACTGATGAGTATGCTTTACGGTGCGGAAATCAAAACAATGATGCCGAAGCTCAAAAGCACAAATCACGAGGGTATGGAGCTTATCCGACCGCTTTATATGGTACGTGAAAAGGACATTATTTCATGGGCAAATTACAACGAACTGCATTTTATCAACTGCGCCTGTAAGGTCACCGAAAAGGACAAGCAGTCTAATGACGGCTCGAAGCGGCAGGAAATGAAAATGCTCATAAAAAAGCTCAAGGATGACAACGACAATGTTGATATGAACATTTTTAAGAGCTTACACAATGTCAATTTATCAACCGTCATAGGATACAGAAAATCCGACGGTGACGATATACATATTTTTACAGAAAATTA
Organism: Ruminococcaceae bacterium UBA1767; assembly: GCA_002315505.1. Lineage (GTDB taxonomy): Bacteria > Bacillota > Clostridia > Oscillospirales > Acutalibacteraceae > CAG-488. Next base: position 32,880 of record DCGX01000006.1, read on the forward strand.
TTAAAGGAGAGCTTTTATGAAAATTTTATTCCAGGGCGACAGCATTACAGATGCAGGACGCAACAGAGAAGATTACCACGATTTAGGCAACGGTTATCCTAAGTATGCCGCAGGCTACATTGCAAACTATTTCCCTGAGGTTGATTTTGAATTTATCGACCTCGGTATCAGCGGAAATCAGACAAAAGACCTTGTTGAAAGACTTGAAGAGGACTTTATTGAAATTCAACCCGACATCGTTTCAATCCTTATCGGTGTAAACGATACATGGCATATGGCAGAGGGTAAAACATGGTACACAAGCGAATTCTATGAGAACAATTATCGTACTGTTCTTGAGGCTATAAAAACAAGAACAAACGCAAAGATTGTTATTCTCGAGCAGTTCTTACTTCCTGCAGAGGACAAGGAATTCTTCCGTGAGGACCTCGATCCGAAGATTCAGATTACAAGAAAGCTCGCAAGAGAGTATGCGGATTTATTCATTCCTCTTGACGGACTGCTTGCCGCAGAAACACTCAAAACAGATTGGAAGAAGCTTTCCGAGGACGGTGTTCATCCTACATATGACAACGGTGCTGACTTCATCGGTCAGATTTATGCCGACGCCGTTGTTGAAATAATCGAAGGACTTCTTGAACAGTAATTATCCATTATGGCTCCCGTTGTGAGACGGGAGCTTTTTTCGGCAGGAGCAGAGTCCCTGTCTTACATTTACACTTTTGTTTTCTTGCAACAGATTGCATTTTGATGTATAATAATACAGTTAGAAGGTGAGCTAATGACTATTCAAGAATTGAGAAAAAAAGCTATGCAATTACCACTCACACCCGGAGTTTATCTCATGAAGAACTCTTCGGGTGAGATTATCTATGTCGGTAAGGCAAAAAAGCTCAAAAACAGAGTCAGCCAATACTTCGGCTCACAGAACAACCACGCAATCAAGGTTCGTAAAATGGTCGAAAATGTCAATGATTTCGACTACATCCTCTGCGACAGTGAATTTGAGGCACTCGTGCTTGAATGCTCACTGATAAAGCAATATTCACCGAAATACAATATTTTGCTTAAGGATGACAAGGGCTACAGCTATATCAAGGTCACCAACAGCTCATGGCCGTCAATCAGTGCCGTTTTACAAAAGGATGATGACGATGCAAAATACATCGGCCCGTATACAAGTCATTTTTCCGTTGCCAACTCGGTTGACGAGGCACTTAAAATCTTTATGCTTCCGCAATGCGGTAAGTCTTTCCCTCGTGAAATCGGCAAAGGTCGACCGTGCCTTAATTATTTTATAAAGCAGTGCTCCGCTCCGTGTGCAGGCAAAATCAGCTGTACAGACTACAATGAAGCCGTTAATTCAGCCTTGAAATTTTTAAAGGGCGACAGTGCCGATGTCATTGCTGAGCTGACTTCACAAATGGAGGATGCCGCTGAAGTGCTTGATTTTGAGCGTGCGGCAAAGCTCCGTGACAGAATAAATTCGATTAAAAAGGTTAAAGAAAAACAAAAGGTTGCAGGAAGCGATGTCAAGGAAGAGGATGTCTTCGCCATTGCACAGAGTGACGAAAAATACTGCGTTTCCGTGTTGCGTTTCTTTGACGGCAGACTCCGTGACAACGAGTGGTATATTTTCAACGAATTGAATTCCCTGCCCGAAACAAGACGTGAGCTTATTACTCAATTCTACACGATGGGGCACAATATTCCACCGCACATTGCAGTTGACGGTGAAGTTGACGATATCGAGCTTGTTACTGAATTTCTGACAAAAAAAGCAGGCAGAAAGGTTGAAATTGTTGTACCTCAGCGAGGACGACAGGTTGAGCTTGTTGCAATGTGTATGAACAATGCTTCACAGAAATTAGCCTTGAGTATGGGCAGAAACGGAAAACTAACAGCATCTCTTGACGAGCTTGCAAGACTCCTAAATCTACCTAAGCCACCCGTTATGATTGAATCTTATGATATTTCTCACACCGCAGGTAGCGACAATGTTGCAGGTATGGTTGTATTCAAAAACGGACTTCCTTACAAAAAATCATATAGAAAATTCTCAATTAAGAGCTTTGACGGACAGGACGACTACGGCTCAATGGCTGAGGTTATTTCACGAAGACTCAACCGATATGAAGAAGAAAAAGACACAGGCGAAGGCTTCGGAATTTTACCGGATTTGATTTTGCTTGACGGCGGTCAGGGGCAAGTCAATGCGGTTTTGCCGATTGTAAAGGCTATGGGATATGATATTCCTGTTTTCGGTATGGTAAAGGACAATAAGCACCGCACGAGAGCCATTGCAAGTGACGGTGGTGAAATTGCAATCAATTCAAAAAGACAGGCGTTCACGCTCGTTTCGACCATTCAGGAAGAAGTCCACCGCTTTGCGATTTCGTATCACAGACAAAAGCACAAATCAAGCTCAATTTCCGCTACCCTGACAAAAATCGACGGCATCGGTGACAAAAAAGCGAAAGCCTTGCTTAAAGAATTCAAGACCATTTCAGCGATTAAAACCACAAGTGTCGAAGAACTTTGCAGGGCAGAAGGTATAAATAAAGCAATCGCACAGAAGATTTATGATTATTTTCATAAATAAATCCAGCAGGCAGGGGTAATCTCCTGCTTGTTTTTCTATTTTCAGGACATATTTTTCAGGCTCCAAAGTGTGGGATTTGTTGAGATACTTCGCTTCGCTCAGTATGACATAATTGAAGATATTTCATTTGTTACTGAACATATTACAAATATATCAAGCGAAGTATCTAAATTACCCCTTCAGTCACACCTGCGGTGTGCCAGCTCTCCCGCGGGGCGCCTGATTACATATTCGCACTTATAAGCTGCCCCTGTGGGGAAGTGGCATTGCGAAGCAATGACGAAAGGGGTTAAATTGATATTCTTCGTCACTTTGCGAGTCAAAATGACATATGCGTTTTTTTCGTAGTGGACGATGCCCACATCGTCCAGGAATTACTCCCTCAGTCACTTCGTGACAGCTCCCTCAAGAGGGAGCCTGATTTGTATGTCATACTGAGCGAAGCGAAGTATCTCAACTACCCCCTCAGTCTGCTTCGCAGACAGCTCCCCCCCATGGGGCGCCTTGTTTTTTTTCGCACTTTAAAGCTGCCCCTTTAGGGGAAGTGGCATTGCGAAGCAATGACGAAAGGGGTAATTAAAGTAATATGTAGTGAACGATTTGAAAATTATTTTGTAGGGCAAGGATCGTAGAAATAAACAATCCGGTGAATTGTTTATTTCGATTGCGACAAAACTCACAACGGGAGTTGTGAGTTACCTATAAACTACTCTTGCCTGATTTTCGTTAGAAAATCCATAATATAATTTGCTCCGCAAATTCGGCAGCAGCAGAGCCACTGCCCTACTTATTCACTATTCACTATTACTTACTACTTTATTTACTCCCTCAGTCACTTCGTGACAGCTCCCTCAAGAGGGAGCCTGATTTGTATGTCATACTGAGCGAAGCGAAGTATCTCAATTAATAATGCAATCTCTGCAGATCTCAGGCGACAGATTGTCGCCACTACGGATTTTTTCCTGAGATTCTTCTTCACTTTACTAATCAGAATGAAGAATTTCATTAAACTTTACTCAAATACTTTTATTATTAAAAAGTTTACAATTATTTTTGAAAAAATATTGACAAATCATAGTGAATAATGTGATAATATACTGAATGATTTTTTACTATGGAAAGGGCTTTGGCTATGCGTGTAATTACAGGAACTGCAAGAGGTCGGGTTCTTAAAACACTTGAGGGTGAGGACGTTCGTCCGACAACCGACAGAGTTAAGGAAGCTATTTTCAGCATAATACAGTTTGAAATAGAAGGCAGCCGTGTTCTTGACCTGTTTGCAGGCTCAGGACAGCTCGGTATCGAGGCACTCAGCCGTGGTGCGGCTTATGCAACATTTACGGATATGAGTAAGGACAGCATTGATGTTATCAAGGCAAACCTCATTTCAACCAAGCTCACATCAAACTGTGCTGTGCTTCAGACGGAAGCTACCACTTTTTTAAGAAACAACAAAACTAATTTTGATATTATATTTATGGACCCTCCTTACTCAAAGGGAATTTTGCAGAAGACTCTCCCCCTCGCCGTTGACAATATCAATGACGGCGGTGTGATTGTCTGTGAGCATCCCTATGGTGAGGAAATGCCGGAAACAGCAGGCAGATTTTCAGTTTATCGTGAATACAAATACGGCAAAATCGGTATTACTGTTTACCGCAGAAACGAATCGGAGGAGCAATAATGAGTCTTGCAATTTGTCCGGGCAGCTTTGACCCCATTACCAAAGGACATCTGAGCGTTATCAGACGTGCCGCAAAGCTCTTTGACGAGGTTATTGTGGTTGTTATGTGCAACCCAAAGAAGCCTAAGGGATGTTTTACTCACCAAAAGCGGATTGAGTTTATTACCCGCTGCATTTCAGACATTCCGAATGTCAAGGTTGACTATTATGACGGTCTGCTTGCTGAATATGCTAAAATTCATAAGGCTGATGCTATTGTTAAGGGCCTTCGTGCGGTTTCGGATTTCGAGGATGAATTCCAGCAGGCTCTCACAAACAAGGTTCTCAATCCCGATGTTGAAACGGTTTTCGTTACAGCGGGTGCTGAATATATGTACCTGTCATCAAGCATGATTAAACAGGTTTGCGAACTCGGCGGTGATGTTTCAAGCTTTTTACCGCCTGAAATATACGAAGATGTTGTTAATGGCATAAGAAGAAAGGAAGAATGATTTATGAACGTACAGGGATTACTTGACAAAATCGAAGATACTCTTGATGTTGGCACTAAATTGCCGTTCGGCGGTAAAATTGCAGTAGATGCTGACACTATAAAGCAGTGTGTGGAGGATATCCGTTACGATCTTCCTATCGAGCTTGAAAAAGCGCAGGAAGTTGTTTCACATCATCACAACATTATCACTAAGGCTAACAATGAGGCCTCTTCAATCGTTTCCTCTGCGCAGGCTGAGGCTGACGGAATTGTAAATAATGCAAAGGAAAAGGCTCTCAATATTGCAACCTCTGCAGAAACAAATGCACAGGCTACAGTTGATGCCGCTACGGAAAAGGCACGTCAGCTCGTTGAAACATCCGAAATCACCCAGGCTGCTCACGCATATGCTGACAGAATCCGTGCACAGGCTGAAAATGAAGCCGCTAAAATTCTTGCTAATGCAAAGGCTCAGGCTGAAGCTATGCTCCTCGATGCCAACAATCAGGCAAATGACATCAAGTCAAAGTCTGAAAAGTGGGCTACTGAAATCCGTACAGCCGCAACAGAATTTGTTGAGGATATTATGAGAAACAGCGACGAGGTTCTTTCATCAAATATCGCTGAAATCAGAAAGGCACGTCAGAGCCTTTTCGGTGACAACAGATAAATCCGGAAGTGAATATATATGAAAAAGCAATGTGAATGTTGCTATAAAAGATTTGAATTGGTAAGAGATTCCTCTGTACCGGTCAATCCCGACATCACCTCACCGCAGGAACACGTCTACTGTCCGTGGTGCGGTGCGGAAAACGGAACCGTTGAAAAAGGTTCGCTTATCAAAACGCAGAAATGCAGTGCTGAATGTGAATTCTGAGAAAGATTATTAAAGCGAAGTGTTTAGCTTGAAGAAATGTCTTTTGTTACTTACAAGTGAATATCCGTATGGAAAAGCGGAAACGTTTATTGAGTCGGAAATAAATTATCACACTGATAATTTTGAAAAGGTCATTATTCTTTCTATTGATTTGCAGAAAAATGCACAAATCACCAGAGCTGTTCCCGAAAGCGTTGATTACTATAACGTAACACCAATCGACAAAAAAATCGGAAGAGCGACCGATGTTTTGCTCGGTACATTACAGAGCTTCGGGAATGACAAATATTACAAGCTCGACAAGGATACAATCGGCGGAAGTCTTTCAAAAAGGGTTTTCAACGGATATTTTTGTCACAGAGCCAAAAGAGAATTAAAATATTGCCTCGATACTGTGAAAAAATATGATTTTTCACAATACGATGAGGTTGTAATTTACAGCTACTGGATGTTCGTGTCATCTCTTATCGGAATAATGCTCAAAGAAGAAATCTCGAAGGAATGCAATAATATTCGTCTTGTGACACGTTGTCACGGATATGATGTGTACGAACACACAAATAAGCTGAAATTTCTTCCGATGAGAAAATATATACTTGATAATTACGATTGTATTTTCCCGTGTTCTGAATTTGCGAAGGACTATTTGCTGAAAAAATACCCTTCGTATGCAGATAAAATTAAAGTTTCATACCTCGGTACAGTTGAGCACGGATGCAGAGAATACAGCAAAAAAGCAGGAGAATTGCGCTTGGTTTCCTGTTCCAATATGGTTGGATTAAAACAAAACCACAAAATTATTGAAGCACTTTCGTTGCTTGATGATTCTGACATAAATATAATCTGGACTCACATAGGTGATGGTCCGTTAAGAAGTAATCTTGAATCTCTCGCAAAGGACAAGCTCAAAAATATTAATTTTAATTTCCTCGGTCACCTTTCAAACTGTGACGTTTATGAATATTACACTGAAAACGATGTTGACCTGTTCGTCAACACCAGCTCCATTGAAGGCTTACCCGTTTCGATTATGGAAGCAATCTCTTTCGGAATTCCCGTTGTTGCTCCCGATGTCGGCGGAGTAAGTGAAATAATAATACCTGATAATAACGGCAAGCTGTTAAAAGCTTCATTTGAAGTAACAGAGCTTGCGGAATATATTAAAATCTTCACCGATATGGATACTCAGCAGATTGCTCCATTCAGGCAGAATGCCAGACTTAAATGGTCAGAAAATTTCAATGCCGAAAAGAATTACTCTGCGTTTTCTGCAGATTTATCCGATACGTGAGAAAGGAAAGCTATGGTTTCATACAAAAACGGTGTGCTGAGATTAAGCTCCGAACGTGATGAAGATGGCGGAATTGTTCAGATTATCAAAAAGATTTACGGTATTGTTTTTGTTTTAAGTCTTTTTATTCTTTACCGCTTTGCTTTCGTCAAGCTTGTTTCAACCTTTGTTGCAGGAGCTTTACTTGCAACAGCATTACTTATCTTATTATTCAGAAAAAAACCGAATATTTCCGTGCCGTATAATTTTATCTGGTACTTTGTGCTGACTGTGTACTGCGCACTATCAACGCTATGGTCGACATATTATTCCACAAATATTACAGGTACTCTGTTGAGAATGGCGGTTATCTGTATGCTGATAACCTCGATAACGATTTATGTCGATACCCAGGAGGACCTCGAACGACTTATCAGCCTGTTTATTTTAGGTGTTTCATTCATTTGTCTGTATGAATTCTATGCCACACCGGTTGAAAACTGGACTACAGGCTTACTTGGTGGTAACCTTCCCGGAAACAATTCAAACGAAATTGCATTCTGGGCAGCCTGTGCAGAGATGATGGCATTTTACAAAGCCTACATTAAGGAAAAGAAATCATATTATATTCCTGTTTTGTTTTTCATAACCTTCGTTTTGCTGTCAAGCTCGAGAAAAGCTGTTCTCATGTCACTTATTGCTCCTATGGGAATCATGTTGCTCGCAACATATAAGCCGAACTATCTTTTCAGAATTATCGGAATTTTATTATCTGTATTTTTTGTATTTTATCTTATTTTTACAAACGAAACTCTTTATAATATTATCGGTATCCGAATGAAAGGTCTGTCGGAATTTCTACTTAAAAAGGATGACTATGATACAAGTCTTTTCCTGCGACAGTATTTCATTTCCGTCGGAAAAAAATTATTTGTTTCCTCCCCTTTGGTGGGGCGTGGATTCGGTAACTTTTCTCATTTGTTAGGAGAAAATCCGTCGTCCGAATATCTTAACTTCGGTGGAACTTATGCACACAACAACTATTGGCAAATTCTCAGTGAGCTTGGTCTTGTAGGTTTCATTATATACTACTCAATGTATGCTTTGATTATTTTCAAGCTTGCAAAAAGAGTTTTTGTTGAGCGTGACAGATTAAGCTATCTGTTCCTTGTATTCATCGTTGTTCTGATGATTTTTGAATCGGGTATTGTTTCGCTGTATTCAAAGTATTGTCAGTATGTTATCGCACTTGCTTATGCATGTACATTTGCAACTAATAAAAATCAAATTACCATTGACTGATTACGGAGGTTATTGAAATGGCAAATTATACTAACAATCAAACAAAACAAAGAGGCGTTGAAATTAACATTCTCGGTTTTTTCAAGGTTCTTATGAAGAGATTATGGGTGCTTGTAATCGTCGGAGTAATTTGCGGTATTTTGGGCGGATTTTTCATTAAAGTTACATCCGTTGATTATTACAAATCTTCTGTATCGTTTATCGTTAACACCCTTACAGAAAACGAAATGGCGGAAAGCTCGGCTGTCAGCGCACAGATTAATATGGCCAACACCTTCAGCTACATTCTTTCAAGACGAGTTATGAAAGAAGCTGTTGCAGAGGCTTGTCCTTCAAATATTGACTATGACGTTATCAACAGCAGCGTTATCGTTGAAACAGTTGCCTCAACCAACGTAATTGAGCTTACCGTTAAAACCGAAGACCCTGAGGTTTCATATGAAATCGCAAAGGCATACGTTGATGTTTATGCCGACATCGTTTCGGAAACCTATCCTAATGCAAAGCTCACCGTCTGCGACACACCTGTTCTTGCAACAGAACCATCTGTTGAGCGTTCAACAATCTTCATGGCCGCAACAGTCGGAATCGTTGGTCCGTTGGTTCTCTGCATTATCTGGTTGATTATGTTTATTATCAAGGACACAATTAAATCATCCGATGAGCTTAATGAAAAGCTTAACCTTCCTGTTCTTGCTTCAATCCATCAGGTTGAAAACAGAAATGCCACTACAGGACTTCTCGTTACTGATAAGAAAACAGGCTTCTCATTCATTGAAACCTACAAATCTATAAGAACAAAGATTGAAACCAATTCAACAAAGACAGGCAATAAGGTTTACCTTATCACCAGTGCCTGTGAAAACGAAGGAAAAACAACTGTTGCTGTTAACATTGCTCTTTCACTCGCTCAGAACGGAAAGAGTGTACTCCTTGTTGACGCTGACCTTCGTAACCCTTCAATCAATAAGATTCTTGCTCTCCCTGCACACGACATCGGATTTTCAGATGTTATTACAGGTACTGCAAATATAACAGAAGCTGTCAAGTTCATCAACAGCTTCAACATCTATGTGCTTTGCGACTATGTTCCTGTTTCCAACCCGTCTGAGCTTCTCTCAACAAAAGAGGCTGAAGAAATAATCAACAACCTTCGCAGTGAGTTTGATTACATCATTATCGATACTGCTCCTGCAAGTCTTGTTACCGATACAGCCGTTATCGCAGGCTTCTCTGATGCGGCAGTTATGGTTATCCGTGAGGACTATGCTCCGTTCTCAAAAATCTGCGAATCCGTCAACGACCTTGATTCAAATGGCTCTGAGGTCATGGGTTGTATCTTCAATATCGATACAAACTCAACCGTTACACGTAAAAAATACGGTAAGTACGGCAGATACGGCAAGTACGGTAAATACGGAAAATACGGTGGATACGGCAAATACGGCTATGGTTACGGCTATGGTTACGGCGCTCAATCTTCACCTTCCAAAGATAAAAAGAAAAAATAATAACACTAAGGCCTCCTTTACATACAATGAAAGTAAAGGAGGTTTTCTTAATGCTGAATTTTGATAATGAAATCGAAAAATATCGTCGTGAGCTTCTGGAATTTTCCAGAATGAGCAAAATCAATGAAGTACCTGTTGAGGAGGAAGAAAGGGAACCCGAAGTGCTGAGAGAAGAAATATCTGCCGAGCCGATACATATTGAAGAGGCTGTACCCGCCTCAGCTGAAGTAACACAGGCAAGTATTTACGAGCCGGAGGCACTGCCTGCTATGGCGACTCCTGCAGAAAATTACGCAGACTTTCTTGCTAAAAACAGTGCAAAGGGTCAGATGAAGGTACAGGTTACCATTGCAGGTACTATTCCGCTTCCGAATGCAAACGTGTCGGTTTCCGCTCAGTTAGCCGACGGAGAAAGGGAGCTGTACAACGGCTATACCGACATCGACGGAATTATTGACCCGATCAACCTGCCCGCTCCGCCCGTTAGTCTTTCCTATGATGAGAACGGAACAACTGTTCCGTATGCGGTATACACAATAAGGGTTACGCATCCCGATTTTTCACCTGCTGAGTTCAGGAATGCACCTGTATTTGATTCAATAAAATCAATTCAGCCTGTTACTCTTGTTCCGATTACAGAAAACGGAGATATCCCAGGCAAAACTCTTGTGCAGAATCCACCCATGGAGCTTTTCGGAGGTGAAAACTAATGGCCGCACCCACACCTGTTGTACCGCAGTACATTACCGTTCATTTAGGTGCTCCGGATTCAAATGCAAAAAACATCACGGTTCCGTTTGCACAATACATCAAAAATGTTGCCTCAAGCGAAATCTATCCCACGTGGCCCGAAAACGCAATCCGAGCCAACATTTATGCCGAAATTTCCTTTGCCCTCAACAGAATTTATACTGAATACTATCGTTCAAAGGGCTATGATTTTGACATAACAAATTCAACTCAATACGATCAGTTCTATGTGCCGGGCAGAGATATTTTTGAAAACATAAGCAGAATCGTTGACGAGATATTTAACGATTACGTTGTCAAGCAGGGACAGGTTCAGCCGTATTTCACCCAGTACTGTGCAGGCTCGTGTGACGGACTTTCGCAATGGGGTACTGTTCCGCTTGCAAGAAGCGGTCTTACTCCATATCAGATTCTTCAGCGATACTACGGCAACGATATCAACATCGTTGAGAATGCGCCGATTAAATCAAATACCGAATCCTATCCCGGTCGACCGCTGAAATTAGGCTCTGCAGGTGAAGAGGTCATTGACATTCAGCGACAGCTCAACCGAATTGCTCTCAACTACCCTTCTATACCCACTATTCCCGAAACCTATGGCATTTTTGAAGCAACAACACAGAAGGCCGTCAAACAGTTTCAAAAGATTTTCAACCTTGCGCAGGATGGAATTGTCGGCAAGCAGACGTGGTACAAAATCATTCAGATTTATAACGGAATCAAGGGACTTTCCGAATTATATACCGAGGGTATTTCCATTACGGAAGCTCAAAGAAGATTTTCCACCGTACTGAAAAAAGGTGATACGGGAAATCCCGTCAGAATAATTCAGTACTACCTTGCATTTTTAGGCTACTTTAATCCGAATTTGCCTCAAATCAGTGTTGACGGATATTTCGGAGATGAAACAAGAGACGCTATCCTCACCTTTCAAAAGCTCTACGGACTGGATATTGACGGAATTGTCGGCAGAGATACGTGGAACAAAATACAGGATGCATACAACAGCCTGTTCAATTCATTACCCGACGAATACAAGCGCTATTCATCGTTGATTTATCCCGGTTACTACATTACTACGGGTGCACGTGGTCAGTCTGTTGAGCAGGTACAAAAATTTATTAATGCAATTTCAAAACAAAACCCGTCAATTCCGAGCGTTGATGTTGACGGAATATACGGTCCTTCAACTGAAGCGGCGGTAAAGATTTTTCAAACTCAGAACGGAATAACTCCTACAGGACAGGTCGGTGCAATAACATGGAACGCTCTTGCCAAAGGATATAATTCCGCTACTTAGAATATTTTCACATTTTCCGAGAATAATATCTTCATACAAATCAGCCACGGGGTTATTTTATGAACGATAATTTTTTATTCTCGGATGTCTTTATTTATAACGAAAATATGCTTGATAATTATTTTCGTGTTAATCGTAATTTTGACGTTGTTAACACAAGATTTATAGCGGCAGGCAGACAGGCAAAGCTGTACTTCATTGACGGCTTTATCGACAGTGAAACCTCGGAGCAGGTCAAGAGCTTTATGATGCACCTTAATAATATCAAACTCGAAAATATTACGGCGCAACAATTTTCCGAGCAGGTAATTCCATACATTGAGCTTGAAATATGTGACGATATTGATAAGCTCGCCTCTGTAGTTTATGCAGGTGCAATTCTGCTGATTATCGAAGGCTTCAGCACGGGATTTTTAGTCAAAACACGCTCATACCCCAAGAGAAGCGTTGAAGAGCCGGACAATGACAAAGTACTTCGGGGTGCACATGACGGCTTTGTCGAATCGTTATTAATTAATTCCTCACTTATCCGAAGAAGAATTCGTGACCGAGATATGATTATGGAAACGCATAAGGCAGGTACAAAGTCGAAAACAGACATTTGCCTTTGCTACCTTGACAACCGTGCAGACAAAAAAATATTGGATAATCTTCGCAAGCGAATTGACGAAATTGACGTAAACACACTCAATATGAGCCAGGAAAGTCTTGTGGAGTGTCTTATAAAAAAGCAGAAGCTTAATCCCTTTCCTAAGGTCAGATACACAGAGCGACCCGATGCCGCCGCCTCGTGCATTGCAGAAGGAAGCATAATTATTCTTGTTGACAATTCACCTGCCGCCATGATTGTGCCGACAAGCTTTTTTGAGTTTTTACAGGACACGAACGATTATTATTTTCCTCCGACGGTCGGCACTTATCTGCGAATTGTCCGTGCAATCATATTCGGACTTGCTTTGTTTTTGTCGCCAATATGGTATCTTCTGATAAAAAATCCCGATTTCATTCCCGAATGGATGGATTTCGTTTCTATAAAGGAGCCTTATTCTGTTCCGATTATTGCTCAGCTTTTCGTAATCGAAATGGTCATTGACACACTGAAAATGGCATCATTAAACACACCTAATTCGCTAAGCAATTCATTCAGCGTAATCGGAGCATTAGTCCTCGGCGAGCTTGCTGTTTCCGCAAGGCTGTTTTCATCCGAAATCGTCCTTTTAATGGCCTTTGTCGCAATCGCAAACTTTGCTCAGCCGAGCTTTGAACTCGGCTACGCATTCAAGCTCTCAAGAATGTTTATACTTCTGTGCACGGCAGTTTTTAATGTGAAGGGCTTTATTATCGGTACTCTCATTGTGTCCCTGTTAATGGTTTTCACCAAAACCATGACAGGCAGAGGCTATCTATATCCGCTTATCCCTTTCAACGGAAAAGCAATGTCACGGCTTCTTTTCCGCCATTCAATCAGCAAGGACAATACTTGACAAATTCACGGTTATGGGTTAATCTAATATCGGTGATTGGATGAAAAACAAACTGTTAATATTATTCATCGCTTCAGCCGTGCTTCTATCGACTTTTTCGTTTACTTCGTGCAGTAAAAAAGATAAAAACGCCGATATAGATTCAGATGAACAACGAAGCACAACGGTTGAGGCCTTTGAAATAACCGATATTCCCGTTGAAAAAAAGGATATTATTAAGCTGTTCAATCAAAGTGTTGACAATATTCGTTATTATGGTGAAGCATATACAAAAACCTTCAGCAGAACGATTACTGACATTGATGTTGAAAGCCTTAATACTGTTTCAAATTCCGTTGATGCGTTTAAATCAATCTTCGGACAAGCTGACCTTAAATATTACTACAATTATAAAAAATCCAAGGAAGAGTATCTCGGTAATCTTCCAAAAGCACAGCTTGATGAGGATGAAGTTATTTCGGAAAAAATCGAGCAGGATGAAGATGTTATTACAATTTCATTTGAGTTAACCGCTGTAAAAAATCCGTCAGCTGAAAGCAGCTTTTCCAAGCTCTGCGATGACTATATCTCACCCGAAGATATTCAAGCTAACCTTAAGGAATTCAACTCAAAGGCCGGTGTTACTTCTGTCACAGCTGACAACATACAGGTGGTTGCCCGGATAAACCGACTTACATCCAACCTGATTAAGTACACTGTAGAATTTAAAGAGAGCTTTAACCTTATTGATGTAACACTCGTTGACATTGCAGGCAAGGATGTTACGGCAAAATCAACGGTTAAGGTTGTGTATGATAATTTTTCTTAAAAAAGTAAAAAAACATATAGCAATTAAGAATAATATATGATATAATATTTTAAATTGCTTTTTGAGGTGACAAAATGAAAAATGACTGGAAAAAATTTACGATTACAATTTCTGTTTTACTCATTGTCATTATTGCCTGTACAACAGTAAATGTAACTCTCAATAAACTTACAGAGAAGGTTTTCGTTTCTAATGATGGTTACAACAACAATAATTATGTGTCATATGACCAGAATGGAAACGTAGTAGCTGATAACGGACAAGACGGTGGTTCAGTTGTCAACGGCGGAACAAATGTAAATGGTCAGCAGAATACTGCAACTAACAATGCATCAGGCACAAATGTAAACTCAAACACGAACACGAACACAAATTCAGGAAGCAAGGTAAACGCAAATACCAACGCAAACACAAACAACGGCGGACAGGTTACTCAGCAGCAGAGCTCAGCAAATCCAACCTCATATTCAAAGGCAGAGCTTGTTAACTACTACAACAACTGTTTGAAAAAAACTTACTCACAGCGTGCATTCACAGTTACCAAGACCGAAGTTGTTGACGTTCAGATTAAGTCACTTCTTCTCAACGGAAGTCAATCTAACTTCCTTCAGAACGCTGCAAACAGTATTCTTGAATCAAACAAGAAAAAAGCTGCTAATAATTCAGGTACAAAATCATTCAGTGGCGGCAACGTTGCAGATAACGAAAGATACATTCTTCCGACAAATCTCTATGCTAACGCAGTAAGAAGCGCTTCAGCTTCAAAGAGCGGTTCAGGTTACGTTGTTAACTTCACACTTAACGCTGAAAGCTGTAACTTCACTACCAAGCCACCTTACAACTCATCTTGTACCTTCCCTCTTGACATCAACGAGGTTGACCTCGGTAACTTAGGTCAGATTACATCTGCTAACTTCTATTATCCGGGTACAACACTTCAGGCTACAATTGACGGAAACGGCAGAGTTGTTAAAACTTATGTTGTAATGCCTCTTAACGTTACAAACGCTGAAGGTACAGGAGCAGGTCAGACTGTTACAGCTGAAATTTCAGGTCAGTGGCTGTGCACAAATATCTTTTCATTTTAATTAATCGAGGGCTCAGAAATGAGCCTTCTTTTATTTTTTGCAAAATTTTATATATTTTATTAATGAGCATTTGATATGAAAAACAGAGAAAAACGAAGAAAAACAGAGATTGTAAAAGTTAAATTAAAAAATTGCAAAAAAAGGTGTTGACTTATTAAATAAGTTGTGTTAATATATTCGAGCATTAAAAATTATTTGGAGGTAGAATTATGTCAACTTTTATGCCAAAAGCAGGCGAAGTAGCTCGCAAATGGTATGTGCTTGACGCTGCTGGAAAGCCACTCGGCCGTGTTGCTGCTGAGGCTGCTGTTCTTCTTCGCGGTAAGCATAAGCCGGAGTTCGCACCGCACGTTGATTGCGGTGACCACGTAATCGTTATCAATGCTGAGAAGGCTGTTCTTACAGGTAACAAGCTCAATCAGAAAATGTACTATCATCACACAGGTTATATCGGCAACATGAAGAAGGTTAAGTACAGCACTCTCATGAACGCAAAGCCGACATTCGCAATGGAAAAGGCTATCAAGGGTATGATCCCTGATTCAGTTATCGGCCGTGAAGCACTCACAAGACTTCGTGTATACGCAGGTGCAGAACACTTGCACGCAGCACAGAAGCCTGAAGAGTGGGCATTTTAATGAAGGGAGGCAACTTTAATGTACGATTCAATTCCATACTTCTATGGCACAGGCCGTAGAAAGAAATCAGTAGCTCGTGTACGTGTTTATGCAGGTACAGGTAAGGTTACAATCAATGACAGAGATATCGACGATTATTTCGGTCTTGAAACACTTAAGCTCATCGTTCGTCAGCCTCTCGAATTAACAGGCACAACTGAGAAGTTCGATATCGTTTGCCGTGTTAACGGTGGCGGTGTTACAGGTCAGGCTGGTGCTATCCGTCATGGTATCGCAAGAGCTCTTCTTCAGTATGACGAGGCTCTTCGTCCGGCACTCAAGAAGGCTGGATTCCTTACACGTGACCCACGTATGAAGGAAA
>DCGX01000005.1 GCA_002315505.1 Ruminococcaceae bacterium UBA1767
GTGTGGTTTTGTAAATTGTATTCATTGTAATTTGTTCCTTTCAATTTTTATCTTGCATCTCTGTCTCGCATTTTTTTAAGATATTTAGCATAATGTTCACATGCTTTCTGAACATAGGTTTCCATGGCTTTTCTGTCAGTGTATTTACCCATGCACTTTGTAATCATTGCGACAGGGATTTTTAATGTTTCTTTCTGATTGCCTTTTTCTTCGGCAATGATATTTTCAATGGTGTCTTGTGTAAGCATATTTTCCGATGAGAGCTTTCTCATTCGCTGTGCCTGTGATAAAGACGGTGTCGCGTCGGCTCCTTCCATTTCTAAAGCAAGAGCTTTTTGCTCATCTACAGATAGAAATGATATTTCAACCGCAGGCGTAAAAGCAATTCTTCCTTTATCTACTAAATCAAGTAATTCAGGGATAAGGTTTGTCAGACGGATATATCTGTGTATTTGGCGCTCACTATCATTGGACGCTTCACTGATTTGCGATACACTCCACTTCTCGCCAACTTGGCGAGAAGCACCCTGATGTGATAAAGCTTCCATTTTCAGCTTGTACCCAAACGCCTTTTCACTCGGCAGGATATCTCTTGAACAGATATTGTTGTCGACTATGGCAATAATCATTTTGTCTTTGTCCATATCATGAACAACGGCAGGAACTGTTTTCAGCCCTGCCATTTTCGCTGCTTCAAATCTTCTCTGACCTGAAACTATGATATATCCGCCTTCGTCTTTGTCGGGACATACGATTAAAGGCTCATATATCCCGTCGATTGAAATGCTTTCAACAAGACTGTCGAAGGCATCATCTTTTCGCACCTTGAATGGATTTTCGCGGAACAGGTGCATCTCTGTAATGTTGATTTCTGTAATTTTCATAATAATAAAATCTCCTAAAATAATTATTTTTTATCTTGCACCTCTGTCTTTGCGAGGCGCTTTTGGTGGTGTAGGAATAGCTATGCGTGTCGGAAAATACCATTCACGCATGTGCTGTTTTTCTTCGTTTGTTTTTGCTTCAAGGTCAGGTCTGTCGGAAACAATCCGCTTTGCAATATTCAGATCGTTTCTTTTTTCTGTGATTATTCCCGTCAACCTGCTCCTCTCTGCAATGAGTTTTGATTTCAGTTCGGGGTCGGTACATCGGCGGATTCGGTTGTAGATTTTGCTCCGTTCGTATTTCAGTTCTTCAAGCTCCGCTCCGGTTTTTATGATGAATTTTTCAACATCATCAAAGGTATATAATTTCTCTTTGAGGGCTAAATCCATCTGCTTTGACATGAACTCTATCCTTGGCTGAGATAACCTCATTGCCGGTGATTTCGGATGCACAGTGCGGTTGTGTTCGTTAAGAAGAATGCCTGCAAATAACATGCCGAGAAACAATAAAGCGATAACAGGGCATCCTGAAAGGACGCATCCCGTTATCGCTTTTACTGCATATTCCAATGTTCGGTCAAATTCATATTTGCTCTCGTAGGTATACTTTGATTCATAAAATTCAGCACCCTTAAATCGGAATGTCATGAACTCATTACGGAGAAAATTATTGTGTGAATTGTTTGAATAGAAGCTGTTCCATATCCTGCTTTTATCATTGCATTTTATTCGGTATTGTATAGCAGCGGGTGTGTATTCTTCTCCTAAATTCACAAGCCGTATTCCGTGTTCATCACTCCGATGCCGTATAGTTGCGTATCTGTTTTGGTCATAAAAGTTTTCAAAAATATAACCCTTGTGTATTAACTCTGCGAGGAAATATTTTTCATCCGGGCAATGTGTAATTGCAGAATCAATGTCTTCACGAATATAGTCATACTTTGTTTTTATGCCCTTTTGCTGTGCCTTGTAAACATTGTACGGTACCCGTTTTCCTCTCGGGTTTTCAATGACAGATAAACCGTATTCCCTGCACTTATCATCAGAAACCTCACGGAACTTTTGGTACATAGCTTTGTTTTCATTCATCTTTCCTCCGTCAGTCATTGATACCGAATTGATAACAATATGGCAATGAACACAGCGGGCATTCATGTGGGTTGCGACTACGATTTCGTAATCATTGCCCCACATTTTATCTGCAATTTCCATTGCTATTTTCTGTGCCTGCTTCGGTTCAACCTCGTCGGGTTTAAAAGAAATATACCCGTGATAAGCAACTATTCCGTCTGTCTTTCCGTACAGTTCTTTGGTGTTCATCATCTGCTCTGCGGCAAATTCAGGATCGCAGTTTATGCCGTCAACGAGTAATTTTTGCTCGCCCGCAATTTGCGTTTTCTCTTCATTTTTGGCATAGTGAAGTGAACGGATAAGAGCCTGTTTTTCTTCTGAAAAGTTCTTTAAATCAGTTTTATCCTTATTCGCCGCATAGCTGATAACATCACCGACGTAACCCTTGATAGGCCATATTCTTGTAACTGCCATCAGCTTTCACGCCTTCCGATTCTGAACTGTTTTGCGATTTCACGTTCAAGTTTTCTGACTTCATCAAGAACAGATTTACATTCATTTCTGTCAATAAAACCGACTGTATTCGCTTTTGCCGTGAGCTGATTAAGGTTAGTTCCGACTCTGCGTAATTCAATAATAAAGTGTTTGTAATCAACGGGCGGAGCCTCAATAAGCTTTACTTTCAGAAGAAGAAAACGGATAATCTTGCTTCTGTCAAGGCGGGTTTTACTGCAGAGTTCATTCAGCTTATTCAGTTCATAATCATCAAGATAAACATGAAAATCATTCTGTCTTTTTCGTGCCATAAAAATCTTTTCTTCCTTTCTGAAGGTAAAAAACCTTCTGTTTTTTACGGATTTGCGGATACAAATCCAATGCTTGCTGACCTCAAGACATAACATAGTTTTCATAAGGTCAAATGGTTAACTGTTCGGGTGATTCCTCAACAATACCCGGGCCGAAGGGAAGGTCTTCTTCACTCTCCGTATCTTCATCATCGACTTCTTCAAAGAAACTTCTCGGAATACAAAGTAGTCGTTTTGTTCCTCCGCTTACTCTGACATTACGGGTGTTTTCACCTTTAGAGCAAATGCTGATACCTTCGTTTTTAAGAGCCTTCAATAACGCTTTTCTTGATAACGGAAAGTGTTCTCCCACATCATTGCAGGCTTTTGAAACAGCGGCAAAGGCTTCATCGGTTTCAAAATAGTAATTGTCTTCGTCAGAGTATCCGATAAGGTTACGGGGCTTTTCAAGTAAAGAGTAAAACCTTTCAA
This sequence comes from Ruminococcaceae bacterium UBA1767, assembly GCA_002315505.1. GTDB lineage: Bacteria > Bacillota > Clostridia > Oscillospirales > Acutalibacteraceae > CAG-488. Next base: position 3,233 of record DCGX01000005.1, read on the forward strand.
CAACACTAACCTTACCCATATCAATCAGCGAACCGAGTTTTCTGATGAATATCTGCGACGGCTGCTCGGTTTCGGTTGTTGACTGCTGCTGTATTGCAAGAGGCATAATCACATCTACAAACTGCTTAAACATATAGCAGCTTTCATTTTCTGTTATTACCCCGTAATACTGTAATGTGTTGCAATAAAGCTCCCAACCGATCTCAAGATTTGCAATATCTTCACATAATCTCGGGCGGATTTTGAAATTGTATTCACGGGCTTTATCTCTGAAAAACTCTCTGTTTTGAAGGAAGGTATCTTTCAGATACGATACTAATTCCTGCTCACCGTTTTCTTTATTCAGATACTTTTCCTTTAAACCTGCCGAAAAAGGAACACAGCAGGAGCGATAAAGTGGTCTTCATTGATCCGGTTTTACCGTAAAGCATAATCACGGATTTAGGCTCTTTTCCGACTTTAACCATAAAGGTATTAAGCACACTGCCGACTATATATGCAATCATCGGAAACATAATGTTTTTCGGTGCAACAGAATACGGAAGTGCTGAAGCAGCCTTGAGAGTGGTTTCTTTATCGCCGTCGGTTCTGAATGAAAAGCCTTTTGTTTTTTCGGGTAGTTTAACCTCATTTTTACCGCCGGGCATACAGAATTTCCACCCGCTTTTGGTTTCCCACCAACCCGTTGTACCGTAAACTGTTTTGGCTTCGGCATACTTTGCTGTTGACTGAATTGCCTGCCGCAGATTATCTCTGTTGCCGTATCCTGCATTGATAACACAGTTCATGTTCCACTGCTCCTGTGCCCATTCAAGCTGTGAGAAGCTTTTTATCGGAATTGTAATTTTACGAAGCGGATTGCCGTTTTCATCTTCACCGATGATGCCGAGAAACCTTTCGTTTTCAACTCCGTTTGTAACTGTGATATCCTCTACGATACGTGCTGTAAAGTTGCAGAGAGGAACATCTTTCTCCTGACCGCCGACGAATTTGGTTATGCACAGTTTGTTGCCGTTAACACAGAACGGCGGCTGAAAATATTTGTTTTCCATAAATACTTGTCCTTCCTTTGTCAAAATTTTCCGAACATCCGAACAAGTATTTAAAAACCTTGATAACATTGACTTTTTCTGTTCGGATTTTATACAAACTTTGTGCCGCGTTGTTCGCTTTTTTACGAACGCTGAAGCCGCGGTACATCAATGAATATCTGCATTTGTTCGGTTGTTCGGATTTTTTAATCATCATCATACAGATCATTCCTTTTGATATTTTTTTCTGAATACGGGCACGATTCAATGCTTACACGGAAGCTCTGCTTGCAAAGCAGGGAACAATCAGCGCATAAATTGTTGTAACGGATATTACCGTCATCATCACGAAAGAACTCCCAATCGTCAGGAGCTTTCTGCATTTTCATCACATCCTTTTGTGTTTTTCAGATTTTTCTGATTTCGTTTGCCATTTGCGGAAAAAGCCTTTTTCGCTTCCTGCGACTGTGAGTGCATTATCCTGAAAGTAAAGTTTTTCAGTTTAACAGCCGCACGAAGAAAACCCGGCGGTTCATCGTCAATGATATACACCGCTGACGGCTCGTCCTTCTGCAGGTTAAGAACGGACTTGTTCAGTTCTTTCCAACAGCTTTCAATTTGAATTTCATCATCGCCGTTTGCAAACCACAGATGAGTTTCTTTTGTTTTGGACATTTTCATTGCCTCCTTCCTGAATTTTTCAGCACCCCGTTTTTCGGGGCATTTTTGCCGAACCTTGCTCCGTGTTTCTGACCGTTTTCCGAATAGAAATTCGCTTTTCAATGAAGTGTTCATAAAAAAATTTCTATCGGATAAAGGGCTCAAAACAGCAGAAAAAGAGCCTCTCCCCGCAATGGAAAAAGGCTCTTTCTGAAATCCGTGTATTAAATTGTGCTACCAGTATTCATATTACAAATCAGTGTGTTTTTCAGGCTGTTAAACACCTTTTTTCTACAATTTTTGTAAGGCTTTTATGATTAAATATAAATAAGCTCATTATTCACAATTTCAGTTGCTCGGCTGCGGATGTTATTCATTCTTTGCACCCAAAGCATCTGACTTTCGGCTTTCAGCGTTTCCGTGATACCTTCTTTTTCGGCAAGTTCATTTACGAGCCGAAGAAACATATCCTCCGCTTGCTCGTTAATATCGGCGAGGTAAGAATGAAGCGTGTTCCTTGTCCGCATAAGAGAATACACAGCTTTTTTGTTTTCGATAATATAATCTCTGTGCCTTCTGCCCCAAATACCGATTGGTCTGTTATCTGTTTCAGGCGGCAAAATAAAGTCGGGGATAAGGTAGTCGCCCTCCCAATGATATGTTCCACCGTTCTTTTCATAGTCTGATAATACTTTTTCCATTTGTTATGCCTCCTTGTTTTTTCTGCATTT
>DCGX01000061.1 GCA_002315505.1 Ruminococcaceae bacterium UBA1767
TGGTTGCGGGGGTGGGACTTGAACCTCACGACCTCCGGGTTATGAGCCCGACGAGCTAACCAACTGCTCTACCCCGCGATATTTAATTAAGCACCTCTCTCAAAGCGCTTAGTTATTATATACCACAATATGGCTTTTGTCAATAGTTTTTTGCAAATAATTTTATTTATTCATCTTTTCTCTTAATTGCCTGAAAAAAGTCTTCAATATTTCAGCACATTCTTTTTCCATACATCCCGAAATCACTTCGGGCTTATGATTATACGGTAGGTCGAAAAGATTTATCACGCTTCCGCACGAGCCTGCTTTATTATCCGATGCACCGTAAACGAGCTTTCTTATTCTGCTGTTTATAATTGCACCCGTGCACATTGGGCACGGCTCAAGAGTGACGTACATATCGCACTTCCACAATCTCCAGCCACCGAGATTTTTACAGGCTTCGTTGATTGCTTCAAGCTCTGCGTGAGCGAGAGCATTTTTTCCGTATTCCCTGCGATTCTGACCTCTGCCGACAATTTCTCCGTCGCAGACAATTACCGCACCGACGGGAACTTCACCGTTTTCAGCCGCCTGCTTTGCGAGTGCCAAAGCCTCCTGCATATAAAATTCATTATCCATTTAATCCACCTGTCAGAATTGAAACAAACAGTGAAAACGAGCTGACCACTGCCGCAATACACATCAGCACAGCAGAAAAAGTGTACCATCCGCTGTAGGTTATTCTGTCATCGTTTTTCAATTTCAATGTGCCGACAAACGTCAATACGGCAAGAGCGATGTTTGTACCGACAAGAACAAGAATGCCTGTTGCATTTGTGACTTTTGTAAGTCCCAATGATGTATCAATTGCGGTTATGAGCGCAACGATAATTGTCGGAACGCAAAGGTAGCTTGCATATTTCACAGAACCTTTGAATTCATTGTTGTCATTTTTGAGCTTATAGTCCTTGTTTTTCATAAACAGAATGATTGCTATTATTCCGATAATGAAAATGGCGAATTCAACAACATAGAAGAACAAGTCGCTTGCATGCGGATATTTTTCGTAATACATCGAAATAATTGTTGCGATACCGTTATTAAGAAAATGAATTGCGATTGAAGTCCAGATACTGCCCGTTGCAACCTGGAAATATCCAAGTGCAAGACCTGCAAAAAATGCGAAAGGAATCTGCACCATATTTCCGTGTGCGAGGGCGAAAAGAATTGAGGACATTACGATTGCAAACTTGTCACCGTATTTTCTTAACGGTTGCATCAAAATGCCACGGAAGGCAAGCTCTTCCGTAAGCGGAGGCACAACCGCACAGGCAACAAAGCTGAGAATTTTCGATGTCAGATTGTCGGGTGTCAGCATTTCAGACTGACTGAATTCAAGACCTGCACCTTCGGAAAACGCCTGAAAAACCGCAGTGATTCTGTCGCTGACCGAGCAAATCATCAAGCCTGCAAAAATTGCAAAAAGAAACAGCTCCTTTGATTTCGGCTTATCGAAAACGGCGACTCTGTTTTTATCCGATGTGTTGTATGTCAGATACATTATTGAAAAGGGAATAACAACATATAACAACGGAGCAATACAGCTGAAGCCCATCTGAAAAACTGCGTCATTGATAAAAGAATCATAAAGACCGAAAACAGACAGAATAAAAACCATAACGTATTGCATGGCTGTGAAACCTATCATAGCACCGCCTGCGAGCATTCCCATTTTACGGATTTCCTTAGCCCGCATATCCATTTCGGGCTTGTATGCTCCGAAGGAATTGTACAGATTTTGATAATAAGTGTATTGATTTTGTGTATAGTTTTGATTCTGTTCCATTTTTGCACCCCGATTTCAATCGACTTGCTATATTATAACCTATATAAAAACATTTATCAAGGTTGAGAATGTTAACTTTTTAAGAACAAACTGATTTCGACAAGTTTCTTTTTGCAAAAGGTATATTATTAATAAAAAATACAAGAGGGACTAATATGGAAATGACAGAGGTCAGGGATTATATCCGGGAACAGATTAAGCCAAAGGATTTTAAAATTACCCGTATTGTTAAAAATATTTTATCAATTTTTGCAGGATTATTGCTGACACATCCGTTTGTTATCGGCAAGCTGTCACCGTTTGCGGTGTCATTTATCAGTGCCTGCGACGGACTGCAGAGTATTCTGTCATGTGTCGGTGCAGTAGTCGGTTCTGTAATGTTCTTCGATTCCATCGAAGCTGTAAAATATGCAACCGCCTCAGTTTTTTGCGTGCTGATTAAAACATTATGCACAAGGTATTTCAATGATGAAAACAGATTTGTCGGTACATATGTCAATTCTTTTGTCAGCCTGTTTGCGATAGGCAACGCAATTATGTTTGCATCGAAGTTCAGTCTTGAGGAATTTATTACGATTGCGTATGAGTCGGTTCTGAGCGTACTCGGAACATATATTTTCCGAAGAGCGGTTGAATTGATTTTCAGCAAAAAAAGTATAGATAAGCTGACAAACAGCGAAATAATGATAATACTGTCAGCGGCATGTCTGATAGTCACTCCGTTTTATAAATATACTTTTCTGTATTTTTCACCGCTCGGCACGGTTTTTACGATTTTTATTTTAATGTGTGCAAGGCTTAAAAATTCCGTCGGAGGAGCAACTGCGGGAATCTGCATCGGCGTCAGCATAGGTCTGAGCGGTGAGATAGGCTTTATGAGCGTCGGATATGCTTTGTCGGGACTTCTCAGCGGTGAGCTGTCGAGAAAAAGCAGATTGTTATGTACACTCGGGTTTCTGTTCCCGATTATGATTTCCGCATTCATTGATAAAAGTATAAAGGGCTATGTCACAATATTTGAAGCGGTAATCGGCTGTATAATATTTTATCTTTTGCCCGAAGCTCTGTTTGAAACGATTTCGGAAAAGGTTAATTCGACAACACCTGTTTTCGTGAAAAGTGACAGCAGTAAAAGGCTGTCAAAACGGCTCAATGATGCATCAAATGCGATTGTACAGATTTCGGATTGCGTTGAAAATGTACATAAATCGCTTGAGCCTTTTGAACAGGATAAGCTGTATCAGAATGTTCGTGCAACATGGAAAAAGGTTTGTGCGGATTGTGAGCTTCGTGAAAGCTGCAGAAAGGAAGTCAGACAGCCGGGTGAAGCAGCATTACGTAAAATTGTACAGGCCTTGAAGGACGGAGCCACACTTGATAAAACAAAATTTCCGAAAGGCTTTTCGCAATCGTGCTATTGCTTTGACGATATGTGCAAGCGGATGCATAATTGCTATCTCAGTTATCTTGCGAGTGTCGGTGCACAGGGAAAGGTTGACCAGATGCAGGGACTTTTGTCAGACCAGTTTAAGAGTATGGCGGATATTTTGCAGGAGATTGCGTGTGATTTCGATGATGATTTGAATGTAAATACCGAGGTAGCGGATATCTGCACCGCTGAGGCACAGGAATTCGGATTGAATGTGATAAATGCAAGCAGTTTTCTTGATAAATTCGGCAGAATTTCCGTTTCACTTGAGGTGAGCAGACCGCGTGAAAATTTCAATATTACAAAGTTTACCGAAAGCATTTCGCTTGCAACAGGCACAAAAATGAACATACCGAGGCTTACGGATAACGGTGATGTGTGTGTGCTTGCTTTTTCTCCGAGGATTTCGTTTTCCGTTGAGGTCGGAGCATTCAGCCGTTCTGCTGACGATGTGCAGATTTGCGGAGATTATTATCAGAGCTTTTACGATACCGGCGAACGCTTTGTAACTGTTCTCAGCGACGGAATGGGTACGGGCAATCGGGCGGCTGTTGATTCTGCAATGGCGGCGGAGCTTTTTTCAAAGCTCGTAAAATCTGGGTTGAGCTTTGATTGTGCCCTGCCGATAGCAAATTCCGCCCTTTTGATTAAAAGCTCAGACGAGTCACTTGCAACACTTGATGTTGTCTGCGTTGACCTTTATAACGGAAGAACGGATTTTATGAAGGCAGGTGCGGCGGCGACCTTTATCCGACATAAGGACACGGTTGCATCACTTGAGCAGGCATCCTTGCCGATAGGCATTCTTCGTGACATTCAGTTCACAAAAGCAACGGCGAAGCTCGGAAACGGGGATATAATTCTTATGGTATCTGACGGCATATTAGGAGATTGCAACGGATGGATTCAGCACGAACTGAAGGCGTGGGATACATCAAATTCAGCGGAAAGCTTTGCAAAATATATAGTGAACAGTGCTTGCGAAAGAAAGCTCGGAAAGACAAAGGACGATATGACAGCGATTGCCATTTATGTAAAGAGTGTGAAATAAATGACAGGGCTGTTTTGTCATGGAATTATTGTTAAATTCGTTACGAGTATCAGAATTTCTGTATAACAAAAGCTCAGGTCTTTCAAGAAGAAAAACCTGAGCCTGTTTTTTTATTTTACAATCAATGCGATTGATTTTGTAAGAACATTGCTGAACACTCTGAAGAACATCTCGAATATTGCACCGAGGTTTGTCTTGTAGAGCAGCTGACCGAAACTGTACTGTGTCACGGTGTCCTTGAACTGTGTGTCAACCGTATTTGCGGTGAACGGATTTGCAGTGTCGTACTGAGCATTTTCGCCATTCATAATTGTATATGTGAATGTTCTCGAATTAATCGGAGTAACTGAACCGATAAGCATATATGAAACAGTAACATTTACTGTTTCGAGGCTTACTGACGGAACTGTTCCGTTTAGCTCAACGCACATTGTGTTCTGCGGGTCAATCTGCTTGCCGAAGTAATCACCGATGTTGAAGCTGATTGCATCGTTGTCACAGGTAATGTCAAGAATAACGAGCTTGTTTTTCTTGGATAGATTTGTAACTGCAAGGCAGGTGTCATCGCTGCTTAAATAACCCGGAACAGAGGTGTTGAACATAGCATCAACTGTGTGACAGGTGTTTGTGGAATAGCGGAACTGCGGAAAATCTGCGAGAGTGTAAACGTCAATTTTTTCATTGCTCTCAACAAGTGTTCTCATCAGCTCGGATGTGTAGGTGTCCTTGATTGTCATACCGTGGAACAGTCCTTCAACAAACCACGTTGTGTCGGGAAGATAACAGGTTGACGCATCAACATCCATCTTAGGTGAGAGGTGAGAATGCTTTGAATCACTGCACTCTGTCTTGAGTGTTTCATAACCGCTTGAGAAGTGCTGACCGTAAGGAGCAGTTGTTGCACCTGTTGATGCTTTTACGGAAATAATAGCATCTGAATTAATTTGTGAGCCGACAACACTCGGAGCACCTGTACCTGCAAGAATATACACATTTGCGGTCTTTTCAACGTACTGAAGATTTTCGGACATTTTTGCCATAATTGCTTCGTGGAAGTAATCACTTGTCTTGATAACGTCGGAATTTAAGAAGGTTTCCGAAGCAACTGTTGACTTGACCTCATCATACTGGTCGAGCGGAACAAAGTCCCACATACTTCCCCAGCAACCGAGAACCTGCATTAAGTACGGCTGAAGATAGTAAATGAAATCGTCAAGGAAGCCGACCTGCTGAGCCTTCATAAGCCAGTTGATATCGGTTTCAAACATCATACCGTTTTCGATGAAGTACATCAGGGTTTCCTCGTCGAGCTTAACCTGATTTGTCATAACATCGTATGCGAGAACAGCACCACCGATTGCAGGAACTGTGAGCAAAGCATTGTTAATATCATTAGCGTTGAAGAGATATGTAAGCTCTTCTACAGAAATTGAGAGATAAGAAGCAAGCTCCTTAGCCTCTGCACCGCCTCTTTGAGCGATAGCGCACATTGAAAGATATGTTGAGCTTGTCTGACCGCCGTGGCTTACTGCAAGAATATTAACCTTGTCACTGCCCGTGTAGTCCTTTACATCCTTAACAAGTCTTGCAAGGTCAAGTGCGCAGAACATGACGTTCTGTCTGAAATCCGTATTGAAGTTAAATGTCCATTCTTCTGCCTTTTCACCGAGATTCTGTGTTACGTAAGGCATGATTTCAAACTCGTGAATGTACTGTCCGTCTTCGTACTCGTTGAGGTATTTTGTGTTAACCTCAGCGGCAGAGGAGTGGTATACGTGGAGCTCTGTGACAGGCTTGCCGTTTTCATCATAAGCCATATCGCCGTAAAGCTCATTGAAGCCGATACCGATTGTCTTTGCAAGCTGCTGTGCATCGCCCTGTGTATATGCGACAATATCAGAGCCAATCTGCGGAAGATTGAGAGCAACCTTCTTGAGAATATCTTCGATAATGATGTTCCAAATGTGAATTTTCTCACCATTTTCGCCGTCCTTATAAAGACAGGATGAGCTGTAACCCGGAACAATAATAATAGGATAAGTTTTCTCTTCCTGTGCATTAGAGGAAACAGCCAGTGAGCAAACAAGAAGAACTAAGCTTAAAACTACAGAAATAATCTTTTTCATAGCAATACTTCCTTAATACAATACCGCACAATGACTGTGCGGTATCGTTTGATAATTTAGGTTGTTGTGGCTTACCACATATTGTCTGAACGCTCGAGGAATGACATCATATCCTTGATTTCGAGCTTTGTGCCGTCATCAAGAACAACCCAGCCGTTCCACTTACCGAATACCTGGTGACAGATGTTGCCGATAAACAGGAAACGAAGTCTTGTGATGTTATCGAATGTCGGTGTCATTTCCATATAGAAGCGACCTTCGTCACCGTCGGAAATAATCCATTTTGTTCCTGTCCAGTTTTTAACAACCTCGTCCTCGTTAACAAGAGTAAGATTGCCGATTTTGTGAGCCTTTCCGTCATAGAAAAGAGTATTTTCCGAAGCGGCACTCATATCACCGAAGCCCCAGCCGATTTCCCAGCCGAAGATGTGCGGATTGCCCTGTGCATCGTAGAGAGTTTTGGAACCATTGCCCCACCACCATACTTCGTGGTATGGCCATACGCCACGGCCCCAGTCGAGTACGCAGTATGAATCATCCTCCATACCCTTGAATTCACAGTCAATCTTGCCAACCTTAACTGTACCTGTTGTAGCCATACAGTTAACCTTCTGGTTGTAGTAGAAATGGTCATTCTTCTTTGTTTCAAACGGAACAGCCATAACGAGTGACTCGTGATTCGGAAGCATATCCATCTTAAGACTCATATCGAACTGCTTGCCACTTGCTTTACCGTGGAATTCGATTGTTCTGTACTCGCTTGTAACATTAACATCGAGATTAAAGTTCTTTTTGTGGAATGAATAGCTGTGTGCGCTCATTGCATCAGCACTGAGATTCATCTTACCGAATGTGAAGAGCTTGAGAATCATTGTAGAATAATTGTCACCTGTCTGCAAATCCTTAATGCCGACTGTAACAGCGCCGCCGAGAGAAATATCAGCGATAGTAACCTGCATCATGTATCTGTCGTTAGATACCTGATAGAAGTCCCATTCCTTAATTCTTGAAGCACCTGCCTTGATAGCCGAACGGTCATATTCGTACATATTTGTAACGCAATAACCCGGCTCTGTCAAGGAACCGTCTTCTTTTAAAAGCGGAGTCTTTTCAACAATCTGATTCTGACCCGACTTGTCGGGGATAGCTGAGCAATTCGGCATAACCGAGCTTGCGAAAACTGTGCTGACAGCCATAACAATCGCCACAACTTTCAATAATAATTTTTTCATTTACTAATCCTCATTTCTTAGTTGATAGATAGATTATACCACATTAACAGATAAAAGCAATACGTGAAACAAATTAAATGTACTGACCTGCAATATTTTCGACAGAAGAAAAAATATCTGCAAAATATGAAGTCAGACCTAAACCGAAAATTAATGCAACAAATACAGCCACCAGCACAAATTCAATGATAAAGATGCACCACGATGAACGTGCAAAGCTCCTGAGATTAATATTGCTGTTACTGAAGCAGCAGGCAATGTTTATAACCAAACCGATAAGCGGAATTGCGAATACAATTGACAATCCGCAGTATGCCCACGGGCTGAGCGGTTTAAATTCCGAAGGACCATTGTAATTATATCTGTTTTTCATAGTTTACACTTCCATTAAGTATTTTTCAATAGGTGCTTTGTCGAGCTTTTCGAAGCCTTTAAGAAATTCATTGAAATCGGCAATAATTCTCTTAACTCCGCCAGCCTCAATGCTTTCTGCATTGAACGGCATAACAGGGTCATGAACACTGAGTCTTAAAAGCAGCCAGCCGTTGCCGTGGTTTTCGTCGGCAGAAATTCTCATACCCTCACGATTATCATCGGCTATTGTCCAACCTTCCTTGCCTGCGTAATATTTTTCGAGCTTTTCAATTACATTCTCACCATAGGCTTTGAAGTCATCGCAGAGAATGTTGAATCTCAGCTCCTTTTCTTCAACAGGCTGTTTGAGTGTTGAGAGGATATTCTGAATTGCGTTGCCTGTCTTGTCACGGGCAAGCATAATTACAATTTTTGTCATAAGATATGCGCCGTCATCAAGGTAATAGTTCTCTTTGAATGCGGCATGGCCCGATGTTTCCATAGCGAGCGGACAGAATTTACCTTCATTGTTCAGTTCAATCTGCTTGTTGATAACATTTCTGTATCCGCGCTTAAATCTGTAATGCTCTGCACCGAGAGCCTCAATATATTCCTTAAGTCCGTCAGATGTCACAGAATCCGTAACGATAATTCCGTTGTCGTGACCTTCCATAGCAATGTATGAAGCAAGTGCAACAAGTCGATTTCTGTTTATCTCCTCGCCGTCACGGTCAACACAGCCTGCACGGTCAACGTCTGTGTCGAAAATGATACCTAAGTCAGCCTTGCTCTGTACAGTTGCGTTTGAAATTGATTGCATTGCAACGGCATTCTCGGGATTCGGAATGTGGTTCGGGAACATTCCGTCAGGCTCAAGGAACTGACTTCCCGTAATGTCTGCACCGAGTGGGGCAAGAACGTCATTTGCATAAAATCCGCCGACACCGTTACCTGCGTCAACGATAATTTTAAATCCTTCAAGAGGCTTGTCAAAATTATCCGCATTAACTCCGTCTTTAATCATTTTCTGAAGACGAAGTGCATACTGTGACATATAGTCAACCGCTTCAACATAACTGTCGTCAGCATTAAGCACAAAATTCGCATTTTCAGCTTTCTTGAGAATATCTGCAATATCGCTTCCGTCAAGACCGCCCTCGGGAGTGAAGAATTTAAGTCCGTTTCTTTCCCACGGGTGATGGCTTGCAGTAATCTGAACAGCACCGTCACAGTTTAAATCAAGAGTTGACATAAACATAGCAGGTGTTGAAGCAAGGGCACAATCCTTAACTCTAACCCGGAGTGCGGAAAGTGTATCCTTTACAGCCTTGCTGATTCTCGGGCCTGAAACTCTTGAATCATGTCCGACGGAAATTGTCATTTTGTCGGCTGTTTTTCCTGTTTTTTCTGTGAGCCACTGAGTGAATGCACAGGTGATTGCACAAACAATTTCATTGCTCAGAAATGTTGCTTCGTTGGAAAATTCCTCTGCGCCGAAACCACGAATATCGGTTCCGCTCTTAAATGCCATTAAACTCATAACATCGTCCTTTCATCAGCTACCGATTTGAGAAAAGTGTACATTTTTTCAAATTTCTCAAAGTCACGGTCAAGCTCTTTTAATACTTTGTCACTTTGCAGTGTTTCAAAATCTGTTCTTGTTATAATAAAGCCGAAATTCTTAATATTGAAATACGGCTCAATTTCGGGTATAGGGTTGCCGGGCTTTTGCTTTTTATAATAATCGGAGTACATTCTTGCGCCCGTACTTTCTGCATCTTTTACCGCATCAAGAAATTCCTGTGGCCGCTCAAGTAAAGCCTTGCGGAAAAGCTCAAGATATTTTGCATCTGCAAAATACATTCCGATTCCGTAACCCCAGCTTTCCTGCTCAACCTCCATCCACATACACGGATAGCAGGTCCACTGGTGCTTGTTTCGCATAAACATAATCCACAAATGGTCACGGTACATTGATTTGTCCTTGGTGTAACGGTTGTCACGTCGGATTCTTGAAACCATTTTTACGGGGTCTGACATCATCTGGTCATCAAGAGCCAGCATTCTTCCACTCATTGCACCTGCAATCTGTCGAAGCGGAATTGTGAATTTGTCCTTTAATTCCTGCTTATGCTCTTCGTAAAACGCTTTGCTGTTTTCGAATCTGTTCTGCGCCATCAGAAAAAGCACATCGGGGAAAATACCATCGTATTTGTAATCCATTAAATCAAGCCTCTTTTCGCCATTTCCTCAGCGGCAAGCAAAATACCTACCTTGGCACTGTGGAAGTTAAGTCCGCCCTGCATCCATACGGCAAACGGCTCACGAAGCGGAGCATCGGCAGAAAGCTCAATTGAAGCACCGCCTGTAAATGCACCTGCTGACATGATAACCTTATTATCGTAGCCGGGCATATCCCACGGCTCGGGAGTAACGAATGAATCAATCGGAGCGCCCTTCTGCAAGCCCTGACAGAATGCAATAAGATTTGCTTCGTTTTCAAGCATAACGCTCTGCACAATATCAAAACGAGGGTCACTGCTCTTCGGAGTAGTGTCGAAGCCAAGCTCTTCGAAAAGTGCCGCAGTGAATCTTGCCGTCTTAATTGCTTCACCTACAACGTGAGGAGAAGCGAAAATTCCCATGAACAGCTCTCTGCTCATACCGAGGGTTGCACCGACCTCGCGTCCGAGTCCCGGAGTAGTAAGTCTGTACGAAATCTTTTCAACGAGGTCTGCTCGACCTGCGACATAGCCACCTGTTCTTGCAATACCGCCGCCTGCATTCTTGATAAGCGAGCCGGCTATAACGTCTGCACCGACCTGTGTAGGCTCTATTGTCTGCGTGAATTCACCGTAGCAGTTGTCAACCATAATGTCAGCATCGCTGTTTGCCTTGACTATTTTTGCAATTTCGCCGATTTCCTCGCATGAAAGACTCGGGCGAAGAGAATAGCCTCTTGAACGCTGAATGTATACTAATTTAATTTTTTCTTTTGAAACAGCTTCTCTGATTGCTTCAAGGTCGGGCTTGTTGTCCTTTAAGTCAACCTGCTTGTAGATTACACCGTAATCTACAAGAGAACCGTCACCCTTGCCGTTGATTCCGATAACGGAATGAATAGTGTCATAGGGTGTGCCCGTAACACAGAGCATAACATCACCCGGTCGAAGCATTCCGAAAAGACAGACGGCAAGTGTATGAGTTCCGCAGGTGAAATTGTGACGGACAAGAGCATCATCTGTGCACATAATGTCAGCCATAACTCTGTCAATAACCTCACGACCTCTGTCACCGTAGCCGTAACCTGTGCTTTCTGCAAACATACTTTCACTCACACCGTTTTTGATAAAAGCGGAAAGCACCTTCTGCTGATTATATTCCGTGATTTCGTCAGTTTCTTTAAAGTACGGCTGAATTTTTGCCATAGCTTTTTCGGATGCTGACTGCACCTTGTCTGATATTTTAAAGAAGTCCTGTTTCATTAATTATACTCCATTCGTTTTTAACAATAAATCCTATGGATTTGTAAAATTCCACGATACTGTCGTGCTTGCATAAAAGCTCAACACGATTGCCGTTTTGCAATTCATTCTTTGCAAGATAAGTTACTAACGCACCTGCAATTCCTTTGCCTCGGCATTCAGGCTGTGTAGCAACTCCGCCTAAAAGTGAAGCCTTGTCCGTTCTGAAAAGCACCATTGCACAACCTTCGCCGTCCTTTGACAGAATTGCTTCGGTGACGTTTCGGTTTCTGCGGAAGGTCACATCCGACAGCCACGGCAGATAATCACCGACACCGACGAGCTTGGCCGTGCTGATAATATTATATATTTCTTTTAATTCAAAATTTTGTTTAAGTGGGATTTCTTTCGGCTTGTAATCGTTACCGACATATTCGACAACGTAACCGCAGAGCTGTTCAACCGCATTCATTTTTTCTGCGATTTTCTTTTCACATTGAATTGTGGAAAATCCGACAACGTTGAGAAATTCTTTCAGCTCATCTGTATTTTCACCGAGTGAAGAAATTGTCACGTCACCATCAACTCTGCTGATTGCACTGATGATTTTTTCGTTTTCAATCTGTACCCAGAATTTTACGAAATCGTAGTCGGTCGAATAGCAATTATAATATGCTTTGATTCGTGTGCCGAAAACATCTCTGTCACAAAAGGATGAAAAATCTTTATTATTTTTTTCGACTAACCTAATCATTTGCAAGCTCCGTTGCAAGTAAATTTACGAGCTTTGTCATCGAGAAAATATCGTCCTTGTGAAGCACGCAGGAGGGGGAGTGAAGATATCTGCACGGAAGAGAAACGGTAATTGTTTTTATTCCGCCTGCGGTTTTGTGAATTATTCCGGCATTGTTTCCGCCTGCAACAGCGGACTTGACCTGTGCTTTAAGATTGTTTTTCTTTGCAACCTCGAATGCTTTGCCGAATAAATCCTTCGGGTAGATTGTGCGTCTGTCCATGAACGAGATAACCGCACCGTCCTTCAGCCTGCAAACCTTTTTGCTGTCGGGAACATCAGCTAAGTCAGCGGCTGTTGTTGTTTCAACAACGATTGCATAATCCGGATTGATTTTATATGCCGCCGCTCCTGCAAGTCCGAGCCCGACCTCTTCACCTGTGGCAAAGTTAAAATATAAATCGTATGGCAAATCAGATTTAATAATTTCAATGAGCATTGCACAGCCTGCACGGTCATCGAGTGCCTTGCCCTTGATGAATCCGTCACCGAATTCGATAAATTCACTGTTAAAGTGAGCTGAATCACCGAGCGAAACAAGTTTTTCGGCATCCTCTTTATCTTTCGCACCGATATCAATATACATATCGGCAGGCATATCCAGCTTTTCATCAGCTGAAACCATATGAATAGCCTTGACTCCGATAACACCGTGAAGATTGTTTTTGCCGACATTGACAGCCCGGCCGAGCATAACTCTCTTGTCGATACCGCCTATACATTCAAAGTTAAGTGTACCATCATCGTTGATGAAGGTAATCATCATGCCGACCTCATCCATATGAGCATCGAGCATAACCTTGTTTTTCGGAGCTTCCTTACCTTTTTTGAAAACAATTAAGTTGCCGAGAGCATCAATCTCGTAGCTTGTGGCATAGTCCTTGATTTCGTCAATAATAAAATTTCTTATGTCATCCTCACGGCCCGATACTCCGTTGATAAGTGACATTTTTTTAATAAGTTCAAGCATCGGTACCACCTCCGAGAATGTATTGTGCAATAAGCTGAGCACAATTTTCTATGTCATCAACCGATATAATTTCAACACCTGTGTGCATATTGCGAAGCGGAATCGAAATAAGACCTGTTTTGATTCCTCCTCTTGAAATTGCAATGTGGTCGGCATTAGTGCCTGTTGCATCGCTCATAAGCTCAAGCTGATACGGAATAGCTTTTTCTTCGGCGACACTTTGCAATTTTTTGCTGATTTCATAATTCAATACGGGTGCAATTCCAATCATAGGGCCTTTGTCGAGCTTTCCGCATTTCTTTGATGGCATACCCGGAGCATCGGCAAAGCTCACGTCAACAGCAATGCACTCATCGGCATCAATATTAAAGCTGCCCGACACAGCACCACTGCCGCCTGTTTCCTCCTGCGCGGAGAACATTAATTTTACGGTTGGATGTGTTTTATTTGTTGCAATAATTTCAGCCGCTCTTATAATCACGGCACAGCCTGCACGGTCATCGAGAGCCGCACCTGCAATGCGATTGTTCAGCAGTTCCTCTGTCGGAGCTTTAACTGTAATTCTGTCACCCTGTGAGATTAATTTTTCGGCATTCTCCCTGCTCATTCCCGTATCAATAAGAATTTCGTCAAAGTCCTTTGCTTTTTTTGCATCTGCACTTGTGCAAAGGTGAGGGGGAGTGGAGGTTATTACTCCGTAAACAGGCTCTTTGCCCCATATGATAACATCCTGAGCGGCAAGCACACGTGCGTCCATTCCACCGCATTTTGCAACACGGAGAAATCCTTCGTCTTCAATATGTGTAACGACCATACCGATTCTGTCCATATGAGCATCAAGCAAAAATGTTTTTCCGCAACCATTCAAGGCTGCAATAACATTTCCCGAATTGTCAATGGAGGTTTCTGCAAAATCGGAAACGTAGTTCTTGATTTTTTCTGCAATTTCATCTTCTCTGCCGGGAGTGCCGTTGGCATCCGAAAGTGAAATTATCATATTCTTCAATTCTGACATAGTATCACCCGAAATTAGTATTGCTTATATTATACAATTAAAAAACAAATTCTGCAATATGTTGATTTTCTTTTTATTATGGTTTATAATAGACAAAAATCATTTGAGAGGTGTAAATATGGCTGAAAATAAATATCAGTCTGTTGAATCTGAAGATATAAGAGGCAGACGACCCGAAAAAAGAAAGAAAAAGAAGAATAAGGTTATTGTAATATTGGCACTTCTTCTTGCTCTGTTCATCGGTATTTCGGGTGCAGAATTTTTATTTATCAACTCATACCTGAATAAAATCAATTATGGTGACACGGTCGGCGAGGTTAATCCCGAGCTTGACAAAGAGGAAGAGGTTGTTGAATTCGAGGGAAAAGCTGAGGCAGATGAAGCTATCGAGGCAAACCTTAACGACAATACATTGTGGTACAACAGTCAGGTATACAATATTCTTCTTGTAGGTGTCGACCTCGGTGAAGAAGAAAAGGTTATGTTTGAGGGCGCATATCTTCCACGTTCCGACTCGATGATGATTCTTTCCATAAATTCCTCAAAGAATATTATCAACCTTGTTTCACTTTCCCGTGCATCTTATGTTTCAATTCCGGGACACGGCAACAAACGTCTGAACACAGCTCACGCATACGGCGGAGCTAAGATGCTTGTGCAGACGGTTGAAGAAAATTATAAAATCAAGATTGACAGATATATTACCGTTGATATGGCAAACTTCCCGTTGCTTATTAACGCACTCGGCGGAGTAAGTGTTGACCTGACTTCGGCTGAAGCAGGAATAGTTATCGGAAGTGCTACTTCGGGTACATACAATCTCAATGGCGACCAGGCACTTGCATATTCAAGAATTCGTAGCATTGATAATGACCGTACACGTACATCAAGACAGAGAAAGGTTATTGAAGCAATTGCAACTAAATTCCGTCAATCCTCAATTAAGACACTTATTTCACTTGTTGACGATGTTTTGCCGATGGTAACAACAAACTTTACAAAGACGGAAATTATTTCACAGGCAGCGAAGGCTCCTACGTATCTTAAAATGCAGATTAATGAGGATATCATTCCGCACACTCCGTATCCTCTTTCACTGCGTGACGGCAAGGAAGTTCTTATCCTTAATTGGGATGTCGAAAAGAAATATGCACATAATCTGCTTTATAGTGGATTACAGCCCGAAACCTACAAAGAAAAATAAAATTTAAAGCGAAAAGATTTTTACGTCTTTTCGCTTTTAGTTTTATGTATTACGTTTTTTTCTGAATCTGATAAGTCCGATTATAATAGAAACCTCACTTGAAAGCTCTGTGATGACAGCAACAACCGAGCCACAGCTTGCATTGTAAACGAGCCACATCATTGATGTCGGCAGGGTAAGTGCTCTTAATTGCTGAGTCTTCGGATTCCAGGTAACGAAGGACGAAATTATCATCGCACAAATCGGCAGAAGAGAAAATAAAGAGCTGTAGGTGTAAATTCCGCAACAACCGAAAACAACGGCAAAGAAAATCGGGCAGGCAATGTGGTCAACGATTTTTGAGCGTGTTCTGAATGAGTATGTAAATGACCTTGCCATTCCGACGAAATTGCATATTGCACCTTCGGGTGCACCGATAAGCATATACTGAATGCCGAAAAGCATACCCGAAATTGATTGCATAAGTAAAATTGTGCGATGCTTTTTCATCTGATACGAAAACAGAAGAAACAGTGAAGCAATGATACTGATTATTTGTGAGATAAGATAGATTATTCCTTTTTCGGCAATAATCGAATTGATTTTTTCCATAGCGGCTCCTAAAAGTATAAATTACCGAATAATTATAATAAATCAGTACATCAAAGTCAACACAAAATATTGTTGAAGTTTTAATATTATAATGATATAATTTATAAAATAAAAAATAAATATATTTTCGGAGATAAAAAATGACACAGTACAAATTGAACGCAGTAAATATTGATTTAATTTCAAGTGAAATTGATGCTTTTTGTCAAAAAAACAAGGTTGATAAGAAAGATGCAATCCGACTTAAGTTCATGGCAGAAGAGGTACTTCTTCACTATGCTGATGAATTCGGTGAGTGTGATATTGAATTTTCGACAGAAAAATTCTTTTCACGCGGGAAAATCCGTCTTGTGATTTATTCGGGAAAATCAAATCCCTTTAAGGCAGATGATGATGTCGGAATAATCAAATCTCTTGTTGCTACGGCAGAAAATGAGCCGCAGTGGAGATATGGTAACGGGACGAATATTGTTATCCTGCCTGTACATACAAACAAGGGACTTTCAAATCTTGAAAAAATAGCAGTTGCACTCGGACTTGGTGCGCTACTTGGTTTTGTCGGAAGAATGCCGACCTTCGCTCAGTTCAGCAATACACTCGTGTCGGACTACATTTCACCGATTACGGGTGCATATACAGGAATTCTTTGCGTTATGGCGATATTACTTACATTTTTTGCGTTTCCGCTCGGAATTGTTCAGCTCGGAAATACGACGGCTTTTCACAAAATGTCAAAACGAATTCTTTCACGCTATTCGATTATTTCCCTTGCGGCAATGATTGTAACGGTCGGACTTTGCTTTTCTCACATTAATTTTTCTCTTGCAGGAAGTACACTTCCCGACGTACTGAAATCGAGTCTTGATGTCCTTGTCGGATTTGTGCCGACTAATGTTATTTCACCGTTTTTGAATTTTAACTGTATGCAGATTCTGATTGTAGGAATGATGTTCGGCTTTTCTTTTCTTGCAATGGGCGAAAAAAGTCGCTCAATTGTATCGGCTTTTGATAAAATCAATCTTGTTGCTGTTCTGACAAATAACTATCTTACAAAAGTGATTCATATTTATGTCGGCATGATGACATTTACACTGATTGTGACTTCAAACACACAGCAGTTTGATAAGCTTTTCAAATTTGCACCTATTATGGTTTTGATTGCTGTACTTTTACCGATAGTATTAATGATTGTTGTATGTGCAAAATATAAGGTGAAATTCGGTGTTCTTCTTAAGAAATTAATGCCGTCATTTATCATTAATATTTCATCGGCAAGTGTCGGTGCATCGTTCATTACATTTTTCAACGAGCTTAATCAGGATTGCGGTGTTGATGTTTCATACACAACAATTTCCACAAACGTCGGTACAGTTCTTTTTAAACCGATGTACAACGTGTTTCTTTCTGCGTCGGCTCTGCTTATGGCAGGTGCAATCGGAATCAATGTCAGCCCTGCATGGATAATTATGGTACTGATTCTGTCATTTATGCTGTCAATGGCAATACCTAATATTCCGGGCGGAGCAGCATCGGTAATTGTTCTTATGTTCGGTCAGCTCGGATTTTCAACTCAAATATGCGAAACAGTAGTTTCGTTGAATGTTTTACTCCAGTTCATTTTTGTGCCTGTAAATATTATGTGTATGCAGTGTGTAACACTCTTGCTTGCAGATAAACAAAATGCGCTCAATGTTGAAACTCTTCGCAAGCCTAAATAATTATTTCTTCACCGCAGGGAAGAATGAAACACCCTGCGGTGAATTTTTTTTGTAAATTGTTCTTTAATTTGTATTGAAAATAAACTTTGTCGGTGTTATAATAACTAAGATTAATATTATCGAGAGGTATGTTTTATGAAGGAAAAAATTAACGTTGCCGTTATCGGCTTAGGCGGTCGAGGAAGCGGAATGGCACGAAGCATCAGCAAAATGGAGGATGTAAATCTTGTTGCTGTATGCGATGCTTATGAGGATAGGGTCGAGGATGCAAAAAAGAGAGCAATCGAAGACGGACAGCCCGAGCCATTCGGCACAACTGATTATAAAGAGATTATTGAGATGGGAAATCTTGACAGTGTGTATATTGCTACAGACTGGTCAACTCATGTAAGAATTGCAATTGACTTTATGAAGCACGGAATCCCTGCCGCAATGGAAGTCGGCGGAGCTTATACACTCGACGAGTGCTGGGAGCTTGTTGATACATACGAGCAGACAGGTACATGGGCAATGATGATGGAAAACTGTTGCTATGGCGAGCGTGAGCTTATGGTACACAATATGGTTCGCAAGGGTATGCTCGGTAAGATTGTATATTGCTCGGGTAAATATGCACATGACCTTCGTGAAGAGGTCGGTTACGGTGATTTAAGAAGACATTATCGTCTTCGCAATTACATCGGCAGAAACTGTGAAAATTATCCTACTCACGAGCTTGGTCCTATTGCAAAGATTCTCGATATTAACAGAGGTAATAAATTCACAACTCTTATCTCAGTTTGCAGTGGTGCATACGGTATGCACGATTATGTAAACAGAAACAAGGACCTTAAAAAGAGTCTTGGCAAGGTTGAATTCAAGCAGGCAGACGTTGTAAAGACATTTATCAAAACCGAGCGTGGCGAGATGATTGAGCTTACACTCGATACAACACTTCCTCGTTATTACAGCCGTGGATTTACAGTCCGTGGAACCAAAGGACTTTACCAGGAGGACGGAGATACAATGTATTTTGATAAGCCGTCTTTCAAAAAGCGTGAGTGGGAGCAGAAGAATTTCTGGGGCAGAGGAAAGCGCTATGCGAAGAAATATAACCATCCTTTGTGGCAGTCTGTTACAAAAGAAACGCTTGAAATGGGACATGGTGGAATTGACTATTTTGTTCTTCGTGCATGGATTGAGTCAGTTAAAGAAGATAAACTTCCGCCGATTGATGTTTATGATGCAGCTGCATGGATGAGCATTACTGCTCTGAGTGATAAGTCACTTGCAGAGGGCAGTGTAACTCTTGAAATTCCTGATTTTACAAGAGGTAAATATCTTAATCGTGAGCCTCAGCCCGAAGGCGACTACTACATCGATTGATGGTAGTAATTTACATTGAATATCAAATTAAATGTTGATATAATTATATAAAAAAGGACAGTGATTTTTATGAAAAAAATAGTTGCATTTGTTCTTGCAATGGTTATGGCTGTATCCTTGGGTATAGGTGCATCAGCAAGACTTGTCGGCGATATAAACTCCGATAAGGTAACAAATTCAAGCGATGCTTTGCTTATTCTCAAGTATGTAGTCGGACTTGAAAAGGGCCTCAATGAAAAATATGCCGATGTTAACGGAGACGGCAAGGTCGATTCTTCAGACGCATTATCAGTATTAAAAATTTGTGTAGGTCTTTATGAGGGCGAGCTTGAGGTTGAAGATGAAAAGGTTGAAACTCTTAAATCAAAGTATATTGACCCGATTATTACCTCAAACAAGTTTACACTCAAAACTACAGTTGAGCAGGACAGTGAAAAAATCCCTGTAACAATTATGGTTGACGGCAAGAATATGGCCACAGAGATGACATATTCGGGAATGACATTGAGAATACTTATTCTCAACGGACAGACATATTGTGTTATGCCGAAATTCCTTTTGGGTCAGGATGTTTACGGTAAACTCGTCGGCGGAGAGGATATGCTCGATTTCGGTGGCTTCGGCACTTCAGTAGAGCTTAAATTTGTAAAGTCGGAGCAGGTAACAATTTCGGGTAAAACTTATACAAAGGAAACCTACAGAATTCCCGGAAACAGCGAGTATACTTATACTGAAAATTCATACTATTTCCTTGGAAACAGTTGGAAAATTCTTGAAACAACAACCTATACAAGCACAATTCAGAATGGTGAAAAAGTATGGGTTGAAGAAAAAGAAAGTCAGACAATTGATTCATTCAAGGCAGGAGTTGACGCTTCATACTTTAAATTATCAGGTATGAATATCGGCGAAATTAATATGGACGAATTGGCATAAGGAGAAAATTAATGAACAAGACGTTAAAAACTATTATTTCATCAGCACTTGCAGGTGCATTTGCTCTTTCGGGCGTAATCGGTGCTTCAGCAGTGCAGTACAAGGGTGACCTTGATTCAGACGGAAAGGTAACTTCAAATGATGCATTGGCCGTTTTGAAATACGTTGTCGGTGCTGAAAGCAATGAGCCTGATATGAAAATTGCAGACCTTGACGGTGATGAGAAAATCACATCGAGTGATGCACTTCAGATTCTTAAAACAGTTGTCGGACAGATTGAACTTGTTGAGCTTCCTGCGGAAGAGCCTGAGCAGCCCGAAGAACCTGAACAGCCTGCACTTTCAACAAAGCAGGAGATTGTTGATTTCTATAAGAAATCTCTCGACGATGCATATAATTCGGAAAAGGTTCATATTAAAAAGACAGAAACTGTTGCTCTCGAGCTTGATTCACTTGATCCGAGCAGTGTAAAGAGTACAGCCGACAGTCTTATCAGCAGTAACACAAAGCCGAAAACAAACGAAAAGGATTTTGCTTCTGATGCGAAATCGGCAGAGGAATTCCTTGTTCCTAATTTGCTTGAGGCAGAAGGTGTATCTGTTGCAACAGCAACTAAAACAGAAACAGGCTACGAAATCTCAATGACTCTCGTTGAGGAAAAGGTTGATACAAAGACAAAGCCGAAGTATAACGGTCAGGCTTCATTACCACTTGATTTAAGTGCACTTGGTATTCCGGGTCTTAATATCAAGAGCGGTGGTTTCAATTATCCCGGCACAGTAATTACGATTACTACGGATAATGACGGAAAGCTCCTTTCAATGAAGCATACAATGCCGCTTTCGTTTGATGCATCGGGTACATTGGTCTTCTCAAAGGTTTCCGCAACAGGTCACGGCACATATACTCTTGATGTAACATTTGCATATTAAACAAAAATACCGTCGAATTTTCGGCGGTATTTTTTATTTTGCTTTGTTGACGAAGTAAAATGATTATGTTAAAATAAAAACACATTTTTATATTATGGAGGTTTGTTTTTATGAAAAAGATTCTCAGCATTTTGTTAGCAATCGTTTTTGCTCTTTCAATGGCTATTCTTCCTGCTTCGGCAAAGAGTACATATGTCATTGATTCTCCTTACAAGGATGTTGTATGGAGCGGCGAAGGCGCTTGGAAATCATACAAGGGTAATCTTCACACTCACTCTTATGTAAGTGATGCTGAAGTTGACTACAAGGATATGATTGAGGAGTATTATAACCAGGGTTATGAATTCCTCGCTATGACAGATCACGGTGTTACAGGTAAAGAGTGGAACGAAAAGCCGACACAGCTTCCGCTTTATCTTTATCAGAAGATTATCGGCAACTTCACAACATGGCTCACAGATGATGAGTATGAAGCTATTCAGAACGGCTCATATCCTTTGGCTGATGGTACAGCAAGAGGCTATGGTATGACCTGTGTTCCGGGTGGTAACGAGCTCAACGCTCTCACCATTACAAAAGACCACGTTAACGGTATGTTCCTTCCTGCAGGTGTTGGTGACAACTACCTCGGTTATGAGAATGACTATGAAGGTGCCGTTAAGCTCGCTGATGAGGCAGGCGGATATTCATTCATCAATCATCCGGGCGACTGGCTCCACTCAAACAGAGATAAGGCTGCTCTCTCAGACCCTGAGAATGTTCATTATTTTGCAGACATTCTTTTGAGATATGATTCATGTCTTGGTATGGAAGTATTCAACGAGAAAAACTCAGTTACTCCTCATGACAGAATCCTTTGGGATAACCTTCTTATGGAGTGTCTTCCTTACGGCAAGAATGTTATTGCATTCTCAAACAGCGATGCTCACTATATCAGAGATGTTGACTCTTCATTCTGCGAGTTTATGATGGAAGAAAACACACTTGATAACATCAAGGAAACAATGATTAACGGTAATTTCTTCTGCACAACAAGAATTATCCGTGCTGAGGAAAATCTTGGTCCGCAGGAAGAAATCGATGCAAGAAATACAGGACTTCCGTATCCTGAATTCACAGAGGTTTCAGTTGACGGTCACAAGGTAACTGTTAAGGTTAAGAATGCAAGCCTTGTTAACTGGGTTGCAGACGGTCAGGTTATCGCTGAAAAGACTCTTACAGAGTCAGCTGATGTTGCTACATACACAATTGACCTTGATAAGATTGACGGAGCAGAGGACTTCCAGTACATCAGATGTCAGCTCTTCGGTCAGGGCGGATGCACACTCACACAGGCACTTGTAATCGACGATGGCACAGAACCACTTGAGTATGAGGTTGATACTTCTGCTAAGGCAAAGCTCGCTACATTCTGGCACAAGTTTACTTCTCTCAGAATTTTCGTTCTGATTCAGGTTATCATTGACGCAATCAAATATTAATCATAATAAAAAGAGACTATCCGGAATAATTTTTCGGATAGTCTCTGCTGTTTAATATTGGCTGAATAGCTTTTTATACAATATCCTGAGGGGGAATTATATTGAAAAAGTATATGAATTTTAAGGAAATCGGTGCATATTCGCTCGGACTTTTCGGCTTCCAGGCGATAGTCGGTTTCCTCAATTCTTACCAGGCGGAATTTTATCATTCTCAGATGGCGGCAGACCTTGCAGTTGTCGGCATTCTGATTTTGATTGTCAAAATTGTTTCCGCTGTGTTTGACCCTGTTGTCGGAAATATGATTGAACGTAAAAACAGTCCTAAGGGCAAGCTGAAGCCGTTTATTGCATATTCAATTTTACCGCTTCTTGTAATGACGGTTATATTGTTTATCAAAGTGCCGTTTACGGGTGCAGGTCTTTATGCATATATATTTATAACATTCCTGCTCTGGAGTATGGCTATGACTCTCGGCGATGTACCTTCTCAGGGAATTGCCTCTGTGCTTACACCGAATCCTGACGAGAGAACAAATGTTATCTCGATTGCAAACACACTCAAGCAGATAGGCTTCTCAGCTGCGGCTGTAATTGTTCCTGTTGTATGCCTTATTATTCCGGGCGGTTCAAAGGTTTTCGGCATTGAAAAGGGTGCAAAGGATGACCCTATCAGCTCATCGGAGTATCTTGTGACGGCAATCGTTGTCGGTGTTCTGGGATGTCTTTTGTTCGCACTAATTTATTTCTTCAATAAAGAACGTGTTCCGTATTCAGCCGAGAAAATGTCATTCGGTGAAATGTTCAAGGCACTTAAATCCAATAAACCGCTTATGCTTGTTATCATCTCATATTTCCTCGGCGCAGGCAGACAGATGGCAATGGCAATTCAGGTTCAAGCATCAAACGTACTTCTCGGAAGCGAAAATTATGTAATCGCTCTTGGCATTACAACGGCAATCGGCTCAATGATAAGTATGGCGATAACGCCTGTGCTTATTAAGAAAATGGGTGAGAAAAACACGTTTATTGCCATGTCAATTTACGGCTTTGTTATTTCAATGATTGCTTTCCTCGTTTACGCATTTGTTACAACGAATATGGTTGTAATGCTTGTAATGCTGTTCCTTACAGGCTTGCAGTTCGGTGCAGTAACGCTTATGCCGATGATTATGGTTGCGGACTGCGTTGATAATTATGAGTACGAAACAGGCAGACGCACAGAAGGTCCTGCGTTCTCGATTCTTACTCTGACAATCAAGGTTTGTCTTGCAATAGGTGCGGCACTCGGTCTGATACTTGTTCAGGCCTCGGGCTATGATGCTTCTGCAAGTATGGAAAATATTGAAACATCAACTAAAAATATGGTTTACTTTGCATATGTCGGAGCACCGGGTATATTTAGCTTGCTTGCCGCTATTCCAATGTTCAGATATGACATTGTCGGCGAGAAAAAAGCAAAGATTTCCGCTGAGCTTCAGAAACGACGCGAAGCAAAAAATAAATAAGAAAGTAAAAGGGGTCTGCGCAGGAATGCGACAGACCCCAAATTGTTTATTGCAGATACCCTGTAAAAGGGGTGAACGGCAGGTGATGCACCACCTGCCGTTCAAAGGGAAAGAGAAAATAAAAATGAAAAATAGAGATTTAACATCTCTATAAGTAAGAATAATGGCAATTTGTCACAAAGATGTTACAATTATATTAATATTTTGTGTTTTTTTGTTTTTTTGAAAAAAATCAGGTTACCGGCTTAGAAAAATAAAATCAAATGGGCAATTATCTATTTATTAAAATTATTAATCATTTAAGCTATAAAATGCTTGACTGCATAGCTCCGTTATGCTAATATACTAAAGTATTATTTTTGCGGAGGTTAGTATGGATTTCAAAGAAAGTAAATTTATGTATCTGATTGCCTTTATCGTTATTGCTTTCGTTATAGGTCAGTCACTTTTCTTTCTGATAAGAGCTTATAATCACGGAAAGAAAATCGGTCTTTCAGCTAAAAAGATGAAGGACGCTATTACTGCGAGTGCATTGTTCACAATTGCTCCTGCTGTTTCGATTCTTGCAACTGTTGTTGTACTTGCAAGCTCACTCGGTACGGTTTTACCATGGATACGATTGACGGTTGTAGGTAACCTTCAGTATGAGGTTACTGCCGCACAGAATGCGATGGAGGCTTTCGCAGGTAGTGGAAAGGCCGTTGCATTCGGACAGGATATTACAGACCCGACAGTTTTTTCAGCCGTTGCATGGGTTATGACGTTGGGTGTTATTTTGTCATTGGTTCTTTGCCCGCTCCTTTTGAAAAAAATTCAGAAGAAGGTCGGCAAGGTTAAGCTTGATTCAGGCTCGGATAATAAATTCGGTGATATTATTACAGCGGCAACCTTTATCGGCTTGATTTCTGCATTTGTCGGAACATCTCTTGCAGGTAAAGCCTCAACGATTGAAGAAAACGGTGTAAAACAGGCAACAGGTATGGGTGCAGGTGTTATGTCACTTGCAGTTCTGCTTACTTCTATAATTTTAGTTGTTATTTTGCAGACGCTTTGCAAAAAATTCAAGTGGGATAAATTTGAACCGTTTGTAATGCCTATCAGTATGTTTGCAGGAATGGGAATGGCTATGCTTGTATATGCAGTTCTTCCTGAAAGTATTTCAATGTTAGAATGGAGGCCCGCAGTATGAAAAAGGAAAGTCAGTTTACACCTTTCGTAGAAAAAACTCATTTCTGGGGCAGTATATTTTCTGTTCTGGCAATAATTGTTCTGGTTTCCGTACCGGTTTCTATTATGTTCTATCTCAATGTTCGTCCGGAAATCAGTGATGTGCTTAAAGGCTTTTGGGGAGTTGCGTTGATTTTCTGGCCGACAGCACTTATTGAAATTTGCTTCTACACTCCTATGATGGGCGCAGGCGCAACATATCTTTCATTCGTATCGGGCAATATTGCAAATCTCAAGCTCCCGTGTGCATTGAACGCAAAAAACATCGTAAAGCCGAAGAAGGGTACAGATGAGGAGGAGGTTGTTAACACAATCGCAGTCGCAACCTCAGCAATAGTATGTACTGTTGTTATTGCGGCAGGTGTTCTTCTTCTTTCACCGATTCTGCCTAAAATTACTGCAGAGGGTTCTGTGTTCGGACCGGCATTCAACCAGGTTATTCCTGCATTGTTCGGAGCATTGCTCGGAGGATATCTCGTACAGTACTGGAAGCTCTCGATTCTCCCGATAGCAGCA
Source organism: Ruminococcaceae bacterium UBA1767 (assembly GCA_002315505.1). GTDB lineage: Bacteria > Bacillota > Clostridia > Oscillospirales > Acutalibacteraceae > CAG-488. The sequence goes on from DCGX01000061.1 coordinate 25,738, forward strand.
GCAACACTTATTGTTATCCTTGCTCCGACAATCGGTACAGGTGCACTTATTCCGATTTGTGTTATTCTTTCAATCGTCGGTGCATTATTAATGTACAATAACGGACTTCTTACAGGCGGAGTAAAGCCCGAAAATCCATTAAAGGGACTTGTTAAAAAAGATAAATAAAAAAACACTTGATATTTTGAAAAGTGTGTGGTAATATATTACCGTAAGTTAAATAAGTATTGACAAAGGAGTGGGGCAACCCGCTCTTTTGTGTTGTTATGAAAGAAGGGAGTATATGGCTTCTAAAGGCAAAGGCGGTATTACCGTCAGCACAGTTTGGGAGATTGCAGAACCGATTGCAGCAGAGCTCGGTCTTGAAATCTGGGACGTTCGCTTTGAAAAGGAAGGTGCAGACTGGTTTTTGCGTATCTTCATCGACAAGGAAGGCGGAGTATCTATTGATGACTGCGTAGATATGAGCCACGCAATTGATAAGCCGCTTGATGATGCGGACCCGATTGAGCAGAGCTATTGTCTTGAGGTTTGTTCACCGGGACTTGAACGTGATTTAAAGCGTGACGAACATTTTGAAAAATGCTTAGGCGAGCCTGTAATGGTTAAGCTGATTCGTCCTTTAAACGGAATGAGAGAGTACAAGGGTATTCTTTCAAGCTATGACAACGGCACATTTGAGCTTCGACTTGAAGACGGTACGGGGCTTATGATTAATAAAAAAGAAACATCTTATGTTAAACTTGATGATTTCGGAGGAGAAGAATAATGGTTAACAAAGAACTTTTTATGGCATTACATTTGCTTGAAAAAGAAAAAGGAATACCTATGGATGTATTGTGTGAGGGTATTCAGAAGGCACTTGTAACAGCTGTTAAGCGTGATTACAACAACAAAGACATTGTTTTCTGTGAGCTTAATCCGGAAGAAGAAACAATGCGTGTATTCGTAAGAAAGAATGTTGTTTCCGAGGTTGTTTCACCTGAGGAAGACCTTACCGTAGAACAGGCACAGAAGTATAAGAGCACTGCTATGGTAGGCGACATTATTGAAATCGAGCTTGAAACCAAGGAAGTAAGCCGTATCGCCGCTGACAAGGGTAAGCACGTTATCCGTCAGGGCATTCGTGAGGCTGAGCATAGCAAATTGCGTGAGGAATTCCAGAGCCGTAATCAGGAAATCGTTACTGCAAAGGTTTCAAGAGTTGACCCTGAAACCAAGGATGCTATTGTTGAAATCGGCAAGGCACAGGAAACATTGTTCCGCAGTGAGCAGATTCCTAACGAAACCCTCGTACCGGGTATGCTTATTAAGGTATTTATCGCAAGTGTAAGCGATGAAAAAGAGGGTAAGCGCGGACCGAGAGCAACAATTTCAAGAACACATCCGGGCCTTGTTAAGAGATTGTTCGAGTCTGAAGTTCCTGAAATCTTCGATGGTACAGTTGAAATCAAATCCGTATCCCGTGAAGCAGGCTCAAGAACAAAGGTTGCTGTTTACAGCGCAGACGAGAATGTTGACGCAGTAGGTGCCTGCATCGGACCGAGAGGTGCTCGTGTCGGCAAAATTGTTGATATGCTCTACGGTGAGAAAATTGACATTGTCAAGTACAGCGACGACCCTGCAGAATTCGTTGCAGCATCACTTGCTCCGGCAGATGTTGTATCTGTAACAATTCTTGATGAAAACGAAAAATCATGCCGTGTAATCGTGCCGGACCTTCAGCTTTCACTTGCTATCGGCAATAAGGGACAGAATGCCCGTCTTGCCGCTAAGCTCACAAAATGGAAGATTGACATCAAATCCGAAAGCGGAAAGGTTGAGCCGACAATTACACTTTAATAGTGAGGAGGTGCGGTAGTGCAACAGAAAAAAATACCTCTTCGTAAATGTACCGGTTGCGGTGAAATGAAGCCGAAAAAAGAGCTTGTCCGGGTTGTAAAAACTCCCGATGACGAAATTCTTTTAGACCTTACAGGCAGACTCAACGGCAGAGGAGCATATATTTGCAGAGATGAAAACTGTTTGCGAATTGCTCAGAAATCCAAGAGGATTGAAAAGTCATTCCAGTGCCGCATTCCGGATGAAGTGTATCAGAAAATGGCTGAGGAGTTGAAGTCGAATGAATGATTCTTTTCTCAATCTGCTCGGCTTGTGTCGTAAGGCAGGCAAATTAAGCCTCGGTCACGATGCGTGCAAGGAGTCTATTAAATCTTCGGCGGCACAGCTGATGTTTATCTGCTCGGATGCGTCCGAAAGATTAGCTGAAGAAATGGAAGCTCTTGCAAAAGAAAACGGAATTAAAACATATTCAGTAAAATATTCGATGCTTGACATCAAACAGGCATTGAGCTTTAAGGCGGCAGTAATTGCCGTAAACGACAGCGGTTTTTCAAAATCGCTTATAAATAAGTTAAACGAAAATAAATCCGGGGAGGAACGAATTTATGATAAATAAATACCGAGTCCATGAAGTCGCAAAGGATTTTGATGTTCCGAGCAAAAAAATTCTTGATATTTTGGCTAAACACTTTGAGGAACAGAAGAAGTCTATGACAGCTCTTGAAGAACCGGAGCTTGATATAATTTTTGAAACGTTCACAAAGGAACATAGTGTTGAGAGCTTCGACGCATATTTTGCAACAGCAAATGAGCCGAAGAAGGAAACAAAGAAAGAAAAGGCTGAGCCTGAAGCTAAGGAAGAAGCAAAGGCAGAGCCTAAAAAGGCTGACGAGAAAAAGCAGGATAAGAAAGCTGATAAGGGCGAAGCAAAACAGCCTCAGAAGAATAACGAACAGCCGAAGAAAAAGGTTAAAGACCCTAACGCAAAGATGCAGAGTCGTACAAAGGGTGAAACTCGTACTGTTGATACCCGTGCAGACAATGTTGACCTTGATAAATACAATGAGCGTTATGAAAATATTGCTCCTGTCAGCCACGATGTAAGAAGCGACAGAACTACAAATAAACAGAAAATCAATCAGAAGTCAAAGCAGTACCGCAAGCAGGGTATGCGTTCTTCACGCCGTGAAACAGAGGCTGAAAGACTTAAGAGAATTGCTGCTGAGCGTGCAAAGAAGCCACAGATGGTTGTTCAGGTTCCTGAAGAAATCACAGTCGGCGAGCTTGCTGAAATGCTTCATATGACCGCCGCAGAGGTTATTAAAAAGCTCTTTGCTCTCGGTCAGATGGCTACTGTAAATGAAGTGATTGACTACGATACAGCTGAAATCGTTGTAACAGAGCTTGGTGCAAAGTGCGAAAAGGCTGTTGTTGTTACAATCGAGGACAGAATTATTGACGACAGCGAAGATGAGGATGAAGACCTTGTTCTCCGTGATCCTGTTGTTTGCGTAATGGGACACGTTGACCATGGTAAAACATCACTTCTTGATGCAATTAGAGACACAAAGGTTACAGCACGTGAGGCAGGTGGTATCACTCAGGCTATTGGTGCTTACATGGTAGAGATTAACGATCGCAAGATTACTTTCCTTGATACACCAGGTCATGAGGCATTTACAGCAATGCGTATGCGTGGTGC
>DCGX01000044.1:0-317 GCA_002315505.1 Ruminococcaceae bacterium UBA1767
GCACCGCAGGTTGCAACATTCTGAAATGCGGGAGTCTGCACTGTGCCGTGAACTGTTGTAAACTCACCGCGACGTGCATTACCTTCTTGTTTAATTACTTTAAATTCTGCCATAAGTAACCGTCCTGATTATTTTTTGTTCGGGAAAATTCCCATAGCATCGCCGAACGAGAAGAATCTGTATCGCTCTTCAACGGCAATCTTGTACGCATTCATGGTGTTTTCGTATCCGCAGAATGCGCTTACAAGCATAATAAGTGTGCTTTCGGGCAAGTGGAAATTCGTTATAAGTCCGTCAATGCACTTGAATTCATAACC
>DCGX01000044.1:330-542 GCA_002315505.1 Ruminococcaceae bacterium UBA1767
GGATAAATAAAAATACTTGTCCAGTCGTCGTATTCGCAGACCTCACCCTTTGCCTGACAGACAGACTCGAGTGTTCTGCAACAGGTTGTGCCTACTGCAATAACTCTTCCGCCGTTTTTCTTTGTTCGGTTGATAATATCTGCAGTTTCCTTCGGAATCATATAATGCTCGGAGTGCATCTGATGCTCTTCAATGTTCTCTGTCTTAACAGG
>DCGX01000044.1:683-5984 GCA_002315505.1 Ruminococcaceae bacterium UBA1767
TTGAATAAACGGTCTGATATCTTTCTTTATCCTCAAGTCTTTCCTTAATGTAATGGGGGAGAGGCATTTCGCCGATTTTGTCGATTACATTGTAGAAATTGCCCTCGTATGAAAACTGTGCAATTCTGTTGCCGTTTTCAAGAACCTCAGTAATTTCAGCCTTGAGAATTCCGTCACCGAAGGAGAAGTGTGAGCCGACCTTGGCCTTTTTTCCGGGACCTGCCATAACCTCCCATTCGTGGGCATCGTGCTGATTGAGAAGAAGAAATTCAACCACAGCACCTGTTTCATCCTTAACGCCGTACATTCTCGCAGGGAGAACACGTGTGTTGTTAAGAATAAGGCAGTCGCCCTCTTCAAAACAGTCAACAATATCACGGAAAATTTTATGTTCAATTTCACCCGTGTTTTTGTCAAGGACCAAAAGACGTGAACTGTCTCTCGGTTCAATCGGGTGCTGAGCAATAAGCTCTTCGGGTAAATCGTAGAAAAAATCACTTTTTTTCATTTTTGTGCCTCAAAAAATAAAATATTTTAACTGCAACTATTGACTATAATAATTAATAATGATATTATTTAAAACAATATTTGGTTGCTAACCTATATATTATATTGCAAAATATAACAATTAGCAACATATTTTTGAAATTTTTACAGAGGTGATTTTGTCATGAAAAAGTACAAGGTAGGTATTATCGGCGCTACCGGTATGGTAGGTCAGAGATTTGCTTCATTACTCGAAAAGCATCCTTGGTTTGAGGTTGTAGTTCTCGCAGCAAGTCCACGTTCAGCAGGAAAGACATATAAGGAGGCAGTTGGCACCCGTTGGTGTATGGATACTCCGATGCCTGAGAATATGGCAGACCTTGTTATTATGAATGCAACAGACGACGTTGAGAAAATCGCTTCTCTTGTTGATTTTGTATTCTGTGCAGTTGATATGAAGAAGGACGAGATTAAGGCTCTTGAAGAGAGATATGCTAAGGCTGAGTGCCCTGTTGTTTCAAATAACAGCGCTCACAGAGGCACAACTGACGTTCCGATGGTAGTTCCTGAGCTTAATGCAGACCATATTAATGTTATTGCTTCACAGAAGAAGCGTCTTGGCACAAAGAGAGGCTTTATCGCAGTTAAGTCAAACTGCTCACTTCAGAGCTATGTTCCTGCAGTTTATCCGCTTGACAAGGCAGGCTACAAGGTTGAGGATGTTCTTGTTTGCACATACCAGGCTATTTCCGGTGCAGGTAAGACCTTTGCAACATGGCCTGAGATGCTCGATAACGTAATTCCGTTCATCGGCGGTGAGGAAGAGAAGAGCGAGCAGGAGCCTCTTAAAATCTGGGGTAATATTGAGGGCGACGAGATTGTTAACGCAACAGTTCCTCACTTCACAGCTCAGTGCCTTCGTGTTCCTGTATCAAATGGTCATATGGGTGCAGTATTTATGAAGTTTGCAGATAAGGCTCCTTCAAAGGAAGAAATTATCAGCATCTGGGAAAACTTCAAGGGTGTTCCTCAGGAGCTTGCACTTCCAAGTGCACCGAAGAAGTTCCTCAATTACTTTGTAGAGGACAATATGCCTCAGACAAAGCTTCAGCGTGACCTTGAGGGAGGTATGGCAGTAAGCATCGGTCGTCTTCGTGAGGATACACAGTATGATTATAAGTTCGTTTGCCTTTCACATAACACACTTCGTGGTGCAGCAGGCGGAGCAGTTCTCCTTGCAGAGCTTCTTGCAGCTAAGGGCTATATGGACTAATTAAATAAATTTAGTTTAAAACCGTGTCGTTTAAAAGCGATGCGGTTTATTTTTATTATGGAGTTGATGCTATGAAGCAGGTGATTTTCAAAGGCTCGGCCTGTGCAATTATTACGCCTTTTGAAAAATCGGGAAGAATAGATTATAAGACTCTTAAAAAGAATATTGATTTTCAGATTTCAAATTCAACAGATGCAATAGTGGTCTGCGGTACAACAGGCGAAAGCTCAGTGCTGTCAGACAGAGAGCACAGACAGATGATTAAATCCGTAATAAAATACGTTGAGGGCAGAGTGCCTGTTATTGCGGGTGTCGGCTCAAATTGTACTCAGAAGGTGCTTCGCAGAAGTGAGGCGGCTGAGGAATGCGGGGCAGACGGGCTGTTGATTGTTACTCCGTATTACAACAAAACCTCACAGGAGGGACTCATTGAGCACTATTTGTGTATTGCAAGGCACGTCAGTACACCGATAATAACGTATAATGTTCCGACAAGAACGGGTGTTGATATTAAACCCGAAACGTATAAAGAATTATCGAAAGTATCGAAAATCGTTGCAACCAAGGAGGCAAACGGAAATCTTTCCGCACTGATGAAAACGATGGAATTGTGCGGTGATAATCTCAATATTTATTGCGGAAATGATGACCATTCCGCCGCTTTTGTGGCAATGGGAGCAATCGGAACGATTTCCGTACTTGCCAATCTTATGCCGCAGCAGGCACATGACATTGCGGTGACGGGAATTAACGGTGATATTGATTTAAGTGCCGCTCTTCAGAAAAAATATCTTGAAATGTGTAATGTGCTGTTCTGCGATGTGAATCCTGTTCCGATAAAATATGCAATGAGCCTTGTGGGACTTTGCAGGGATGTTTACAGGCTACCGCTTGTCGAATTGAATGATAAAAATAAGTCGAAAGTAATATCGGCAATGAAGCATCTTGATATAATATAAAGCCACCGAAAAACCGATGGCTTTGAATCAGAATCTGAAATATATAAACGGATTGCTTGAAAAATATGCGAGTGCGGCGGTCAGCATAATGAACAGCGAGAACAATGTAAGTCCCCATGTTTTATCAAGCGGTAAATAGATGTAACTGTCTGTTGTGAGTGCTTCATTTGCTTTTTTGTTTCTGAGAGTAACTGAAACAAATCTTACGATAACAACTGCAATTGCAACGAATGTCCATATGTAATAGTGCTGAACACCGCCCTGAAGTGTGAACATTGCTCTGAAAACATCCCACGCATTAGCAAAGCTCTCAGCACGGAAGAAAATCCATCCGAAGCAAACAAATATGTATGTACAAACTGTGCTGATTATGTTCGGGATGGTGCTTCCTTTGTAGTCCTTAGGCAACTTTCGGATTTTTTTGTACAGCTTGTGTACGCAAAGTCCGATTCCGTGGAACAGACCCCACGCAACAAAGGTCCAGCTTGCACCGTGCCACAATCCGCCTAAAAGCATAGTGATAACAAGATTGATGTATGTTCTTGCAACACCTTTTCTGTTGCCGCCGAGCGGAATGTAAAGATATTCCATAAGCCATGATGAAAGGCTGATGTGCCAGCGTTTCCAGAACTCGCTGACATTTTTTGAAATGTACGGGAAGTTGAAATTTCTTCTCAAATCAAATCCGAGGCACTTCGCAGAGCCGATTGCCATATCGGAGTAACCCGAGAAGTCAAAATAAATCTGAATTGAATAAGAAATTACCGCAAGAACAACAGTAAGAGCCGAAAATGCGGACGGAGTTTCAAATACCTCGTCGACGAATATAGAAAGTCTGTCGGCAATAACTATTTTTTTGAAAAGACCGAGAACAAAAATCTGTAAACCCTTTTCAAGATTTTTCAGTGAAACCGACCTGTCCTCATGAAGCTGAGGAATAAAATCCTCCGCCTTGACGATAGGACCTGCAACTAACTGAGGGAAGAAAGAAATGTACAAAGCAAGATTTATGAAATCCTTCTGTGCTTCAATCTTTCCTCTTTTTACGTCAATAGTGTAGCTTAATGACTGGAAGGTGTAAAAAGAAATTCCGACAGGGAGAACAAGCGAAAGTGTGACGCTCGAGCTTGTGTGCAGAAGCTGTGCAAAGGAATCGACAAAGAAATTGAAATATTTGAAAATTCCAAGTATTACAAGCGGTGTCACAACTCCGAGCACGGTTGCCGCCTTTTCGTACTTGTCACGTTTGGCAACAATCAGTGATGTCACGTATGAAACAATTGTCAGAGCCAGCATTAAAAAGCAGAATTTCATATCTGCCCAGCCGTAGAAAATGTAGCTCATTATCAGCAGAAATACGTGCCTTATCTGTTGTACCGTTTCGATTTTACACTTGCTTTTGAGTGCATTTGAGATTGCCATTACAACTAATACAATCCCGAAGAAAATAATATATTCAAGTGAAGAAAAGCTCATCGTGTCACCGCCTTTTCTTCAATAGTGGCATACAGCCTTTCAGCAATGATTCTGTGACCTTCGGCATTGAGGTGTCCGACACCGACCTTAGTGTTGCAATAACCGTGAGGAAGAATCTGCTTCTCATTGTAATTTTTTAGAAAATCATCTGTCATATCGACAAATATAATGTTATGCTTCTGACAAAGAGAAACGTATGAATTGTAGAAACCGGAAATTTCATTCAACGGAGTGTCTATATTAAGCACATTTACTGTCTTGTCATTATTAAGTGACAGGTGTGGCTGATAGTAGATTATCGGAGTTACATTATACTTTGCACAAAGCTCTTCGATTTTTTGCATAAGCCCGTCGATGTTCTGCGTATATTCGTCGGTAGCTGTATTTGTATTGTCTGAACCTGCAACAGTCGGGGTTGCTTTTAGAGCCTTATAATCATTGAACTGATGATATAAAACCTTAAGATACGGAACTTTCTGCAGGTCAGCGGCAATACCCTTTGCAGAGGATAATCTTTCAAGAGTGTTATTGAGTGCATTCTGTGCTATTTCCGGAGTAATAAGAATCGATTGAACTTCAAATAAAACGTAAGACTTCGGCTTGTATGTTTTTAACGCAGATTCAAGATTTCTGACAAAATACGGGAGAGTCTGGCTTGAATGAGCAATACTGTAGGTGTAGTAATTGTTGCCGAAAAGTCTGTTGAGCTGAGCCGCTGTACTTTCACTTGTTTTTACGTTAAAGGCTTCCTCCTGCGATGAGCCCATAAGTAAAATATCGATATCCTTTTCGCCTAAATCAAGCTCATTGTTAAATCCGTCATTATTGGTATGTCCGAAGGCGATACCCTCGGTAGCCTTTGAATAGAATTTGTTAGATTCGTATTTGTAATCTGTTGAATTATTGAGATTGTCGAAATGAGCAGGTACGTTGTCATAGAAAAAACTGAAGCCGCACATAATTGCAAAAGAAATTACAACTGCAACAAATGCCTTCATCATCCATAATATGATTTGCCTGAATTTCATCGATTTCACCTCACTCGTCGCTTATTATATATGAAAATGAGAAATATTTCAAGAATTATCTTTAATTGATTTTTCGTTT